>PBRL01000049.1 GCA_002725925.1 Chloroflexota bacterium
ATGGAACGAATTGGCTTTTCAGTGATGGACATGAGCGAAGAAAACCCCTAGCCCAGCAGAGTGTCAATACTCGAATTGTTGACAATTAGACGAAAATTGGCCGCTCCCTATTCCCAATTCTTGTCAGGGTCATAGGGTTTGTAGTTGGGGTCCGCGTCAAGGTTGGGCTTGGGCAGACAGGCTTTCACTGCCACATGGTACCGATCCATTTCTCCAGCCAATCGAGCCACTACAGACTTGTTTTGCGCGGCAATATTTTCAGTTTCGCCGATGGAGTATTTTAGATTGTAGAGATAATGCGAATTGGGCTGCTCGTAGAACCGGAAGTATTTCAAGTCACCCTGAAGCACTACTGAATGCGGAGCAGTATTGCGATGATGCGGGTAATGAAAATGAAGATATCTTTTAGCAAACACCGGATTCTTTTTGCCTTGGAAAAGGGGCTTAATACTTACCCCATCCACACCACGTAATTTTTCCACCTCACCCCCAGCCAATTCAAAAAATGTCGGCAGGAAATCATAACCCACTACGTTCACATCACAGCGTGAGCCAGTCTTGATATCGGGGCCTCTCACAATCATGGGCACGCGAATGCCGCCTTCCCAAAGCCACCATTTGTTTCCGCGCAGAAATTTCTTGGCACCGGTATCGCGGTGATGACCATTGTCGGACATAAACACCACGTAGGTGTTATCGCGCAAACCCAGTTGATCGAGTTTCTTGAGAAGCGTGCCAATACTCCGATCCATGTCCAACACCATGGCGGTGCGTTGGGCCACGCGTTTGCGCAGGGCATTGGGCGTAATATCCCGAATACCTTTTAGTTTCATGCATTGAGCGGACGTCTCAGGCAAACACTGCACAGCGTTGTGTTCGGCGTAGTGCGAAACCTGCAGATAGAATGGCTTGCCCCCTTTCGCTTGTGTTTCCATAAACGAAATCGCCTTGCGCGTCATACTGAAAATCAGTTTAGGATCTTTCGGGTCCTTGGAGTTCCCCTCATTATTGGTGGTTGGCCCATCATGCACATCATAACCATGTTTACCGGGACCACCTCCATAGATATGCCACTTGCCCACGTGCGCTGTGGCATAACCCAAGGGTTTCAGGTATTCAGCAATGGTATCCTGCTTGGGGTCAAGTGATCCAATCGGTTGAGGTTCAAGAACGAGTTTCCCTTTGCTGCGGCGCCCACCGTAGGTGACTTCGCGGGAAGTGGTTCCAAAATTACCGTTACCACTAAAGCGCGTACGAGCCGCACTCATACCTGTCTGGATACTGCAACGCGATGGAGCACACATGCCTGCCGGAGCAAAGGCGCGACTAAAAGTCATGCCATCCCTGGCCAATTGATCAATCACAGGCGTTTGCCGTGTCTGCCCTGCTGATGCCTTAAACCCTTCCTCCATCTGAACCGCTGTGCCATACCACGGCATATCATCGGCGAGGATGAAAATGAAGTTCGGCTGGAGGGCGTTTGCCGACAAAGCAATTAGGCCAAATGTCGCCACTAAAAAATTAATTATTATAGATGGATTCATAGTCGGACACGCATGTTGATGTCTGGTTACTTGTGTTGAGTTGCTCGTTTTCGCACAGCTTGAAGCAGCCCTTGCATCTTTCTCAACTGGACCCGGTGGTTGCTGTCCTTGGCGAGGTTCGTATATTCGTTGGGGTCCTTTTCCAAATCGTAAAGTTCACTTAGATTGGGTGCCCCCCATTCGGCGTAGCGCCATTTTTGAGTTCGGATAGATCGCCCTAATTTTTCACCCCGACTGACCACGGTGTAGGTTGCCTGTTTACCCTTGAGACTTGGATTTTTTAAAATTGGCACAAAGCTGATGCCTTGTAGGTCCCTGCTGTTTTCCAGCCCACAGAGTTCAAGTAGGGTGGGGTAAAAATCAACGTGCTCAATCAACGCTTTGGTAATTGACCCGGGTTTTGTCATGCCAGGAACACGTACAATCAGCGGAACACGGGCACATTCCTCAAAGAGCGTCACCTTGCCCCACATAAAGTGCTCACCCAAATGGTAGCCGTGATCCGAGGTGAAAATGACGATGGTGTCATCCCATAATCCACGTAGTTTAAGTGAGTCGAAGAGCAACCCCAACTGGGCATCGATATAGGATATGCAGGCGTGATAAGCTTGGGTGTATTCCCGGCGCAAGGCATCATTCTCCTTGCCTAATTCGAAGCCGAAAGATTGGAAGCGCTTGACCATTGCAAATTCGGGAATGTCCTCCCAATCGTTAGCCGGACTGAGCTGGAACCTAAGGTCCGCCAACTGATACCGGTCAAAATATTTTTTCGGAGCTAGAAAAGGGACATGGGGCTTTTGAATCCCGCAGGCAATGAAGAAAGGTTTATCTCCATAGCTCTTCTCATTCAACCATTTGACAATTTGAAGGACATTCTTGCCATCCTTGTGTTGATCGTCTTGTAACTGTGTCGGTCCGTATCCCGGCTGACTTTCTCCGCGCGTCTGAGCGGAGAGGGTCTTTCGGTGTGCTTTCCACATTTTACGATTCTTACGATCTTCCACTGAGCCGTGCTTCGCCTCGAATAGTTTTCGCGCTTTAGCGACCAGTGGGAGTTCGTCGTTCTGAAACATGATCTGTTCATTCCAGGCAACATCACCTTGCTGATGCCGAGGCGAATGAAATATTTTTCCGACGCTGGCCGTCCAGTATCCGTTTTCCTTCAACCGCTGAGGGAGAGACACCGTGCCAGGACGGGTTTTGCGAATGTCCAATTTGTTGTTAAGCACGCCCGACGATTCAGGGTACAAGCTACTCAGGAGAGATGCCCGCGATGGTCCACACACAGGATATTGGCAATAGGAACGATGAAAAGTGAGGCCTTCCGCTGCCAAGCGTTTCAATGCCGGTGTCTGAATCAGAGCGTAACCGAAAGGTGACACGTGTGAGTTTAAATCGTCGCAAATAACGAACAAAACATGTGGTCGTTTGGGCTTCGAAGCATGTACGAGAGACGGCAATATGAACAAAGCAAACAATACCACGATGCATGAGACCTTTATCCCTTTCATTTCTTTTTGTCTCTCTTTTTCTGTTTGTTCGGTTTTGTGTACTCTTTGGGCAAGGTCGCAATCCAGTCATTGATCCGGCCGGCCAACCGGCGAACAACCTGAGGCTTCTCTTTAACCAAATTCCGCTTCTCACCCGGATCTTTAGCCAAATCATAAAGCATAGGGCCGGTTTCCTTGTTGTTGTATTGATAATATTTCCAGTCACCCACACGCACAGCCGGACGGGCATTCACATTGCCCACCCGCCAAAAGAGCGGCTTGGTGCGGGTGCGTTTGGCTCCCAGCCAGATGTCGGAGACATCCTCTCCATCCAGATTGGGTGCGGTGTTTTTGGTGCCGGTGAGCTCGCAGACAGTAGGCAGCCAGTCGATGAATGAGATGACTGAGGTGCTATTCACGCGACCGGCAGGCACATGACCCGGCCAACGGATAATGAAAGGCACCCTCACCCCGCCTTCAAACTGGGTATGCTTACCCCCCCGATAAATTCCCGGTGAACCCAGCATATTGCGCGCAGCATCAATACGGGAAGGAGCTTCATTGCGGCCACCACCCAGCTTAACCGGTGCGGGCCCATGATCGCTGGAGAAAACCACAATCGTATTCTTGCGCAGGCCCAGTTCATCCACCTTTTTGAGCAATCGCCCGATGCCCGAGTCCATACTCCACACATCCCCGAGGTAGTTGCGCATGCCCTCATCGATATCACCCTTAAACTCCCGACAATGTTGGAACTTATCGCGCATGGTGTCATTAAACTTGGATTCATCGACCACCACCTCCTTAAACCGATCGCTGAATGCCTTGGGGGGGCTCACCGGAAAATGAGAGATATGCCCCCAGACATTCATATAGATGGGCTTGTCTTTTTTCGCGTTCGCTTCGAGAAATTCAATGGCCGTATCAATCACGTACGCATCGCGTCCACGCGTGGCCCGATCCTTGGTGTCACGCTTGTTACCATTAATGACATCAATACCGTAGGTCCCATTTTCAGTCTTGGGACCAATATGCCATTTACCAAAGTGACCGGTAGAGTACCCGTTCTTTTTCAATAGCTCAGTGATGGTCACCCGATCCCCAAAACCGTGATCAGACATGTACTTGGCAAAGGTGGCGGGAAATTTGCCGGTCATCATCCCTGTACGACTCGGGCAACAGGTAACGCCGGTGACGTAGGCCTGTGTAAAGCGCGTGCCCTCTTTGGCCAGCTTGTCCAAGGCCGGTGTCTTGGCATAAGGATGACCGTAGCAAGACAAGTCACCATAGCCCAGATCATCAGCAAAAAGAAAAATGATGTTGGGCTTGTCGGCCGCAAAAAGCGTCACCCCACAGCAACAGGCGAGTATGAAGATAATGTTTCGAACCATGAAGGTCTTCTTTTAACAAGAGCCGCCCTCAAGAGCGATGCTTTGTTTTTGTGGATACCAACAAAGGGAACAGCTATTTCCGGCGGGGTTTCCAGTCCGGATTAGGCTCAGGCAATTGTGCCCCAATTTTTTTGCGCCAGACATCCAGTTCCATCCTTAAGCGCCTAGCCAAGGCAGGATTGGCAGTGGAAATATCCTGTGTCTCTCCTGGATCCTGCTTCAGGTTAAATAACTCAAGCCGGTTGTCTTCATAATACTCCAGCAACTTCCAGTCTCCCTTGCGAAGGGCACTTACCGGGGTTGTGGTCTGGTAGTAATGGGGATAATGAAAATAGAGTGCTTCACGNTTCAGAGTAGCATCAGGNTTTTGAAGCAGCGNAGTAAAATCCACNCCGTCNANNCCNGCTTGTGCCTGNTCAGAAAGNCCGGCAGCCCGTAGNAAGGTCGGGTAGAGATCAGGAGCATACACCGGCTCAGATGANATCTTGCCTTGAGCCACNTGGGGGCCACGAACGATGAGCGGCACCCGCACNCCGCCCTCATAACANGAACCCTTGCCACTGCGCAAAGGAGCGTTATTGGCCACAGCCAAATCCCTGTTCAGCTTGCACTTGTTGATAAAGCCCCCGTTATCAGAGGTAAAGATGACCCACGTATTATCGGCAACTCCCAGCTTATCTATTTTAGTTAATACCCGTCCCACATTTTCATCCAGACTATGAACCATGGCTGCGTAGTGGGGATTCTTTCGGACCGAGCCGGGCTTGATCTTCTTTCGGTAATGCTCGACCAGTTCAGGTTTACCTTCAATGGGCGTGTGCACCGAATGATACCATAGATTCAGGTAAAAAGGACGCGAAGCTTTGGTCTGTTCTTCCATGATTACCAGAGCCTTGTCAGTCAACCGATCGGTGAGATAGTCGCCTTTATTACCCGGCTCCAGCCCGGGCACATAGCGCCAGTCACGGAAGTAACCATCTCCATTGAAAGGATACCAAAAAGTTTGCGGGGCACCCCAAAGTGTCCCGCCAATATTCAGGTGAAAACCGTGGGCCTGAGGATAGGCTTCGGCACGACCCACATGCCACTTGCCGAGGTGGGCATTAAAGTACCCGGCCTTCTTGAGCACCTCAGCCAGAGTCACATGTTTCAAGGGAAGAGAATCCAGACATACCGGCTGCAGCAACTTGCGGTTCCCGCGGTTGAGGGCACTCTCACGCCAGATGGTCATGTGCAGCCGCGCCGGATGCAACCCGGTCAGGATGGCCGCCCGGGTGGGAGTACAAACCGGACTGGCCGCATAGGCATCAGTAAAGCGAACCCCTTGTCGGGCCAACCGATCTAGGTTTGGAGTTTGATGCAGATCATTGCCATAGCAGGACAGGTCAGCCCAACCCAAATCATCAGCCAGAATAAGAACCAGATTGGGCCGCTTGGCCGCCGGCGCACTCGAGGCAACAAGGCAGAACAGGATGAAGACCCAGCTTCGGATCATGCAGCCGCAGCCTTAAGTGCCTTCTGGATGAGCGCCTTGGTTTTTAATGAACCTTCAATCGGATCCACGCCGTGACCCTCAAATTCGATGGAGATCACTCCTGAATAGGAGGACTCATAGATGATCTTGATCATCTTGTAATAGTCGGTGTTTGTCTCATTGCCTTTATCATCAAACTTCAATGCCTTGGCGCAGACGGCCGGTGCAAAAGGCAAACTCTTGGTCACCCCATCATAACGATTGTAGCGGCCAAAGTTATTAAAATCGGGCAAGAGCCCGGCGTTGGGCCGGTTGATTTTCTTCATCGCAGCCAAAAGCCAGTCAGGGTCCTGCGAGTTGCCTCCGTGCGGTTCAATCACGATCTTCACACCGGTCCCCTTGGCGTAATCACACAAGGCACCCAAACCCTTGGCGGCATTATCAAGGTTCTCATCCCGATTACCTCCTGAGCGACAGTTAACACGAATAGCCTTACAACCCAGCTGCTTTGCACAATCCACCCAACCCTTGTGCTCCTCAACCGCACGCGTCCGCGCCTTGGCATCCCTTGAATCAAGCTGGTTCTTCGCATCAACCAAAATCAGCACATTTTTCATCCCTTCACCGGTGGTGCGCTTGACCAATTCACCGACATATTTCTTGTCAGTATGTTTACCGTTGAACGGCCGGTTCCAGTATTCGATATGGGTAATACCCAGCTTCTTCTTGGCGAGCGCCGGATAATCCAAATGATCAAGTTTCCCTGCCCCAATCCAACGGTGGAACGTATATTCCTGAATACCGATTTGGAAACGGTCGGGATCATTCTTGTCCTTGGCCAGAAGCGAAGGCGCGAATGAAATAATTGGGGCAGCCAAGGCGGCTTGGCCAGTGAATGAACGTCGGGAGAATGATTGCATGCGGCAAATCATGCCGCCCATAACTCAAAAGGAAAGCTAGTTCTGAGAAAATACCTCGCTCAGAACAATCAAATGAATGAGGTCACGCAGGCCTTGATTGTCCTTTTTCATTTCACGGAGAATGGAGTCAATGACAGGACGATCGGTGGGGACCTGTTCACGGCCCGTGGCGTAGGTGAGAAGCTTCTGGGTCAGGCAACGGGTAAATTGATCGTGCTTCTGGGCCATGAGATTTTTGAATTCACCCGCTGAGGCAAACGCTTCGCCGCTGGGAAGTTTGCCGGCAGGATTGACGGGCATCCCTTTGCCGTACTGGTCACGCCAACGGCCTATGGCATCAAAATTTTCCAGGGCAAACCCCAAGGGATCTATCTTGCGGTGACACTCGGCACAGGTGGCAATCTCGCGGTGCTTGGCAAGTTGCTCGCGGATGGTCTTTGCCCCGCGAATGTCCGGCTCAATTTCAGGCACATCAGGTGGCGGCTGGGGGGGAGAGTACCCCAGCAGTTTTTCCATCACATAAATACCGCGCACCACCGGCGAGGTGTCCACTCCATTGGCTGAAGCCGTCAGGAAAGCCCCTTGTCCCAGCAAACCGCCCCGCGGTGTGCCTTTGATCGACACCTGTCGCATATGATTCCCTTTTATCCCTTCAATACCATAATGCAGAGCCAGTTCGCGATTAAGGAAGGAGTAATTGGCCTCCAAAAATTCACTCGGCGGCAGGTTGTGCTCAAGCACGTGCTTAAAAAAATCCTGAGTCTCATTGCGCATGGCCTCCTCAAGATTATCGCGATAGTAGACGGTAAAATCCTTGGAAGGCGGCGTTTCGCCGATGTTGTCAAGGTTCAGCCACACGCGGGTGAAATTTTGCAC
>PBRL01000050.1 GCA_002725925.1 Chloroflexota bacterium
CAGAGCTCCAGCAACGAGCATACGAATGGCTTGATGGACCGATCATGCGAGTAGGTTCTGTCGATGTTCCTTGGCCTTATAACAAGGGCCTTGAACAGGAAGTCCTCACTGATGCTCAGGATGTGCTTTCAGCTGCTGCCGAAGGTTATGGACTATAGGAATTTAATGTTTGTAGTCGAATCGGGTGTTATTTGTAATCTCCTATGTGGGATTCTGAACATAATTGCGTAACACTGTGTAGTATTCCCACTAGCGAACCGTTGATTACGTGATCTCTGTTTCACTTTGATTTTTTCACCAGCTAAGACAATCTGATTACTATCCAAATTCCATACGATAGTTTTACAAATCTGATTCAATATGGCCTTACAGAATCGGTTAAGGCTGACTTCATCCAGATTTGTGCAGCGGATTCAGAACTTCGACCTGGCAGAGTAGCGCGGGTTGATGGTATATCTACTTTTGTACATGCGGATACCGGTGATTTTCGTGCTGGAAGTACTTTCGCACGAAATACTACCGATGTTGAATCTGAAATTGATCCCATTGAACCGACGGTTGGTGATTGGGTATTAGTACGACCAGGCGATAATCAAGATTCGGATGAGATTGAATTTGTTTTACCACGAATTTCCTTGTTGATTCGAAACCGATCTATGCGTGGAAGATCCGAAGGTAAATCAAATGAACAGATTCTAGCCGCTAACGTCAACACGGTTTTCATCGTGCAGGCTGCAAATAATTTTAATGTGTCAAGATTAGAACGCGAAGTCGCGCTGGTATGGTCCAGTGGAGCTGTTCCTGTGATTGTGGTTTCAAAAATAGACTTGATGCGGGAAGTGGATCCTCTTAATTTTCTGGCGCCTTTAGCGTCAGCGGCGCCTGATGTAGAGGTATTTGCAGTCAGTGGGTTGACCGGCGTAGGGATAAGTTCGCTTCGCCGCTTTATTCCAGGAGGTGAAACGGTTGCCCTTATAGGCGCATCTGGGGTTGGTAAATCTACGCTTGCGAATCAGTTGATTGGTGAAGAGATCATGGATACTGTCGGCATTCGCAAATCGGATACTCGTGGCCGCCATACGACAGTGACTAGGCAGTTGTTACCTTTGTCAGATGGGGGTGTATTGATCGATACTCCGGGTATACGCACAATTGGTCTTGTAGAAGGACGCGTAGATGCACTTACCAAAACTTTTCCAGAAATAGCGGAGTATATGGGGCGATGTAAGTTTCGCGATTGTGCCCATGAAGATGAACCGGGCTGCGCTATCACAGAGGAGATTGCTGCTGGACAATTGCAAGTTTCTCGTTTTGAATCCTATAAGCGTTTGTTCCACGAGTTGGAAGACCAGCGGGCTAATAAAGACCGGGGTATGAAAACCGATAATAGCAGGGAAGACCGAATCAAGGCGATAACAGCGCGCCAACAGTCTAGGCTTGGGAAGTAGGCTGATGGTGGTAGAACGGATCAGATCAACTGCGATCAGATCAGGGTCGCAGGATTGTTGTGTACCAACTATCCTAGGTATTGATAAATCACAGTATCAGTGTCGCATGTGTGCTCATTGATGTTGTGATCTGAGTGTTCCCGCAGGAGAGGAAATTTGATTAACGAAGTGACCATGCCCTCAATGGGCGCCGACATGACTGAAGGAACTATCGCTAAGTGGCTTAAAGCGGAAGGTGATCAGGTCAGTCGAGGAGACAAATTAGCTGAAATCGAGACCGATAAAACGGTTGTTGAGATGGAGGCATATGCTGAGGGCGTGCTCCGGCAGATTACTGTCGAAGAAGGCTCATTGGTTCAAGTAGGCACCGTCATCGCTTACATTGGTGATCTAGAGGATGAAATCCCTGAAATTGTTTCGGCTCCAGTTGTAGAAAAAAGTGATACGCAGNCCCCTGATCAACCTCTAACTCCTGTTGANCCCGATCTGNNGNCAGGTCAAAGTGATATAGCAATGGANCCTCCCGTAACGGTTACTTCTGCAGGGGATGGCAGGGTTAAAGCCTCGCCTATTGCTCGTAAGATTGCTGCTGAAAAGGGCATCGATATTGCTACTGTCCCTGGCACTGGTCCTGGGTCTCGAATTACTAAGGCNGATGTGGAGAATTTCAGTCCTTCGGTGCAATTCGNGTCATNAGGAGTTAGCGCTAATGTTGCGATTGACGGGTCTGACACGCCCCTATCNNCTATGCGTCAGGCAATTGCTCGAGTCACAGTTCGATCGAAGACTGAATCGCCTCATTANTACGTGACCCATGAAGTAAACATGGGTGCTGCAATGACTTTTCGGTCCCAGTTGAATGAAGCTCTCGATGATGGNGTAANGGTATCTGTTAACGACATGGTTCTAAAAGCAGTTACTACAGCGTTGTTGAAGTATCCCAAGTGGAACTCTTCATTCGATGGCGATAAGCTCGTGGGACACTCTGACATTAATCTTGGTGTTGCGATAGCGCTTGATGAAGGCCTTATCGTCCCTGCGGTGATTGGCATCCAAAATATGTCATTAACAGAGATTTCTCAGGCTGTTCGTGATTTGGGCAGGCGAGCACGAGGTGAAGACGGCACACTTACACAGGATGAAATGACAAAAGGAACGTTTGGGACTTCAAATCTCGGAATGTTTGGGACCGATACATTCGCAGCAATCATTGTTCCGCCAAATGCTGGAATAATTGCAGTTGGTGCTGTCAAAGCGAAGCCTATCGTCAATAATGGCAACNTTGAGGTTGGGCAAACGATGAATGCGACGATTTCTGCTGACCACCGNGTGGGCGATGGGGCAGAGGCTGCCATTTTCCTCAGTGAATTTCAGAAAACCCTCGAAAACCCTGTTCGTCTAATGCTGTGAGCGCCAGACAACTTTATTATCGAGTCAATTCCCATCAGGCGAGNGCTTTTTGTAAAAACGACCGAACTCCTCGCAAGATTGTGGGGCAGTCTATAGGCTAATAAACGATGTACGTACGTGAAATATTTACTACGGATGAGCGAGCAATACTCAGTCGTTTTTTTACGAACATCGATGGTCCGGTATTCGCTCTTATCAATCTCCCAGAGGTTGTAAAAAGTGCGTTATTTGCTCGTTATAGCCGATCCCATAAATCGTTACGTCGCTTGTTTTTGGATGAATTNTACGATCAAACTGAGATACCGATTGAANAATTANATGATTCAACNGCTAATGCCGATGCAGTATCACTTGATCGTGCGCAGGGACTGTTCGACCGNGTTTTNTCAGAGTATGGCGACGACTCTGTCGCGCAACTNGGTGGTGCCCACATTGCATGTGANCAGGCATCGAATATTCTTACCAAGGTTTTGGAATGGGGACGATTGGCTGCGTATTTGGAGCAGTCAACGCGTTACATTTTTTACGATCAGAANCTGGGTGATCGCTATCGATATATCGTTCCACCTGAGATCGAAAGCGGAAAAATCGCTTNGCGTTATAAAAACACCNTAGATTGGTTGTTTGACGAGTATTCGCAGNTAGTTCACACATGTGTGACTTTTTACGAGAATCAGTATCCCAGACAACCTGATGATTCGAGGTTCATATATAACGCATCCATTAGGGCTAAAGCATGCGACGTGGCGCGTGGGCTGTTACCAGCGTCGACATACTCAAATGTTGGGATATTTGCTACTGGTCAGGCTTATGAACATCTGCTCATAAGNATGAATANTCATCCTTTAGAAGANGTGCGTGAATANGCTGAGAAAATNTTGGTNGAGCTGCGAAAAGTGATNCCATCTTTTATGAAGCGTGTGGATTTGCCCAACCGNGGNGGGGCGTGGTCACAATATTTGAAGGAAAATCATAATGCGATGGNGCGGATTGCATTGAGTATTAATTCAGACCCCGATCCCATCTGCGAAGTATCCCTGGTTGAATGGGACGGAGATGCAGAGAAAAAGATTGTTNCGGCNGCTTTGTATGCACACACAGATCTTNCCGATACTCAACTTCAAACCGTTGTCGATANTATGACTGATTCTGAAAAAAGTGAAGTGATTAAATCGTACGTTGGTCATCGTCAGAACCGNCGTCATAAGCCAGGTCGTGGTATGGAGCGATCCTTTTATAGATTTGACGTATTGTCCGATTTTGGCAGTTTCAGAGATCTGCAACGTCATCGTATGTTGACTATTGACTGGCAACGGCTAGGAGTCAAGCACGGGTATTCAACCCCACCCGCGATCCACGAGGTTGGGTGGTCACAAAGATGGAATGACGCCATGGGGCGGATATCTGATTTTCATGCTGTGGTAATGAATGATCACGGACCCGAAGTTGCACAGTATGTAGTGCCGTTTGCTTTCAAACTTCGATATTCGATGCAGTTCAATGTTCGTGAGGCTTTTCATATTCTGGAACTACGTACAGCTCAGCAGGGTCATCCGGACTATCGAAGGGTGTGTCAANGGATGCACACCCTTATTCGGGANAAAGCAGGTCACAAGGCTTTGGCCGATGCAATGTCTTACGTCGATCACGGATCATATGACTTGGAACGGCTTGAATCTGAACGTCGNGCGGAGAACCGTCGCTCGGNTTCAGCCGATTAACTTTCGTCAGTCGGTTGATTGCACCGTTTCTTCGTCATAGTCCAGGCAGGAATAAGCGCTAGGAAACATATGACTGCACCATACTGGTAAAACCGAGTAAACACTTTCATGCCGGCATCCACAGCGCTATCCGCTATGTGTTGTTGCACATTGGGATCGATTGAGAAAGCGGGTATGTCTACAAGCAACTCATGAAATTGTGCCGTACCTAGTGCGGTCATTACAGCTAATCCGGAGATCATTCCTATCATTCGTGAGGAACTGAGCAAGGCAGATGCAATGCCGCGCTGGCCGCTGTTAACTTTCCCGAGGGCAGTTTCCGTAATTGGTGATATAACTAGTCCCAGCCCTAGACCTGTAATAGCTAGGTGGATGGTTAGCATGGGTTCTGCGATATTTAAAGTCCACTCTGACATCAGTAAGAATCCCATGCCAGTAATAATGGTTCCTATTATTACTGGGCTGCGCTCCCCTATCCGTTGGGTGATGTAGCCTCCAATCAAAGCCCCAAAACCTATAGCTACTGTCATTCTCAAAAGTTGCAGTCCGCCTTCTAATGGAGATTTTTCCAACACGGTGGCCGCCAGTAATGGCACTGTGACCATGCCAATTATTAACGCAGCCCCGATGAGGAAATGAGTCACGTTCGCAAGGTTGAATGATAGGAGTTTGAACAGGTTTTGAGGAAACAAAGCGTCGCGGGAGCGGTTGTTCATAAACAGGAGAAGTAACACTAGTCCAATAGTCAGTGTTAGTGAGATGGCCATGAGTGTATCCGGATGGCCTAAACGAACAAGCCCGACGGTTAACAGTGTTAGGGCAGCTGCGAAAATAAGTCCGGTGGGAATATCTACACGTACATTGGTCCGCCTGCCTGGAGGATTTTTCATGATCCAGATCGACGCAGCTATTGTTAAAGGAATATTCAGCCAGAATGCCCATTCCCATGAAAGCCAGGTCCCTATTCCTCCTCCCCAGATAGGCCCGAAAACTGCCCCTGCTTCGGCACTTGCACCTACCAAACCGTATGCGATTGCTCGGTGCTTACCGTCCACTAGTTCGCCTGCAGCTGCGATGGTTATNGGAATCACGGCGCCTCCACCGATTGCTTGAAATATGCGTGTTCCGATAAGCCAGTTATATTCAGGATCTCCACCGTAAAGCCACCCTGGGATTTCAGGGGAAACTGCAACCAAAACAGACCCAATTGAAAAGACCGTCATTGCAAGTAGAAACGCTCGCCGATAACCGGCCCGGTCCGATATACGTCCCATCAGAGGCATTGCGGCTGTGTAACCGATCAAATAACCCGTGATCGACCAAGAAGCACGATCGAGCTCACTCACTCCTACTCTTAGATCGGCCATCATTTCCGGTAAAAGCGTTACAACTACAGTCTGGTCATCTGCCGCGATGAAAACACCGAAACACAATGGCAGTATGAGTTTGTAGGGGGATATGAATTGACCTAATCGTATGCGCATCGTTTAACTCGGTGGTTGGAGCGATACTTTTGCGTTGAAATTGGATAGTGTTATGACTCGAATCGTATTTGATTCATCTTCTGGTTGAACAATCCCAGTGATGACAATTTTTTTCAGAAAATAGCTTTGTGCATCTAGGGTCAGGCTTACATCTGGCATTGCTTCTTTCTGGACCTCCCCGACGATTGCGGTAAGCGTGATCGCAGGGATTTGCCCTAGAATGATCAGTTCATTGCTTACTTGTTCGTTCTCTTCATACCGCCCGTTTTGGGTCTCCCCGAGAATATCGGCCACCAACTTGACGGGGTCTAGAAACGAGAAAGGGCTATCCTCTGGGGCAACCTGTGACCACATTCCGGTAAGTGGATTCGTCATCCACGTTTTGTCGTTAATGACAATCGCTTCAACACGGACAAATGCACGTCCGATTTTTGCTTCAGCATTAAGATCAAAGCCATTTGACGTAACAATCCCGCCTGCCTTTGTCATTTCGAGTGAACCTGCGAGAGTCGTGAATCCTTGGGGGTGGGTTAATTCGAAGCTGAAATTATTAAGGTCCTGCATCGCCGTGCGGGATAAATCCACCGCTTGGGCTGGCGTTACGAGGGAGACGGTCGGTTCCTCAACAACCATACGATTCGAACACCCCAGGGCGATGGCGCAGAATAACGCAGTGGCTGTCATGTAAACGAAAGGTATGTGATGTAAATGAACAGTCATNTTGTGTGCATTTGCANCCTAACCAAAATTGTCGGGTACCAGTCAATCAAGGTGGTCTTGCAAAATTAGCTCTAATCGAATTTAAGGATCACTGCAGTCCCGTATAAAGCCGCATTTATCGCATCTGAGTTTGCAGTGGAGATCGACCAANTGAGATTGACAGCGATCACATATCCAAATCTTAGTTTCTGAATTTCCATTCATATGCGCTCAGGTCTTACGATCTGGGTTTTTGCTTCGAACAGTTTTGTTTTACNCATGTTAAGAATTCCCAGCGGTGACCTNAGTGTTTTTGATAGTACAAAACCGTAACCTATGGATCACATGTGAGGTTGATTCCGTGCTATTGGCATGNTGGGAGTTATCAAGTCAATCAGTTGNCGCTCAAATGAAGTGGGGNAGTGGTGCTTACTAACTTAACGTTCATTANCTGGTCCGACAGTCAGNGTTAGCTTGCTGNTACGGTCGGNATNAAGTTACCAGCCCTAGGCTTTGCTAACTTTCTGAATTTTCTTTTCCCTGAGCGGTTAANGACTTGAGNTTACGCAGNGCGCTTTCTGCCTGCTCNGTATTNGNTCCGGCNGGAGCGCGGTCGAGGAACTGGGTTAGGGAATCAACGGCATCACCAAAATTACCTACCTTGGTCTGCAAGTGCGCCAGTTCACTCAAGTTGCCTAAGTTTGAAGGATCGAGCAGCTGAATTCGTTCTGATGCCGAAAGGGCAAGTTCGTATCGCTTATGTTTTTCGTACGCGACCTTGAGATTGCTGATAAGCCTACGGAGTATGGTTCTCTTGTTTGTGGGACGTAGGAATTTGCGTTCCAGGTCGTCGAAGTCGCCGCCATCTACTCTGTCTTTCCCGAGTATGCTGACAATACATTCTTTTCTTGAGAGCAAGCCGCCTCGATAGAAAGGATCAACGTAAAGTTTGTCATCACCATCGCCGACCGCCACCACGAAGTGTTTGCGAAGTGATATGCCATCCACTAATACTCCAGCAGTTTTTGCGACTTCCATGTAGAGGATCGAAAGGGCAACTGGGCTTCCTGTTTTTTGGTCAATCACTTGGTTTATGTGGTTGTTATTGGGATCGAAATAATCTTTGGTATTGCCTTTGAAGCCCGCTTCTTCGAAGATAACGTCGTACATGACATCAACGAAGTCGTATATTGAGTGGTGAGCGGTGAGGTGAGATTTTACTTGTACACCTAACTTAGCGATAAGGCCCTGATAGGCCACGACGTCGAGATCAGGAAACTCAGCAGCCGCTGCGTTTAGACTAGCTGACGAGAGGTTAATCTCATCATCTGGGCATCTGATGGCGCGAGCAAAATTTTCTTTAGGATTTGACGGGGTGGTTCCCAAAACTGATGAATTGTTCCTGTGTTTAAAACAAGCCTTTTCAAATCGAATTAGCCGCATTCTAGCTGTGACCCGGTCAAGCCGCAAACGTTGTAGGCGTGGTAATTGCCACATGATTTGACATGATCCCTAGAGGTTGCAAAACTTGTGAGTAGGTGAAGTTCGTAACTTCGCTGGCGTTGTTCGCAACGCACAGGGGTGCTCGGGTAGCCGGGCTGAGATGGTAGACAATGAGACTTTGCCAACCCTTGAACCTGATCTGGGTAATGCCAGCGTAGGGAAACGGCCTGGTGCCATATCCAAGCGTGTTTTACTCAGAGTGACAAATAGCCCTGAATAATTGCGTTATAACAATGAGTTCCTGTTCTCAGAAATTGGTGTTGGACAACGGTGTGACTTCTCTCGATGATGGTGCTTTATTAACCGTTTCCGGAGTTGGATTTGATTACCAGAGCATTCCAGTTCTCGATAATGTTGACCTGTCGGTAAACCGGGGAGAATTTGTGGCGCTCGTTGGGCCTTCTGGATGCGGTAAGAGCACGCTTTTGAATCTGATTTCTGGACTTTTACCTCCAAGTACCGGAAGTATAAGTGCTAACGGTATCGTTGATTCTCCAGGGCGATTAGGCAATGTTTCGTACATGCAGCAACGGGACCTTTTATTGCCGTGGCGGACGATCTCTGAAAACTGCCAGCTTGGNCTGGAACTGCGAAACATNTCTGCGGATACATCAAAGGCNCNAGTTCAAGAACTTGCCAAATCATTTGGTCTGTCGGACGTACTCGAGTATATGCCCTCACAGTTATCTGGTGGAATGCGCCAGCGAGCTGCCCTGATGCGTACGGTCTTGCCTGATAATCATGTGTTGCTCCTTGATGAGCCGTTCGGAGCTCTCGATGCAATAACCCGCAACGTGTTACAGAAATGGTTGCTTAGTGTGTTAACTCGCACTGACAAAGCNGTTCTGTTGGTTACTCATGACGTAGAGGAAGCAATCTTGCTNGCNGATCGGGTANTNATTATGGCAAGTGATCCGGGTCGAATAGTCGCTGAAGTGGANGTGAGGTTAGNTGGTTCCNATATTGAATCTTCATTTACGTCACCANCTTTTGTGGAACTAAGGAAAAACATTCTGGCATTGCTTGAGAGACGGGGCGTATCTTCGTAATGCGTTTAATCNATANCTANATGTGGCANGCTGTTAAGAATTGGTATCCGGCGATTTTGACTTTTGCGGTATTGATTGTAGTTTGGGAATTGTGCGTCTGGTTTCTTGAAATCCAAAGGTGGCTGCTTCCTCCNCCGACGATTATTTTTCAAGAATTAATCGACTCGATAGGACTTTTAACCCGACACGCCGGAATCACGGTGGTGGAAATAATTATGGGATTTGCTGTGTCGTTGATGATTGGGGTCGCTCTTGCCTCGGGAATTGTGTGGTCTCGTGCGATGGAGCGATCAGTCTATCCAATTATTATNGCGTCCCAAACGATACCTATATTCACTTTGGCTCCTCTTCTTATCATTTGGGTTGGCACAGATATTATGTCGAAAGTCATAGTTGTAGTGCTTTTCACATTTTTTCCTCTGGTAGTTAGTCTTGTTACGGGTTTACGTTCAGTCGATTCAGANTCGGTCGANATGTTNCGGACACTTGGTGCAACTAATGCNCAAATNTTTAGAAAANTAATGATNCCAACAGCGCTGCCTAATTTTTTTGCNGGGATGAAAGTGGCAGCAGTGGTATCGGTGATCGGCGCGGTNATCGGCGAATGGGTTGGAGCGAGCGGCGGACTTGGGTGGCTTATGAAGTTATCGGGCCCNCAATTTCAAACGGCTAGAGTTTTTGCTGCAATAGTGGTTTTGTCTGTGGTGGCGATCACCCTATTTGCGGTAATCGTTGCCATAGAAAAATGGTCATTGCGTAAATACCCATCGACTTTGAATCAGGCTAAGAATTTAGGAGAGTAATGAAAATTATCTTTTTGTACGTTGTATGTCTCATATCGATGGCCGTTGTGGGTTGCAGTGATAGCGATACGGAATCTCAAGAGCTGATACTGACATTGGATTGGTTTCAAAATGCTAACCATGCAGGGATCTACGNGGCAGTGGACAAAGGATTCTTTGCCGAAGAAGGTTTGAATGTTGTCGTAGAACCACCAGCNGACCCTACGGCTATTCTCAGCCTGGTCGCAAGCGGAGATAGTGACTTTGGAATGTTTTACCAACCGGATCTGATGCAGGCTCGTAATGCAGGCGTGCCAGTTCTAGCCGTAGCGGGTGTGGTGCAACGTCCGCTAAATTCGATGATGGCCCTGCAGTCGTCGGGGATCGACCGGCCTGGTAAATTGGCGGGTAAGAAGGTGGGATATCCTGGAATTCCTTGGAATGAAGCGATGCTGACAACCATGCTTGAGACGGATGGNTTATCTAGAGAGGATGTGGAATTGGTGGATGTAGGATTTGCNTTGTCCCAGGCTTTGCTTTCTGGCACGGTGGATGCNGTAGTGGGTGCNTACTGGACTCACGAGTTGATCGTGATGGAAAACGAGGGCCATGTTGCAAATGTAATTCTTCCAGATGAGTGGGGGGTTCCCACGTATTACGAATTGGTTTTAGTCACATCTGAAAAGACGGTTAGAGATCGACCTGAAATGGTTGAGAAATTCGTCAAAGCATTTAGTAAAGGTTATGAGCGTGCATTATTAGATCCTCAAGGGTCTATCGACACGTTGTTAAGTATGAATCCCGATGCTGAAATTGATGAATCGGTGGATCGTGCCGGGGTCGAGCTTATCGTTCCATTATGGCAATCAGAAAACCAGCCATTCGGTTCCTTGGTTCCTGAACGGTGGACGTCGTTTNCTGACTGGATGAAATCGAAGGGTTTGATCGATGAATCACTTGAACCCNCCGCAGCATACGATTCNANTTTTACTGAGCAGTNATTTGCAGTTCTGTGNNNGGTTNTATNCCAAAGCCNGTTNGCAGTTAGAAACGCCGTTGTGGGTACGATAAATGTCCACTATGACCTGTTTCATCGACTTTGTAGACTTCTCCGCCCGNAAATGTCACGAATAATGTGCTGAGTGATGTTCCNCCATAGGTGCAGTTTGTTGGGCTTTCTGCNGGGGTCGGGTGTGTCCGGACGACTCGCCCGGATGGTTCGAATTCGTAAATCATTGACCCNGGGCCNGCCGAAGANGATCCGGCCGTCGCTATAATNATCCCCGAGGAAGTCAGGGTCATTCCGTCGATACCGCGACCTTGGCCGAAATCGTGAAGGANTTGGTANTCACCCAAAGTTCCATCGGTGTTTACCGGATAAGCAAGCAANCGGCGTGGTTCAGAGGGTTCGAATGGAGCATCGGCCACAAATAATGTTTTCTGGTCTATTGAAAAAAGAACCCCATTTGGCTTATAGGTATCGACGGTAACTCTGAGGGTATTCCAATTACCTCCAAATGNGTGCTCNGCCATGTAGATTGATTCTTCATCCAGGTTGTTGGGATTGCTTGAGTAGTTTGGGTCNGAAAAGTANACGCGNCCGTGNTGGTCTATNGCTAGATCATTTGGCCAGTTTAAGGTCTCCCCCTCCAGGCCTTNGCTNANAACCATTGNGTTGATGTCAGGGGTTTCGGGGTCTATCTTCGTAACTCTATGAGCTCCGCCTTCACAGGCGAACAGTTGACCTTGCCTATCAAAAGTCATNCCATTTGTTTCACCAGTGCTCTTACGCCATATGGATATATCATCGTTTTTCGGATCCCACCTGAAGGTGGTGCTTTTCGCGACTTCGTTGTAGAGCAGTCCCGAACCATCCCAGACAGGACCTTCGGTCAATGTCTTGTGCTTTGCAATTTGAGTCCATTTCCAATTATGCATTCGTTAAACATCTTTCCTTGATGCGGTTNTGATTCGNAGTTGATGTGGTTAGTTAGGCCACAATAAATNGCCTGTCATTCCTGTGNNATATGCGACTAACAGATGCCCTTCAATAGAAGTTATGTATAAGTCTTCACCTGCGAAAGTGCAGTTTGTGGGTCTGAGCGCAGGGGTAGGGTGAGTCTGGGTGATTCGACCTTTCTCGTCGAAGACGGTGATCATACCGCCAGGTCCTGAAATTTCCCATCCAGTGCAAGCCACGATGTGCCCATNATTTGACAGGGTCATACCATCGATACCGCGATGCGGACCGAAGTCGTGTAAAACGTCGTAAGTGCCTAATGAACCGTCANTGTTAACTGGATACGCACGTAGCTCGCGTTTTTCGTTGGCCCTGTAATCGCTTTGAGCAACATAGAGGGTTTTATAGTCTTTAGAAAATAACAGTCCATTGGGCATAGTTGTGTCGAAAGTACGACGAATAGTCTCGTATGATCCGTCCTTCTGGGGTTCCGCTGAAATTATCGATGAATGATCTATTCCTACGTCTGGTCCAACGTCGCCAACACGGTCAGAAAAATATATCGATCCAGATGGAGTTATTGCCAGGTCATTTGGGCTATTGATTCGTCGTCCGCCCAGTCGATCGACGATTGTTGACATGTCACCATTCGGNTCGAATCGAACGATCTTTCGACCGTTTCCCGCGCATCCAAATAGATTTCCTNTTGAGTCAAAATTCAGCCCGTTTGTACCTTGTGTGTCATTACGCCAAACACTGACATGNNCAGTCTTGGGGTCGTAACTCAATATCCGGTTCATNGCGATATTTGANTACAACATTTTTTNACCGTCCCAGGCATTTCCTTCAGTAATAGAACCGATGACTGGTGCAGCATTTTCGAAATTCCAGTTCATTCTCTTNATCCTTANATTTAGGATTGTCAGTTACAACCAAGCTGATCAGCTAGATCGTGAAAATCTTTAGCGAAATAGTCGAAGTCCGGNTCAGGTTCCAGGTCAGGGTTTTTAGAGTTGCCAAATTCATTGGGGCGCGTTACCAATGCAGAGCGGAGGCCTGCGTTGATGGCGCCGCGTAGATCGCCATTATGGGCTGCCACTAGCATCACCTGCTCTGGATTCAGTCCAAGCAATTGTGCAGTACGTTGGTATGCCCATGGGTGTGTTTTGTATTTGCCGGCCAATTCGGCCGAAAGCACAGCATCCCAAGGCAGGTTTGCAAATTTAGCCATGTTTGTCAGCAGNGCAATGTTTCCGTTAGAAAGTGAGGCGACAATAAATTTTGATTTCANCCGAGTAAGTCCCTCGGTTGAATCAGGCCACCCTTTCAGTCTGTGCCAAGATTTGTTGAAGCTGACAATCTCATCTTCTNCCAGAGTGGGGAACCCATATTTTTTTATCAGNAGTTCTAATCGATCGCGGTGAATTTCATCCACGATTTTCCATTTGTCTTCGCCTGTATTCACTTTGATCATTCCGGAGTGATACCCNGCGCGCCAGTCGTCGGCGAATTGATCCCAGTCAGCTTCAACCCCGTATCTAGAACCAACCTCTTTTGCTTGGCGGGAAATAGAAGTNCGCCAGTCAACGACCGTTCCGAACACATCGAACACTAGNGCCTGTATATCTTTNGCGNTCAAGNACCATCTCCCTGGAAATTAANGAAGCCGAACGTTCGTCCATGTCACCCCGAGAGCGGTATTCTATTTGCTTGGATACGCTACTCCAATGCTAATCAGTGCNTGCTCGCTACCCAAAGAGGGGATTATTGACTGTAACGAAACAACTGAAGCAAAAATATTCAACCTTATGGAACGGCGCGGTTGATCATAAATTCATCACAGAGCTNGGCGATGGAACGTTGAGTAGGGAAAGATTTTCACGTTATTTCGAACAGGATTACATATTTATCAACGACCTTGCCAAAATGGCTGGAATCGCAGTAGCAAAAGCTCCTAGCAATAAAATGGCACGTCCTGTNGAAGAATTTCTCAATGCGATTTTGGGAGCAGAAGATGCGTTGTTCATAGATGCCTTTCGAACGCTTGGTATAAATGAAACCCAATATCTTAACGCTCAAGCTCTTCCAACTACTTNGGCATTTGGGGACTTCCTTGTACGGCTGGCATACGAGGGCTCCTTCCGAGAAATATGCACGGCNATGCTAGTNACGGAGGGTGTTTACTTAGCCTGGGGCGAACGCCTTAGATCTGAAAAGGCGAATCCAGCAGCCGATGGATCCGAGCTAGGCAAGTTTTATCAAGGCTGGATTGACCTCCATAACGAAGGGGCCCTTGGTCCTATCGTTAGACATCAAACAGCAGTTGTCGATCAAGCTATGGATATCGAGATGCCGAGACTTGAATCTATATTTGAACAGGCGTTACGATACGAGGTCGCGTTCTGGGACATGGCATATAACGGTGAAACATGACAGAAAAATTGANCGNAACCACAGTACCGGTCGTGATGACAATTGCNGGTAGCGACTCGGGAGGTGGAGCCGGAATTCAGGCTGANCTTAAGACATTNGCAGCGCATGGAGTGCATGGGGCGTCGGTTGTTGCGGCTGTTACCGCTCAAAATACGATGGGTGTCTCAGCCGTGCAGGAAGTTGATATCGAAATAATCGCAGCACAAATTGATGCAGTGGTTCAAGATATGCATCCAGTTGCGGTCAAGACCGGTATGTTGTCTTCACCGGACATTGTTCGACTAGTCGCTCAGAAAACACTTGATTATGATTGGAAGACACTTGTTGTTGATCCAGTCATGGTCTCGTCATCAGGGGCGAGGTTGCTACGCGATGAAGCTATTGAAACGTATCGGTGTGATTTACTTCCTCTTGCTACTGTAGCTACTCCTAATATTCCCGAGGCTAGTGAATTAGCCGGGATCAGTATCACCTCAAGCGACGATGCCCGTGCCGCAGCTCGAGTGATTAATGATTTTGGCGTGAACTATGTCATTGTAAAAGGGGGTCACTTGGAGACTTCGGGGCAAAGTGTCGATCTGTTATATGACGGTGAAGCGTTCATTGAATTTGCTCTTCCTTGGATTAGCTCGACAAGTAATCATGGCACAGGCTGTACGTTTGCCTCGGCACTTGCGGCACGTTTGGCGTTGGGGGACGAGGTCCAAGCAGCGTTCAGTAGCGCAAAAAAATATGTATGGGAAGCGATGAACGCGGCATATGCGGTGGGGGAAGGCCACGGGCCTTTAAATCACATGTGGCGGCATCCGAAGTGATGTGGATTACGAACAAAGATAAAGACAGGACTTAACTTCTCATGTCGCATACAAAACGACTATTTATTACTGAAGCTGAAGTAGCTGTTCTCCTCGATATGGATCTGGCTATACAGGCACTTGAAGAAGTTTTCAAAGCTCGCTCAGCAGGAGAAGTGCATAATCATCCGCGATATCGATTACCGAGTGGTAGAGGATCATACAACTTTATGTCTGCATCCTGGCCTGAGAGGGGTATTGCTGGGCATAAATCGTATGTTGCAGGTCGTGACGGTGTTAACTTTCATGTAATGCTTTACGGTACAAACGGAGAAGGTCTGATGGCAGTTATAGAGGCAGGCAGGATGGGCCAGGTTCGTACTGGAGCCGCTTCTGGATTAGCCACGAATTACATGGCATCGCAGAATGCTTCAGTAGTTGGGATTATCGGGTCTGGCTATCAGGCTGAGACGCAACTCGAAGCGATCTGTGCGGTCAGAGATGTTACGGAGGTCAAGGTTTTCTCCCGCAATAGCTCTAATCGTGAGAAATTCGCTGGCACTATGGAAGAACGGCTCGGTGTGAAAGTGGTGGCGACAGAATCAAAAGAATCAGCTGCTGAAGGGGTNGACGTACTCATTGCCGTCACCAATTCGATTGAACCGGTCATAACCGGCGNTATGCTGGAGCCGGGGATGCATGTTAATGCCGCTGGTAACAATTCCTGGATGAAGCGAGAGCTTGACACCGCTGCCATNAAGAAATCAGACGTTATAGCCTGTGATGACATTGACCAAGCAAAAATTGAATGCGGAGAATTGATGCAAGCCGCTGAGACTGGTGACTTTGCCTGGGATTCGATCGTGCAACTTGACAGCATTATCGCAGGACTGAGGGCTGCGCGNTCTGATGAAGGAGATATAACGCTGTTTGAGTCGCAGGGNGTGGCTTTTGAGGATCTGGCNGTTTGTGNCAGACTTTACANACTGGCAATGGAACAGGGTATAGGCACACNGCTTCCGAGTTAGAAATTGGCCACGTGAAAGTCGTTATCGCTGACAGCCGGATTGTTCAACTCTCACTCTGATTNCCTCGATTTTTTGCCGGTCGATTGAGTTGTCATAGTCTTACAACGATCGAGTAGATTTAGGCGTAAACTTTGTCCAAATTTCACCCTAAAGCTGGTCGGGCACATNGAAAAGAGCGTACTGCGTTGGCACTTGAATATCTTAAACTCGATGAATCCAATTCAATTCGAATAGCGGCTGTGGATTTGCATAAACAGGTTTCCGCAATATTGCAGGGTGTAGGCACTCCGTTGGACCATGCTGAGATCACGGCTAAGATTCTTGTTTCGGCTAGTCTTCGTGGAGTTGANACTCATGGTGTTGGGAACGCTGTNCGATATTCCATNTCGATTGAGGATGGTACTTACACAATCCCTCAGACTGTAGAAGCCATTTCTGAAACCGACACAACGGTTTTACTAAGTTGTGGAAATGGTCTTGGCTTTGTGGCGGCTCACCAGGGCATGGAGATGTCAATTGCCAAAGCTCGAGAGTTTGGTCTGGGGATGGCNACCATACGTGATGGTCATCATATCGGGATGGTCGGCTANTACCCGATGATGGCGANTCAGAATGACATGATTGGTATGGCTATGACCAACGCCAATCAAGCGGTCAGACCGGCTCTTGGTGCTCGTCCACGTGTTGGTACTAACCCAATCGCATTTGGTGCTCCGTCTGGTGATGAGCGAGACTTTATCTTGGATATGGCTACNAGCACAGTTGCCAGTGGAAAGATCGGACTGGCTAGACGACTGGGTGTGCAAATACCTGAAGGATGGGCTGTAACTGGAGAAGGAGAGCCTGTGACAGATCCCCCTGCAGACCGTGGCGACCATTGGTCACAAAATCCGTTAGGGGGTTCAAGAGAACAGGGTTCTCATAAGGGTTATGGGCTTGGGGTGATGGTGGATATTCTTTGTGGNGTACTCTCGGGCGGTGGCGTTGGCACNCAACTGGCGGGTGGCGAGAACATGTCCTGGACTATGGCGGTTGATATTGCTCGGTTCAGGGATGTGGATGATTTTAAGTCGATGATGGACGAAATGATCCGGGAACTTCATGAAACTCCTCCGTTGCCTGGTGAAAAGGCTGTACTCNTAGCAGGGGACCCAGAAGCGGACTTTGAGGATGATCGTTCAGCAAATGGGGTGCCAGTTGAGAATGGACAGTACGATGAAATGAGGTTGCGCGCCGTAGATCTGGGNGTAGAGGTCTTTATCTAGATGGCACACAAGGTAAAACTTGACGAGTCNAATTCCACNCGAGTNTCCGCAGAGGATCTCCACAGACANCTTNNGNTGATATTTCAGGCTGTNAAAACGCCGGAAAATCATGCAGATATTGCCGCTAAAGTGTTAGTTTCCGCGAGCGTGCGTGGCGTCGACACGCATGGTGTCTCACAGGTTATTGGATATTCGGAAGCTATTGAGANCGGTTTTTACACAGTTCCTCAACAGACGAGTGTTATCAACGAATCTGAGACCACAGCACTACTGAGCGCTGGAAATGGTATTGGCCTTGTGTCTGCATATGAAGGCATGGAGATCGCGATCCATAAGGCGCACGAGTATGGACTGGGTATGGTTAGTATCCGTGACGGTCACCATGTCGGGATGGTTGCGTACTACGCGATGATGGCGCTTGATNAAGACATGATTGGTATGTCTATGACGACGGCTACACCAGCTGTTCGACCCGCTCTTGGGGCTTTGAAAATGTTGGGAACTAATCCTATCGGATTCGCTGCTCCTGCAGGCGTTGAACGAGATTTTGTCCTCGATATGGCAACCAGTACAGTTGCGAGTGGAAAAGTTGGNCTAGCTAGACGTCTTGGGGTAAATATTCCAGAAGGCTGGGCTCTTACCAACGAAGGGGAACCTATTNCTGAACCTCAAGAAGAAAATGACCATTGGGCCCTGAATCCACTNGGTAATACCCGGGAGCAGGGATCACATAAAGGCTATGGTCTTGCGATGATGGTCGATATTCTGTGTGGAGTGTTATCAGGTGGTGGCTTTAGTCGCCAACTGGCTCGTGGAGAAAACATGACCTGTCTCATGGCCGTCGATATCGGGCGATTCAGAGATATTGATGATTTTAAAGCCATGATGGACGATATGATTTGCCAACTGCATTTGACCCCGACTCTACCTGGAGAAGAAGGCGTTCTTGTCGCGGGTGATCCCGAAGCCGACGCTACAGAGGATCGGTTGGTAAATGGTGTCCCCGTTGAGAACGGCAATTATGCAGGCATAAAAGCGAGGGCGGTTGACGTCGGTACTGATGTGGTTATTTAACTCGTCTCGATCTGGATAATTTCCGTTTGGAGATTCCCGGTGATTTCAGGGCCGTCTTCACCCAAATAGATATCTACTTCTGATCTCACTCCAAACTCGGGTAAATAGACACCCGGCTCGATAGTCACCCCAACTCCGTTTATCACCGTGCGGGTATCGTGGGTCTCCCAGTCATCGAGGTTAACGCCGTTTGAGTGGACCTCATAACCGAGCGAGTGTCCCAGCCGGTGGACAAAATGGTCTCCGTATTCTGTTTTTTCAATTACCTTGCGGGCTGCGCGATCGACTTCCCACCCCTGTGGATTATCACCTTCGAGAACACGATTCTCCAGAAGTTCGAATGCGGCGTCTCGTGCGTTGGTAACTGCCCTGAAGATTTCTTGATGTTTACTACTCGGCGGCTCGCCTAATTTTGCCGTCCAGGTGATGTCAGCCGAAATGTTGCGTTGGTCAGGCGAATCAGATTTCTTGCGGGCCCACAAGTCGATCAATAACCATCCTTCTCGCCTGATAACAGCTGAGTCGTTTGGTTTCGGGTCGTAGTGGGGATCTGCCGAGTGCGCGTTGAATGCCACTACTGGGCCGTCATCGAATTCAAGNCCNGCNNGNTCGAACTTACCTCGAATATGNTCTGCAAGATCGTGNTCAGTTAGAGCCCAGCGTATGTTTTCNCCGACATATTNGAANGCCTGTATCACAATTTTGTCTAAAGCTTCCACCGCGAAGAAATGTGACTGGAGTTGGTCAGGTGTCCATCTTTCGGTCGNNTGCTGAANCANATCGCCNGANGANACNACGTTNGNTCCNANNGAACGNACTAACTCGANNGTGCCNGCATCCACNCGGCCAACNCGNGGNANTTCGTAAAGCGGCGAATATTCCATCGCCACGGTGNTGGCACCGTTNAANANGNGTTTAAGTGCNNCNACCATCTGGTTTCGACTTCCGTAGGCTATCAACGGTATCGGACCTTGAGGGAACCGACCAATATCAACTTCATGCGCAAGTATGGACGGTTCACTATTTGCAGGAATCCAGAGCCACACGGGGCGGGTTAAATTCTCGATGTGTAGACCGAGAGCAGCCTCGAAAACAGGATTTGTATATCTATAGTCTCTTGTTAGCCACCCATCGATCTCGGCTGAATTCAAAAAAGNGCGCGCTTCTTCTAGGTTATTACCGGAAGGACTGGTTTCGTTATTTGCCATGCTAAGAGTGGAACTTTTCTTGCGGATCAACCTCGATGTTTTTCCCTAAAACGTATTTGCAAGCTAGTCAGATTTTCCTGATTCAGCAAAATCTTTAGCAGTGATTCATTTGGTTTACGAGTGANCGTATAAATTATTATCGTTGCTCAGCCAGGTCTGCGTATGATGCTACCGCTTCTTTATATGCTTCAGGAGTATTGATGTCTAAACGGACGATCGCGGACTCGAAATTCACGTGTTTATGGTTGATGTTTGGCTTTTTGAATATTTCTCTGATGCCCTTAGTTTGCTCTGTGATCGATGCCAGTTCAATACGCAGAGAAGAATCGAATACTAGGGGGTGTCCTCCGTGGTCGTTGAACCTTGGAGACGTTATTTCCGCACCGTAATCGTTATGTGCGTTGAGGATCCTCTCAATGACCCATGCTGGACGGGGCTGGTCTACTGCAAGTAAAACAATGGAGCTAATATCGTCAGGTAACTCCCAAATCCCTGTTTTCACCGATGTTGTTTTACCTTCAGCATATTTTGGGTTGTATGCCCTGATGATTTCTGGTCGATCGGCTAGTAGCGGTGCCATTTCTGCGTCGTATCTACCTGTTACAACGACCACTTTCTTGCAGCCACCTCGCAACATGGAATTCATCTGGTATTCGACCAGCGTTGTACCACGCCAGGGCAAAAGTGGTTTTGGACGACCCATTCGGCTGGATTCTCCAGCGGCGAGGAGAATGCCGACGGTGTTGTGGCTCACGTCAATCTGCGCCGATTACTTCTGTATCAGCCGGCCTCTTTGAGGCTTTTNCAGCGGCTTTATCAATCAGGTTTTGGTCCAGTGATAGTTGCCCACCGTCCCCACCCAAACGGAATCCGATGATCTCAGCCATTATCGACAGTGCGATTTCTTCAGGGGTTCTTGCAGAAATGTCGAGACCAATCGGTGATCTAACACCTTGGACTTGTTCCATCGTAAAACCCTGTGCGAATAGCTCTTCATAGATAAGAATCGTTTTACGTTTTGATCCGAGCAACCCGACATAACTGGCTTGAGTGCGAATTGCTGAGGCGGTAGCTGATGTGTCATAGCGGTGCCCACGCGTGGCGATCACTATGAATGAATTTGTGCCTATCGGGAGCTTCTCAAAACCTGACCCGTAATCAGAAACAATTGTTTTCTCGGCTTCCGGGAAGCGGTCGAGGTTAGAAAATTCCTCCCGGTCATCGATTACGAAAATTCTAAATCCGAGAGTTGCGGCGATATTCGAAATTGCCTTCGAAACATGCCCTCCGCCGGCTAAGACGAGCGTTGGCGGTGTCGTATACGCCTCTATGAAATACTCAGCTCCAGACTTGGTGGAAATGTAGTCGTTCTTGCCCATTGCCAACAATTTCCTGGCTTCTGCAATTGCACTGGCATCTAACTTTTCATGTCCAAGTGAACCTTCGGTTGAACTATTTTCACGTATTAATAGCTTTGACCCTACGATAAGATCGGATCCGTTTGGCACTTTCATTAAGCTCGCGACAGCTACCGGAGCGCCACCACCGTATGCGGCGATAACCTCATCATTGGAATGTTGGACTTTGATTGGCTGACGCACTGGATCAAGTAAGAAGTACATTGTGCCACCGCAGACGAGCCCATCTTTTGCAGCGAGGTCTTCATTCAGTTCGTAATCTCGCATCTCCGCTGGACCGCCACTTTTTAGAAGTTGAGAAGCGGCGAACCAGATGTCACCTTCGACACAGCCTCCACCGAGTGTGCCAACCCCTGACCCATCGGCGCGCACGAGTAATTTAGCTCCAGGCTTTTGTGGTGTGGACCCAGATGTTTTGACAACTGTGGCAACAACCATGTCGTGGCCTGATTTTATTTCATGATGTGCAGCTCGAAATACCTGTTCCATGTTTTCTCTGAATATTTATTGGCTATCTTGCTATGGGTGATAGACACAGATGAATTAATAAAAATCTACTTTGTTTTGTCGTAACACCAATCAATTGCACCACCAGTTCAGATTAGCACATCGAGGCAAAAGGACTTGTTCCGATTTATTGATGACCATCCGCCCTTAAGGAGAGANTGGGAGATCAGGTTTTTAATTTGGATATTTAATTATCCAANGTGGTGTGATTAATTCCATNTTGAAANACTTGGCCTAGGATTTACTCAGACGTTCGGCAGCGTCTTGAACGGACCGAATGATCTTATCGTACCCGGTGCATCGGCAAAGGTTGCCAGCAAGCTTTAGACGGATTTCGTTTTCTGTCGGGTGTGGGTTTTCATTCAAAAGTGCCGTTGCGGCAATCATGAATCCTGGAGTACAGAATCCACATTGCAGGCCTGAGTTTTCGACAAAGGCATCCTGAACAGGGGATAGGTGCCCATGGTCAGCGAGCCCTTCGACAGTAGTGATTTTTCGATTATCGATCTCAGGTGCCAACACGAGGCATGAACAGGAAGATTTACCGTCGATCATAACAGTGCAGGCACCACAGTTGCCGTTTGAGCAGCCTTCCTTTGTGCCGGTCAGGCCTAAATGGTCTCGGAGTGTTTCGAGCAGTGTCCAGGTGGAGTCAACAAGGATTTCATGATCAATGTCGTTTACGGTTGTCTTGATATGTTTTTTGCTCATGTTTTAGATGTTTCAAATGATGTGGACTGGAAATTTCGATGGGTGACAGTTCCTAGGCTAGTCGCTCCAGACAAATGTTTAGTGTTCGCTTCGTCAGGACTTTGACAAGTTCTTTCCTATATTCTGCGGAACCTCGTACGTCGGTAATTGGTACTGCCGCATCGACTGCAAGATCTGAAGCTTTGCCGATACTTGAGTTGTCGATTAATGCTCCCTCTAAGAATTGTTCAGCAGCGTAGGCCCTAACCGGCGTAGGGGCCACAGATGCGAGAGCGATACGAGCCTTTTTGACCACGCCGGATACCGGGTCGACTTCGAGCAGCGATCCAACTCCTGCTACCGCTATATCCATTTCGTTTCGGGGAATAAATCGAAGGTAAGCAGAAGCCGCGTTTGGGGAGGATGTTGGGAGAACGAGTTCTTTCAGAATCTCTCCTTTTTGGAGCACCGTTTGACCGGGCCCGGCGAAGAAGTCGATTAGTGGGATCCGACGTTCCCCCTCAGTACTCGTTGTATGGGCTATGGCCTCATGAACGAGTAGGGCAGGGATCGTGTCAGCAGACGGGGCTGCATTACAAACATTTCCACCGATACTGGCCCTGTTTTGTATGTGGATTGAGCCTATTAATTCAGATGCTTCCGACAGTGCAGGGAAACAGCCGTTTTCTGCCGTGAGTTTGTGGACTTCAGTACAAGAAACAGCCGATCCAATTCTTAACTGAGTGTCAGTTAACTCAAGAGCGAGAAGTTCAGGGACACGCTTTAGGTCCACCACTAAATCCGCATTTCGGCGATTGCTTTTCAGCTGATCAATAATGTCGGTTCCACCCGCTAGAGGACGAATCTCTCCCTGCTCAGATAAAAACTTCAGTGCATTTTTTAGCGTGGTTGGCGCTTCGTAATCAAAATTCGGCATGCGTTAGTGCTACTCCAACAGCCCAGGTAGAGATATTAAACCCGGTCGGGCGAGATTATATGCTTCTATCCCACTCTGTATGGTGCCAGAGTGTCCCATTTGGGTTTAAGCCCCAGTCCAGGCAGGTCAGGCGCGTACACATATCCGTCCTTGATTGTGAGCTCGTGCTCCCACACCTTGCCGTGCATAGGATTTACAGAATCGCGATAGTACTCGAGGATTAGCCCATTTGGTATCGCAGCTACCAAATGTATGTGAACCTCTTGAGCTCCGTGTGGTGCGACATCCAGATCGTTGGCTTGTGCAAGCGCAGCGACCTTCATGAACTCTGTGATACCGCCCAGCACTAGGGCATCTGGTTGCAGTATGTCGACTGCGCGTGCGTTGATCATGTCACGGAACCCGTAACGGGTGTACTCGTTTTCTCCCGCGGCGACCGGCACTGATGTCGCTCTAGTTATTTCGGCCTGGCCAATGTAGTCGTCCGGTTCCACCGGTTCTTCAAACCAGAACAGATCGTATCGTTCGGCTTTCCGTGCGAATTCAATTGCCTGATAATGACGATATGCGTTGTTGGCATCAACCATCAACTTCACATCTGGTCCTACTGCATCTCTGCAAACACGTACACGTTCGATGTCCTCATTTATTGAGACCGCACCAACTTTTATCTTCACCGCTCGTGCACCGAGGTTGACGTTATCTTCCATTTCCTGTGCAAGCTCTTTAAGCCCCTTGCCTTCCTCATAATAGCCACCGGCAATGTAGGTGTCGACTTTATTGGTGAACCCGCCGAGAATTTTGTAGACGGGCAAGTTGGACACTTTACCCTTGATGTCCCATAGGGCGATGTCTATCCCTGCGATAATCCTAGTTGAGATGCCTCTGCGGCCTACTAGTTTGGGACGCCACATAGCATGCCATAGGGCTTCATTATTTAGTGGGTCTTGTCCTATTAGGCCTTTCTTGAAATGCTCAACAAACGCTGCGCCTACTTCGGGAGTCGACTCTATGCCACCAGCAAGTCCAATTCCTTGAATGTCCGGGTCGTCCGTGTCTACCACTACGATATTGAGTAGGTTGTGGGTGTAGGTGTAAAGACCGTTGGTGATCGGGACTGCGCGTGCCCATTTGAACATTTCTAGTCGCACATCTGTGATTTTCATAGATTATTCGCCTTTCATTCCCGCTGGCTGATTGCTAACCGAGCACTCCACCTCTCAGGCAGTGCAGCGGAGTGTAGCAGTGGTATATCTGGATCGCTGCTTTGAGCTTATGTGCTTCGTCTTATTCAAAGATTTTTATAGTGGTATTTACGTGATATATGAGCGATACAATTGGTGACATGCAAGCCAACCTGCCAACGAGTACTTCTTTCAGGCAAAGTTATTTCGAGCGTGATCGTATCGAGGCAGACCGGTTCGAGGATGATCGTCGTCGTCGGAGTGGGATGGCCGTTGCTCTTGTACCTTTAGGAATTGCTATGGCGCTCATTGTTCATTACACCAACATAGTAGTGACAATTGACGACGCTGACTGGCAGTATGTTCTGCACCGGCCTAACTTTGTGAATATATTGAAGCTTTCTGTTGCCCCCTTCATTGGAGGTGGAATGGCGATGCTGGGAGCAGGTGTCGTAGCTACGGCTGTTGCCGGTCGGGAGGGACGTTATCTACCTCTCGTACTCACGGTTGTTATGTATACGCTCTTTCTTCCAATTATTGTCGGGTTGTTATTGCCGGCGAATCTTTTTCTTCTTGATGTCACGGGGTTGTCCGTTGTAGAAGTTTCGATAGGTGAAGCGTTGTCGGCTTGGATCTGGGGCACACCTTTCTTTGTTCTTACCTATACCTTAACTGGTTTTAAGCAAGCGTTATGGGCTGGGATTGGAGCCGTCGTGCTAGCTGCTGCCGTGTTTCGTTTTATCGGTCCGAACCATGCAGCGTTTAGTGTTCGCCGGACTACTGCTGTGACTACCGGAATTGGCCTACTGACGGTGTTATTCATAATGTTCGGTCCGATAGGCGTATTCGAGTTTCTATTTAACGAGTTCCGTATCGATTAGTTACCTAAAACATCGGCAAGAGCGATACACGATTCGACTGACTGCTCGCAAAGCATGACGGTGTTACCCACTACGGCGAAAGCNTTGTACTTCGTGACCGCANNAGAACCTGCGCCTCNGTTACTCGNTCCGTATTNCCCNCCNTCACGGAAGCTNTGATCAATTGCATCTGCAGCATTTTCAAACCCTGCGGTCTTGGCGATTTCATGCGATTCGTAGAACCTGACTTCAATATCCTTGGCGTTGAAGAATCCGTACCATATGTCGGTGGCCTGNGGGACGGTTTCGGTATCGTACTGTTTGGACTTTTTCCACCCTGCGGCTACGTAATCGTCAAATGTGAACGACTTCTCTGAANCAAGGATCCTGGAGACCTCAGCAAGNNCGTCNTCTACCTCCGTTACGGGAGCTGCGACTTCATCGGCGGNGTCGGATCCTGANCNACANGCTANNNANAGTGACAACGCCGCGATGAGCATTGCCAATAGTGTCAAACGTCCGCAGTTTNTGAGGTTGATAAGGCATGCCAAGTAAGTCATATGTCGGGCTCCTGAAGNTTGAAAACTGGCAAAAAGGTTATCAGGAGTGTTTAACTCCNACAAACATGTCGATTGCAACAGNTGCTCNATTGGCAGGGTTGGTTTTGTGAAGCGGTCGGAATTGNGGATTTTCAAAATNANNNTGCTTAGCANNAGGATNNGCAATAAATGTTCCCNATAAGCCCAAACTCATGAGAGAATCTAAATTGCCTTAGTATGCATGCATTATGCTGCATGACGTATTACAGAGCACGTGTGGGCCCGTAGCTCAGTTGGTTAGAGCAATCGACTCATAATCGATTGGTCGGGGGTTCAAGTCCCTCCGGGCCCACCAACTACTCGTTTTTCACGTTGAACTTGGTTGTTTCGAGCGCTCCTTAGCTTAGGAGTAATACTGTGAAAAACCTAGTTACACCACTCGGTTACGATCGGCTCTTTGATTCTTTCGAACTTTCACTCAAAGCTGATGGACTGCGACCGCATACCATCTCCTGCTACATCCGTGACGTCAGGAGATTTTGGGGATACGCCCAACCTGAAGATCCAAGGGCAGTAACTGCTGACCAGATCCGCGAGTTTGTTACCTCGCTTAGGGATCAGCTCGCACCGAAGACTGTTCATACGATACAGATTGGGCTGAGGCGCTTTTTCAAGTTTCTCATTGCTGAAGGTGAGCTCGAATCTGACCCTA
>PBRL01000051.1 GCA_002725925.1 Chloroflexota bacterium
CTGATATGGAATCAGAAATATATGCTGATTTAGGGTTAAAAATTAAAAATAGAGATAGATATCTAAAGTAGTCATAATAACTTATGAAATAANNNCTNCTNATTATGGCTCATCAACAGCATCGGNNTTTTTTGCATGNTGATCTCTTCCCAAAAACGTATTAGCCCAAGCAGANGTATNCTNAAGCGNNCNNTCCNTNAAAACCACAGGACGCTGAAGCANNTTNGTCTCATCTCCAAANGGTTTCATACGATCATAGGCNCGAATCCAAATGCATTCTTTATCCAATATTTCACATTGCCCGGCTTTGGTTCCACCNCATGGACCATTACGTTGATTCTTCACACATTGAGATTCAGGACATAGATATGCAATGTCAGGAAGTGAACAATCACCACAATCACGACAGTGATACATCGGTACCTTTGACATCTGTTCGGTAAAGTGTGCTGCATCAGAAAGCTGCTTATTTTTTTCGATTTGTCTGTAAATAANTCTTCCGATCTTGAATCCTGATGAACCTTCAGTAAAGACACGATCGTGAACAAATTTACCGATCCGGTATTGCAAAGGAACTCCTACACGCGACTTCGCTTTGGCAAGCCTAGATCTTGATGAGATGTAATTCTTGTTTATATTGGCAGAACTAATGCCCGGATTTTCATCTGCCTCATAATAGTAAAATTCATCTGACTGAGAAAAGTTAATTTCTTTAGCAAATTCTCTCCAGTCGTCTTGACTATAGGAATCAACCAATTCCAAGATCTTTTGAACGCGATCAGGTGATGGGCGCCCAGATATATACACCCCGCGATAACCAATCCCCTNAAGAATTGCGATCTGTTTAGCCGCCAATTCTGAAAAAAATAAACGCCCCCGGTCCTTTGATTTTGCCTGACGATTGGCAATATCTCGCAATTCGTCTGAAACACAGACCCCCGGCACTCCCCATCTATTGAAAAATCGTCCTGCCGGAGCTGTGAGAATAAATACTGAACCGATCAGTGGAATATTTATCCCATTCGATTCAACGTAATGGTGAAGTTCAGAAGCTTTGCGTGAGTCATAACCGATCTGTGTCACTGCAAACTTAGCCCCGGTACGAACTTTGAGCGCTAGCTTGAAGTATTGAGTCATCAACTCACCCTCAAGTTTTTTGAATGGGTTCACCACGCATCCTGGAAAGAATTTCGTCTTTTCCAAACGATGTTCAGAACTGGACGATCCGAAGGTTTTACTAGACAGCCCATCATTCATCCGCGCGATCATCTCAATCAATGCGACCGAATCGATATCAAAAACCGGCTGTGCCTGACCTTCAAACCCACCTACAGGATAGTCACCTGAAAGGGCAAGAACATTTGAAAAGCCCTGACTATCCAATGCCCATAGTCTGCTTTCCACACTATTACGGTTGTAATCCTTGCACGATATGTTAATCATGACTTCGCGCCCCTGCGATAACAGTTCCTGACCAAGAACTTCTGGACGGATGTGTGGATTACCACCCGGGTTATCCGTGAGCGACACGAAATCGACCCTGTCGAACTCTGCCAACGACTGAGCCGAATCCATCGTTTTTCTAGCATCAATGCCCATTAGGATCCCGCGTGAGGTCTCAATTTCGACAGTAGTCAAAAATCGGTTGCTGTTTTGCAGCATGGCAGAAAGGTGGTCAGATCCACTACCGGTCGATTCCAATTGTTATCCCTAATTTAAAAAAGATTCGTGTAGACCAATCTAGTTAAACACTATGTCGAAATCACATTTGGCATGCAAAGGCAGAATCTGAGATAGAAACAAGGTTTAGCCAGACATCATGCTGGTAGGTTTGCACAATCGATCCCTTAAATAACCGAATTAAAATAATAGCGCACTATTTTGAATCGAATCGTTGTATGAGACCGCGAGTAGAATAGGCATGCCCCTCAGGAGGCTTTTAACGGATATTGATTCCGTGTAACGTTTACGTGTAATCGAACTGCGATAGACAAAACATGATCCTCGGTGCCGTATGAAAACAAAGCAACAAGTCGTAGTGGTTGGTTTAGGCCGATTCGGCGGTAACGTCGCACGAACCTTATACCAACTGGGGCACGATGTACTTGCAATTGACATCAATGAAGAAAGAGTACAAACCTTAATGGGTGAGGTAACTTACCCGGTTGCTGGTGATGCAACTCAAGAAGGGGTACTCCGTGAACTCGGCGTACATAATTTCGACATCGGGATTGTAGGCATAGGTGCGAATATAGAGGCCAGTATCATGGTCAGTGTTTTACTCCAAACCATGAACTTGCCCTACATAGTGGCCCGTGCCCATAGTACCCTTCACGGCAATACACTAGGTCGATTGGGCTGCCACCGGGTGATCCACGCAGAAGAAGAAATGGGTAATAGACTGGCTCACAGTCTCTTTAACCCCGATGTGGAAGAATACATGGAATTAGCTGATGCCTTCGGGGTCAGTAGGATCCAGGTTCCAGATCGTTTCTGGAACATGACGCTCGATGAAGCTGGATTTACCAGCGCCAGAGATAAGTATGGAATCGCCACTGTTGCATTAAAGCGAGGAGAGGAAATCATACTTAGCCCAGATTCAGAAGAAAAATTGCGTGACGGCGATGTACTCGTGGTCGCGGGGCGCGATGAATACATTAACCAAATAACAAATTAATTACTAGCGCTGAAACCTAATTAACGGTGCACCAACACACAATGCCTTTCAATCGCGTAATTGCTGTCGTAACTGACGATCCATCCGATATACATATAGTCGCACGAGCGGCAGATATCGTCAGAGACGATCGTGGACACCTTTACATCATCTATGTAATTAAGGTTAAACGATCGCTACCACTGGACGCAGAGATCAAAGAACAATTAGCACAGGGTGAACAGGTACTCAACCGATCAGAAAGACTTGCGCGCCTTCCCCGCAACGATATCAACTGCCAACTTCTCCAAGCAAGAGAAATAGGTCCTGCTGTCGTTCACGAGGCAGTTGTACGTGATGTCGATGCAATTGTTATCGGAACGTCATATCCAACTAATTATGGAACTTTTTCACTCGGAAGCGATATTCCGTACGTACTTGAACACGCACCATGTGATGTGATTCTATGGCGAGAACACTCGGAAGCAAGTCGACCAACTGCACAGACATCAACAAATGGAATTTAATCCTGAATGAACGTAATAATTGTCGGAGCTGGAAATCTCGGCTCTTCTCTGGCACAAGCAATAAGTGACCTAGGGCACAAAGTAACCATCATCGAGAAAAACTTTGAGGCTGCATCTTCATTACCGCGTGGGCTGGTGAACTCTGGCGTTCTAAAAGTGATTCACAGCGACGGATCCACTGCATCCGCGATGATCGAAGCGGGTATCACCAATACAGAAGTATTTATTGCAGCCACCGGTAAAGATTCACTTAATGGACTCACCGCCCAAAAGGCAAAAACTATATTCGGAGTTGAACAGGTAATGACGATCGTGAAAGATCCGGATGCAAAAAATCTTTACGATTCACTTGGCATTACCACTATCAATAAAGCAGCTTTAGCAAGTAACCAGCTTGCAGAGTTTTTAACACAAGAAAGTTAGTGAGCAGTTGTATCTCGTAATCGTCGGAGGGGGGAAAGTGGGAGAACCCCTTGCATCGTCTCTCATCAACGCAGGCCATGAAGTTTTCATACTCGACCATAATCAACAAACGGTAACCACTCTACAACGAGAACTAGGCATGGTAGCGTCCGTCGGTGAAGCTGCTTCCGTTCGTGATCTTAATGATGCTGGAGCTTCGCGTGCAGAAGTGATAATAGCCACAACTGGTTCGGATGAAGATAACCTTGCCGCCTGCCAGCTAGCACGAAACCATTTCGATATACCACGTACTATCGCTGTAGTACATTCACCAGAAAACGCCGAACTTTTTGAACGTGCGGGAGTCGATATGGTAATAAGCGTCACAAGCCTAGTGCTCGCCAATCTAGCAACTGCGATCCCATCCCACCCCCTTATCAGACTGATGCCGGTCGCAGATCACTCACAAGAACTTGTCGCTATAAAACTTCCGGCTGGTGGTTTACTTATCGGGCGTAAGCTCTCAGAAATCACATTGCCTTACGGCACGAACATAATCTTAATAATGACGTCAGAAGGTAGATCAAAAAAACCGAATCCAGACGTTCGTATTGAAGCAGAAGATGAAGTAATTGCTCTCTCTCCAACGAACTCCACAGCAGAGTTATGGACACTCCTAACGGAATTGAGGTGAACATGTCTAAAACAGTCGCTTTCCTCGGTCCTGAAGGGACATACACCGATGAAGCATGCTATGTGTACGCCCCGGATGAAAATCGCGTCCCTTTTGCATCACTTGGTCTTGTCACAGGCGCTCTAGAAGAAGGAAAAGTTCACGAAGCTGTAGTCCCCATTGAAAACTCACTTGGTGGTACTGTAATTGAAGTTGTTGATTACCTCATTACTTCAACGAAAGCCCGAATAAAAGATGAAATCCTCCTTCCAATAGATCACTGCCTGATCACCCGTCCCAACGTACAGTTGAGTGACATACGAGTGGTCATGTCAAAACAAGAAGCACTTACACAATGTCGCCAATTCCTATCCGAAAAACTACGTTATTCAGAGCAAATAGCAACAACAAGCACCGCGTTAGCAGTAACCAATCTCAAAGAAGGAGATGATAGAACAGCTGCAATCGGACCGAGAAGGTCTGCCGAACTTGCGGGGCTACCTATATTGGCCAACGGGATACAAGACCGTGAAAACAATGTAACGAGGTTCGCAGTTCTCACCTCTGGTGGAAACCCTGACAAGGCAAGCAATAAAACATCAATCGCATTTGATTTTGACAGTCCAGATGCACCTGGATTAGTTTACGGAGCATTAAGGCCATTCGCAGATCGCGGTATCAACCTTCTGAAAATAGAATCACGTCCCACTGGCAAAGGAATGGGAAGTTACATATTTTTACTCGACTTTGAAGGGCATATAGACACTCTGAACGTTCAGGAAGCAATTTCTGAATTGAAGAATCACACAGCGACGTTCAAAGTATTGGGAACTTATCCAAGAGCTAAAGATTTATCTGTAAGATCAGCTCCCTTTAACCAGAGGAATTAAAGGTCTTGGTCATCTAAATCAAGGTCTTTGAAACCTCCGGCATCACGTAGTTGTGAGGCCGCGTACCTGCCCTCATTAGCTGCGGTTGCCATCCGCTCTCGAGCCGCCGAAGTTAATTCATCAGCTTTGTCGCGCCATTCACGGCTCTGATCCAATATAAAAGCTCGAGTTTCTTCTCCTGATTTTGGAGCAAAAACCATTCCAGCTACGAACCCCCCAACAGCACCCATTAATAATCCAAGCAGGAATCCACCGCCGCCGCTACTCTCGTTTTCAGCCATTACATACCCCTAGCTCACAACTTTCAAAATCGTTGTTACCGTCAAAATCTACTTGGCCTTAGAGTCATCATCGCCCTTACCAAACATCCGTTCTAGGCCCTGAACCATCCTCAATAATCCAATCGCTCCTGCTATCGGTCGAAGGGTTAAAGCAGCATCTGTAACCGCCTTGCGAGCAATCGTCAAACGATCAAAGGTGGATTCAAGATTACCAGCAACGTTTTCCATACGATCCATGAAACGGCTAGCACGCTTGTATAAGCGAATCGCGAGCACTGAACCCAATACCAGTAGAACAAAAGCAAAAAGCAAAAACCCTATGACGACAATATCTTTGATCTGGGTTAATGTTTCAGCGAATGTCATCGAAAATAAGGTTTCGGAAAGATTTCAGGAATTTCCAGGTTGATAAGGTTTACTACTTCATCGTAACAATACCCAGTAGCAGACCACAAATATATCATCTATTTACTTGTTAATCATTTAGTTAATATCACTTACACATACCNNGNTTTTCTTATTACTTCATAAAAACTTAATGCTCAGGCTAGTCTGATTTGTTGGTCATAACCTGATCGGCATAATANAAAGTTCAAAAAATACAACGAGGCAAGTTAACGTAATGGGAAGTAGGGCGGGCAGGATTCAACATCTTGATGATGAGATAGCCAATGACTNCNTATTTTAACGTAGTAGCTACTCTAGGAAATCTCTAAGTTTCTTTGAACGGGTTGGGTGTCGAAGTTTACGCAAAGCTTTCGCTTCGATCTGTCGAATACGCTCACGAGTCACACCAAATTCACGACCCACTTCTTCTAATGTGCGACTGCGACCGTCTTCAAGTCCGAATCTAAGTTCAAGCACTCTCTTCTCCCGTTGACTGATTGAATCCAACACATCACCAACTTGCTCTTTCAGAAGTTGATACGTCACAGCATCTGCAGGAGCCTGGCTGTTGTCGTCTGGAATAAAATCACCCAGAAAAGAGTCTGATTCTTCGCCGATAGGAGTTTCGAGTGAAATCGGTTCCTGAGAAATCTTGAGAATCTCTTTTACACGATCCGCCGGCATGTCCATTGCCTTTCCAATTTCTACCGATGTCGGCTCACGTCCGTGCTCCTGAACAAGGCGCCTACTGACTCGCAAAAGCTTGTTAATTGTTTCAACCATGTGAACAGGAATTCGAATCGTACGAGCCTGGTCTGCGATCGAACGAGTTATCGCTTGTCGAATCCACCAAGTAGCGTAAGTACTGAACTTGTACCCCTTACGGTAGTCGAATTTTTCTACTGCACGAATTAATCCAATATTCCCTTCCTGGACAAGATCGAGCAACGACATCCCGCGTCCTAGATATTTTTTAGCAACTGATACGACCAATCTAAGGTTTGCTTCGGATAGATGTCGCTCGGAACGCTCNGCACTGTCGCGTATCCGGGAAAAATGTGCTGCGAACAGAAATTCATATACTTCTAATCTATCGCGATAAACCTCGGTCGAAGNACACTTAGTCAACTCATTGAGACTCGGATCTGCATCAAGGGCGTCAAGTGATTCCGGTGCNATGAGANCNGAGTCACAGGAAAGNTCCTTGACCATATCTTGCGCCTGTTGTAANTCACAGTTAAATGCGTCTGACAAATANGCCACCAGNNTTTCNTCATGNGGGCCATCAATCAANTNCCTGAGTTCAGGAATCCCAAGCAGCGTTCCNAGAGTCAGATCCTGTANGCCCNCAAAACTAGCTATTTTGGCTNCNACATCACGCTGTGAGCCTACACNCTTGAACAATTCAAGNGTAATCTCAGCAGCAGTGGGAAGCTGTCCGGTCCGCTCAGCCATCTCCCCCTGCACTTCAGAAAGCCGCTGAGAAATTTCCATGCCCCTCGCAAGAAACTTCTCATCAGACGCAGNGAGTAGTCCAACNCGNCCGATTTCTCTTAAATACATCCGAACAGGATCATCGGAAATCTCAGAATCCTCAACGTAAGGATTGAAATTNAGCTCAGCAAACCCTTCCGACTGNTTGGTTCCCCAAGTTTCAAGCTCAGAAGCACTNGCAGCCACGNCTGATGATCTAAGGACATCTGACGNTGTCCGTTCACCTAATTCGTCATCNTCGGATTCATCACCGTCAAGGTTATTAGCAGTGACAGGTATCAAGATATCCGATGAACCTACCAGATCTTCAANTTGGCCTTCGTNATCAGTTATTTGAGTGGATCGTGGCATNCTTACCGCCGCCCTGTCATCACTGTACGAAGATTCTCATTAGGAAATAGTGCTCGGTCCAATAAATCTTCTGTTTCCTGACCCTCAATTTCCTTGAATCGATCAGCTTCNAGCTTTTTTATGAGCCGAAAATGACGNTCTTTCAAGCGCNTGATGCATTGAGTGATGTCGTCCACATGTCTCGCCTGATTCGACGGAGGAAGCTCACGGTTACGCAATTGTTGTGCTTTTTCCGTTANNTCTGNTCCCAGTTCTTCAACATTTTCAGCGAGTTTAGACGACCCCTGCCATGCCGTAAACAAAGCCCTATTATCAGACTCGTGGAAATATTCATTGGGCATCTCAATCGCATACTCGCGCAGATCATCTATCTGCATAACAAGAGATAACATATGCTCTTCTAGAGAATCACCCTGTTCCAGAGCAGCGCTAACTTGGCCTGGTGAAATCAAACCAGGCTCACTACGTAATCCACCAGGTAAGCGAATATTTGCTCTCCTTACTCGCTTATCGACTATAGTCTTAAGTCTTTCTGGGGTGACCTCAGCCAACCTGGCCATCATTGACCAGTAGCGATCTTGATCATAACCATTCGTAATGCTGTATACGAGAGGGGCAATACTATTCGCAAAATCGGCTTTTCCCTGGCCAGATGCCATGTTATAAAGCTTTGACTTTGCAATCATCAAATAATCCAGTAGCGGCTCGGCCTCAGACAAAGATGTACGCCATTGGTCAGGATTAGCCCGAATAGCCTGATCAGGATCTTTTCCTCCCTCAGATCGTGCAACTTTAACCTCGATTCCACGAATCGCCCCTGCACTCAATTCTTCCGTGACAGACTCAAGCGCCCGCATGGTTGCAGTCTCACCAGCAGCATCAGAATCAAGGCAAAGAACAATTGTCCCCACTTTTCCACCCGACGAAGCATATCGAGCCAGTGTGCCAAGATGATTTTGAGTCACGGCTGTGCCCATTGATGCAACCACATTTGTAAAGCCATGCTCATGCGCTGTAATTACATCCATATACCCCTCAACTACAACCGCTTCATTCATAGAGCGAATTGATTCGGCAGCCCAGTTCAAACCGTACAGAATCGAAGACTTATCAAAAACATCAGTTTGCCGAGTGTTCAAATACTTAGGCTCTGACCCATCTAATGTGCGGGCACCAAATCCGACAATACGATCCCGACCGTCACGAATTTCAATAGTCAAACGCCCTATGAACATATCCCGCCATTCACCGTCGTCTTTTCGCGTTATAAGACCTGCATCAAGAGCGGTTCGACTCTGGACACTCCTAGTTCGCAAATGACCTGAAAGTGTCTCCATACCACTAGGAGCAAATCCAAGACCCCTGCGTGAGGCCGTTTCGATATCAATACCGCGTTCAACCAGATACTCACGAACTGTATCGCCAACCGGAGCTTTCAATCTTGATAAGAAATAATCAGCAGAAATGTCGTTGGCATCAAAGATCTTAGTGACTGGTTTCCTGGAAACGTTCTTATCGAAAACTTCTCGTTTGATACCAGCACGATCTGCTAAATTTTCCAATGCCTGGGCGAACGACATGTTCTCCCGTTTCATCACAAACGAAATGACATCCCCGCCCTCAGAACACGACCCAAAACAACGCCAACTTCCGTTCTCGGGGTATATAACGAAGGATGGAGTACGTTCAACGTGAAACGGGCAAAGTGCTTTTGGTTGACGCGACGAAGTATCCAAGTCGACATATTCTGAAATGACTTGAAGAATATCGGATCGGCTTTTTACCTCGTCAACTAAAGCCATATCTACTAAACCAAACAGATTTTAAAGAGGACAGCCGCAAAACAAAACCACCAGTGTTACTTGAAGAAAATTCCACACGTAATCAGGTAGGCAAAACTGTTGGATCGAGTATACGTAGAGTAATCACCGACTGATACTCTACCCGAGGTAATTTTTAGCGATTTTCAAATTCGACCCTGAAATACCCCATCACTAAGCCCTGGTTTAATTTGTTCAGCCATGATCAGAGCATAGTTATCAGTCATTCCGCAAACATAGTCAGCTGCAGCGCGCTCAGCCGATCCGGACAGGTCCCGCAGCCAAGCAGGTATTAAATCTGGATTAGACCTGAAATGCTCAAATAATACTCCAACAATTGCTGCCGCCTTTCGCCCTTCAAGGGACGCACTGATTGGGTGGTAAAAACGATCAAACATGAAAACACGCAGATCCGTAACTATTTTCCCGAACTCAGAAGACATGCGTATCCACGGCTGTACATCCCCTGGAGGATCTACTTCGCCAGAGCAGTCCCACGATGACTCAATCACATTCTCGACAACTGCACTGACACGTTGAGAATGCCGTTTACCAAGTGCAGACACAGCTTCCCTAGGCAAATCTTGAAGTTGAATATAGTCCGATCGCAACGCATCTAAAATATCATGAGCAAGATAAGCTAGCGCATCCGAAATTCTCACTACCTGGGCTTCTAACGTTAGACTGCCCACTGCGTCCCGCGACAAAAACTTCCCCTCGGGCTTCGAGTGGTGTTTGATTCCCTCTATGACATCTTCAGTGAGATTCAACCCTTTACCATCTTTCTCGAGTTGAGTAATCAGCCGTACAGAGTGCCTGCTATGGTGAAAACCACCAATCAGTAGCTGATTTAAAACACTCTCACCAATGTGACCGAACGGAGTATGCCCAAGATCATGGCCAAGGCCGATGGCTTCAACTAGGTCTTCGTTCAGATTCAATCCGCGTGCTATCGAACGCCCAACTTGAGATACCTCAATAACGTGAGTTAAACGAGTGGTGAAATGATCTCCCTGCGGCGCTACGAAAACCTGACTTTTATGCTTGAGACGTCTGAACGAATTCGCATGAATGACCCGATCACGATCTCGTTGAAACTCTGTCCTTGTCGCTGATGGCAATTCCGGGATGCCCCGAACTGCATCCACTGATCGCGTTGCATATGGCGACAGCGACTCTTCACTGCGTTCGAGCCTTCGCCGAACCGAATGTAGGTCAATCTTCATGTCTTTAGGAATCATATTCACCTATCTAAAGACTATATGCAAAGATAATTAGGATCACCTGTCATGCGCTGGATCTTCATGTAGTTTTCTAATTTTGCGCTGAGTCGACAAAACCGTAACTATCATGAGCAACAGAATAAACGGCCCAACCATCATCGCCTCCCTTAGACCGATTAAAGTCGACAGAACACCAGTCCATAGGCCCCCAAGTAATCCAATACTCTGTGAGATGGCAAACACGCCCATAACACGACCACGTATATCTTCCGGCACACGCAATTGGACCGCGACAATCAAGGAAATATTAAACAACCCGTTTCCAAAGTGAGCCATAGCAGCGAGCACCATGGCTATGATGATCGACGGTGAATTAGAAACTGCCAACATGATGGCCGAAAACGAAGCCGCCCCGCCTAAAATCATCCACCCCATATATCGGCCGGACGATAACTTTCCCGCAACTAAGATACCGCTAAAAGCTCCAATACCCGCAGAAGAAAACATATAGCCGACTTCTCTGGCCCCCCCTCCAAACAGGTCAACATATGCCGGTAGCATGCCGATCCATCCAAATACCATAAGCGTATTCGCGAAAGCTAGGATCATAAGAATTAATAGAACTCTATTCCGTAATATGAATCCAAATCCCGTGCCTAGATCTCGTAGGACGCTGCGGTGAAATGAAGATGTTCCTCGCCTTGGCAAGAATACCGTTGCAACAAACATAGCGAACCAACCTATCGAGGCCACAAAAAAGCCCACATGGGTACCAAGCGCGGCAATCAATAACCCACCAAGAGTTGGAGCTACTACCGATGCTGAGGCGATAAGTGATCCGTTGATTGTCACCGCACTTTTAATCGCTGAAGCAGGCACAAGAGACGGGAAATAAGCCTGCCGAGAGGGCTGATCAGCACCCGCAACAAACCCAGAAATCACAGAAAACGAAAACACATGCCATGGCTGCACTGTGTCGGTTATATCAAGGATTCCGAGAACAACCAGAAGTAACGCCCCGATCAGCGATGACCCTCCAAGGAGAAATTTCGCCTCATGTCGGTCGGCAAGTACGCCACCAAAGATGTTAACCAACACCATTGGNATCGCTGTAGCAGCTGCAACTCCGCCCAAGCTCAAGGTAGAACCCGTCAACTCCCACATGAGTAATCCCTGAGCCACAGCTCCTAAACGCAGTGCATTCATTGCCAGGACNGTGCCAATAAAATAGATTCTGAATGCCCGAACAGCCAATGCACTGGTGGGATGATTCNCTCGTCTCCGCGNCAAGTNCGTTAGACGAATCAGTCCCAATCTCGGTATTACTCACACTTTTTCCAGATTGGTTCCATTTAGGTTTCGGATAACTGGCTGCGTTATGCCAACCAACAAGAAAATCGAAGCAAGAATCACAGCCCCAAGCGCAACCGCAATGCGCTCATCATAAATCGATGCAATTACTCCACCCATAGCGCCCCCGAGCGGGATAAAGCTGAACGTAATCGTATAAATCCCCATCACCCGTCCGCGCATATGCTCTGGTACTCGTAACTGTAAGACAGTCATTGCAACAACAAAGAAAATGGTGTTTGCCAGCCCCCCTATAAATAGGAACCCAATAGACACATAGAACGAGCGAGCAAACGCGAACGCGATAACAGCACCAGCAAAAACCATGGATCCGACGAGCATGATATACCCAATATTAGATCTACTTCTTATACGACCCACTACAAACGTACCCGTGAGCGCGCCTAGACCGAGTGCTGACAACATAATCCCATATCCGTCCGCTTCTCTCTCAAATCGTTTAGCGAAAAACGGCATCAGCTGCAAGTACTGCATACCGAAAAAATGAGTCGCATACGTAAGCCCTATCAAAAGCACAAAATCACGTCTAGAACGAATAAATCGCACGCCTTCGACTATGTCGTCCATCACATTCCGCGACTTATCCGCAGGCAGCGAACTAACCTTGAGCGAAATCATTACCAGCAACATACTGGCCCAACCAAGAACACCGACAAAAAAAACAGCCTCTGTCCCACCATACCTGATGATAAATCCTCCCATAATCGGCGTTACCAAACGACTAAATTGCCACATGACAGTACCCAGCACCACAGCGCTTGTCATATGTTTACGTTCGATCAAAAGTGGAAAATATGAACTTCGAACAGGACCATCAAACCCCATGACAAGTCCCTGAACCGCAGCAATAACAACGACATGCCATATCATTACAGTTGATGTTGCGTCGAGTATCGCAAGCAACATTAACAACGCTGTAGATGCCGCCGAAACACCCATGATCAACTTTCGACGATCAACTCGGTCGGCAAAAACACCACCAAAGAGGCTTACGAGGATAGTGGGTACTGCGGTGGCACCACCAAGTACACCGACATCTAGTTCAGATCCACCGAGCTTGTCAACAATCAACCAACCCTGGGCCATGGTTACAATCTGAATTGCACCTACGGAAGCTAACGAACCTAACCAATAACGGCGGTATTTAGGATTACTCAGCGCACCAAACTTAGTTGCTATACGGGTTCTTAATAAGGTAATTCCCTGAGCATTTTCGCGTTTAGGTATCAAAGATTTACTCAACGGTGGTTGATTGTTCCAAGAGGATGTAGTTTTTATCCATCTATCTCAAAATAATCTTTTAGATCTTTAAGTATTGTTGGGTGTAACCAAGCAGAGTTTTTGTCTAAAATTTCTCTTGTGAAAGGGTTTACTCCCTCAGATATTGTTTTTGGAAACCTTTTTACTACCTCTTGAAGGTTCTTTAGAGATTCTGAATCAAGTTTTGCTTTTCTTGAACTTATTGAACCGACGGTTCTTTTCAAAACGTCTGCAATTTCTTCTTGAGTCATATCAGTTTCCAGTAACCTCAACAACTCATCATCCTCCTCTGGTGT
>PBRL01000052.1 GCA_002725925.1 Chloroflexota bacterium
GGGCGCGATTCCACACATCCCGTAAGCGCGAGAAACAACCCCACCAAGATCAAAAATATCTTAGTGCTCAACAATCGAATGAATTGATATAGGTCTATCATTCTCTAACTTAAGATCGACTGTCCAAAGGTAGTGATAACGTAAACGTAGTGTGCGGATCTCTAGTTTTATCACCGTTCATCTGATTAGACTCAACGATCAAGTCTCCACCACTACGTTCGGCAAGCTTGCTTGCAATAAACAACCCTAGTCCGGAACTCCGCTTCTCGCTTCGTGCGGATAGTTCAGGTGTCCACCCTCTGTCAAAGACATGCGCAAGGTATGAATCAGCAATTCCAGAACCATCATCCGAAACTCTTACCGAGTAAGACGAATCATTACGGGTTAGTTGTATCTCTATTTGATTCGCAGCGAATTTAGTTGCATTGTCCACTAAATTGGTTACTACATGATCTAGAGCCGGTCCATCACCATAAACAAGACCAAATTCACTTGGTTCGCACCACCAAATCAGATCTAAGCCACGTTCTCGAGCTATCGGTATATAGCGATCGGAAACATTGCGGACGATTGCAGCAATATCCACCGGTTCGATAGTAAGGCTCGCGCTTTGATCCTCCAGATCAACCAACACTCGAACATTTTCTATCATCAACCTAAAATTTGGAGCTTGATTTTCTATTTCGTCAAGCAACTCTGCCGCCATACGCTGTGTTACTTCTCCTGTTTCATTAAGCAGCGCCCTGGCCTCTCGTTGTTTACCAAGAATCCTTCGTAAAGGTCGCCCCATATCATGCGCAAAAGTATCGAAATAATCCTGCGTAACCTGACTCCAGGTACGGCCGTCTGCCCTTTGCGATTGAAAATTAGCCTTAAACTGGATACCCAGATACGCAACAGTAGCCCCGAAAATAAAGACTCCAGCACCAATATATGCAACGGGCTCGATCCACCAAAGTGACCCTGGAGTAAGAGGTTCCCCGATCAAAGGAGATAGTAAAATTAGTCCCAAGCCAACGATAGCCAGAGATAATCCCGCATACTTCAGTATGTTCAGTAAACTTCCGCTCAAAATGCCGCCCTGCTAATTCAATCGAATGACTAGTTTCAGTAATTACGCTAGTTGGTTGGCGGTACCAAACGATATCCTCTATTTCTAACATTGATTATTAGTTCAGTGGCGCCAAAGTCTCTGGCGACAGCCTTGCCAAGCGAAATTTTTAACTCGCGTATCCTGACTCGGAGAGAAGCACGAGAGTCTTCTCCGTCCGAGAACCGCTCAAGACGGGAAAAAGGCACAATTTCACCCTCAGAGCGGTACATTGCAGATGCCAATTCATTAAGTATGGCAAGTTTCATTCCTTGAATTTCACGAATCATTTGGTGCCGGCCATCGTTAACCGCATAAACAACAGCATTTTCTGGTTCCAATTCAAATAAATCGCCAATTTTTATAGTTTTGGGAGCACTTCCAATAAGTCTGCGAAGTCGCAAAACGACTTCTTCCGGACTCGCAAGCTTGTCAATAAAATCTACTGAAGCGCCTATACTGAGACTCCCTGTGACAGCGGTGTCACGATAAGGACCTCTAGCATATTGGGTAAACATCAGAACAGGCAGACTGCTATCACGCTCGACAATTTTTTTCAGTATAGATAACCCTTTGAATCTATCAGTGTCATACTCTCCGAATCTGACATCTAAAAGAACCGCAGCTGGAGACTCATTTTCTATTGCAAAAAGAGTGTGTGTTTCGTAATCATCGCCTGTGATACGCGATCCGTCTGGAATTATGGCAATGGGATTGAACCCATCCGACTCTAATCGGCGAAACACAGAACGCATAAGGTCGGACATGTGCTCGTCATCGACAACGAGTATTGTCTGTTTGCCACCTATACTTTTTGAAGTCAATCTTGTCCTCAGTTGTTACCCGCCAACATCCATCATCCGTAATGAAGGATTGTACGCCGGGCCCAGCTCGTTATGAGCCTATCATGTACAAATNATTCTCTACTAAATTTATGCNCCCCANTTCCGTCNTCAAATGATGNTCCAATTTCTTTTTNCATTTNNATAGCAGAAAAACTTGAGAACCCTGCCCAAAAAAAATCACAAAAAAAGGCTATCTTGAGGTCATAAATCTAATAACAGACTCGACTCGAACTTGAGGGAAGGCTATGCTCCATTACCTATACTTCTCACNCGATATNTTAAGAAAAGTAGCCCGTGCCAGACCAGTTCGTCCATCTACACAACCACTCAGAGTATTCTCTTCTCGATGGGTTCAGNAGGCTAGACGACATGGTCATGAGAGCAGTCGAATTAGGCCAGCCGGCAATTGCTCTNACTGATCACGGTAATCTTCACGGCGCAATCGACTTTTTCCAGTCTGCTAAAAAGGCTGGAATAAAACCCATAATAGGAGTCGAAGGGTATGTAGCAGACGGGCCACGTGATGAGCGAAACCCTCAAAAGCGATCCCCATTCCACTTGACGGTACTGATCNCAAAATCGCGTCGGTTATCAAAATCTTCTCAAACTGGTGAGCGCGTCACATATCGAGGGTTTTTACCAAAGNCCGCGAATGGATCGAGAAATCCTCGAAAAATATTCGGANGGTCTAATAATCCTGTCTGGNTGCCCATCAAGTGAGTTGGGCCGNTATATCAATAATGGTGATTTGGATGCTGCGCGTGAAACGATTGAATGGTATGGAAATATATTCCAGGACCGTTACTANCTCGAGATGATGATGCACCAACACGTTCCAGGGCAGGTGGACATCAATAACGCCATTATTGAACTAAGCAAACAAACAAACTTGCCAATGGCCGTTACAAACGATTCGCATTATGTTCGACGTGAAGATTTTGAAGCACAAGACATTCTAACTTGCATCCAAACAAACTCTAACGTGANAGACCCAAAGCGGTTTCGCATGGAAGACACCTCTTACTATTTGAAAAGTGCTAGTGAAATGCAGGAGGAGTGGACTCATCTGCCCGAAGCTCTCACAAATACGTTAAAGATCGCCGAGTCTTGTGAGCTTNATCTCACATTTGGCCAAACATTCATTCCACGTTACTCCACACCGATTAATAAATCGTCCATGGACTATCTAAGAGAGCTTTGCTACAAAGGTCTCAACAAGCGNTACGGTAAGCCAANTGAACAAGTACNTAAGCGTCTTGAATACGAACTAGGAATTATCGAAGAGACCAAGTTCTCAGATTACTTCTTAGTCTGTTGGGATATCTTCAACTTCGTCAACGAGCGCGGGATCCTCTCGGCCGTACGCGGATCTGCAGCTGCAAGTCTCGTNCTTTACTGCCTCGAGGTTACACAAATCGACCCTGTGGAAGCGGATCTCTTCTTCGAACGATTCCTAAACATCGAACGACGAGAAATGCCAGATATCGATATGGATTTCGCTGACAATCGACGCGAAGAAGTTATCAAGTACTGCATAGATCATTATGGTCGGGAACACGTCGCTCAAATTGTGACATTTGGCACACTTGGTGCCAAGGCTGCCATACGAGATACGGCACGCGCATTGGCATTACCCCTCAGCTTGAGCGACAAACTGGCGAAAATGATTCCCCCGACTCTGAATATTAAGCTGAAAGAAGCAATTGNTGAATCTGCCGAGTTAAGAAATGAGATTAAGCGTGACAGCGACACGCGTGACTTAATAAATATGGCACAGAAGGTTGAAGGCTCTGTGCGACACGCAAGCACACATGCTGCTGCAGTTGTCATCTCTGAAAAACCGCTAACCGAACACGTTCCTCTGCAACGGTCTACAAGTGGTAAAGATAACTCAAGTCCCACAACACAATATTCCATGCATCCCGTCGCAGATGTTGGATTGCTAAAGATGGATTTTCTAGGTCTTGCAAATCTTGCGATTCTAGACCGTTGTGTAAAGCTGATCGCCGAAACAACCGGTGAAAACATGGGCGTTTACGATGTTCCAATCGACGATAAAAAAACGTTTCAAGCTCTCGGTGAAGGAGAAACTTTTGGTGTATTCCAGCTCGAATCCACTGGAATGCGTCGCAATATCAAAGAACTCAAGCCCACAACAATCAATGACTTGGCCGCCATGATCGCTCTCTATCGACCTGGGCCTATGGAACACATTAGCACTTTCATTGAGGCAAAACACGGAAGGGCGGCGATTACATATCCGCACGACGATCTGCGTGATCTGCTTGAGCCAACCTATGGTGTGCTCGTATACCAAGATCAAGTAATGCTGATTGCCCAGGCATTTGGTGGCTACACATTAGGCGAAGCAGACATCCTCCGTAAGGCTATGGGGAAAAAAATCCCATCCGTGATGGAAGCAGAGCATGAAAAATTTAATACCGGAGCTCTAAAAAAGGGGTATACCAAAGAGCAAGCAAACACCGTTTTNGAACTGATGGCACCATTTGCTGGTTATGGATTTAACAAGGCGCATGCTATTTCCTACGCTTACATTGCATATTGGACAGCGTACTTCAAGGCCAACTACTCAACAGAATACATTGCAGCTGTGCTCGACTCTGCATCTGGCAATCCTGAAAAAGTCGGAGAAGCCGTTCGCGAGGCAACACGACTCAACATCTCAGTAAAACCCCCAAGCATNAATCACTCCGGATCAGGTTTCACAATAGAAACCGATACGGATGGAAATGACATCATCCGCTTCGGACTAGCAGCTGTAAAAAACGTCGGCGCTTCAGCGATAGATCCGATCGTNGAAGTCCGNGAAGCAGGAGGGCCATTTAAAGATCTAGAAGACATATGCCGGCGCGTNGATTCAAAGTCATTAAACCGTCGCACCCTNGAAAGTCTNATCCGAGTCGGCGCTTTCGACGAATTCGGCGGCCGCGGCAACTTACTTGAAACGATCGATCGAATAATCTCGACGATACAACGACAAACCAAATTGAGAGAGTCGGGCCAAACATCAATGTTCGACATGCTTGGGGAATCCGTCCCAGCTCCGATNGTTCAACTCGANATATCCACCGATGATGACACGACAGATCAGGAACGAGTCATCTGGGAACGGGACCTCCTAGGGGTGGAATTAACTCAAAGTCCATTCACGCGTGAAATGCGACAACAACCCAATAACATAATTGTGTTCTCATCAGATATCACGACTGAACTAGCAGGGCAAAAACGTGCAGCACTTGGGCAAGTCAATAACGTAAGAGAGTTGNCCACAAAAAGNGGTGACAAGTTCCTTTCTTTGAACTTGACACTACTAGATGGGGACATCGAGTTAGTGGTATGGCCCAACATACTTGAACAGATACCGGACCTTTGGCAAAACGGCAATTTCGTCTCGATCGCTGGAGANGTCCGAGAAAGAATGGGGCGAGTTTCGATTTCTGTCGAGACAGCCCACGAATATCAGTTAAAATCTGAAGGCCAAGCCGAACACGAATCAGAATCAATTAAATACGAACCTGCGCCTATCATCCGAGCCGGATTTAACGAAGCCAGCCAACCACGGGCCGTACTAAATGATCCAATTCAAATCACTCGCCCATCTCCAATGGGCAAGGAGACCAACCCACTGCCCCTAAACCCAGATGCAATTGCAGACTCCNCAACAANTGCANCAGACAGCCAGAGAACTGCAGAAGAAGCAACAACTAACCTGCCAACCGATGCTGAAGAAAATGACACCACTGACAATAACGGCCACTTCTTAGTCCACGTAAAAGAGACTGGAGATATCGCCGACGACAGNTACAGGCTCGAAGATCTNATGCGACTGTTCGTCGAGTTTGATGGATCGGATCCTGTGATACTTGAGATCGATACTGGCAAAAAAGTTATACGGCTCAATATGCCATTTAAAGTTCGATCTGGAACAAAACTGACTAGCCGATTAAATGAACTTCTTGGAAACAACGTCGTCCATAGTAAGACATACTGAAATAACCTCGACGACTGTCCTCAACATAACTGTGAGGTAATAGTAATTTGAACTGGGAAGTCTTCGCCACAGCGCCTGATCAACTCACAGCAGAGTCTTGGCTTGGCTTGATACGAAACGCAGGTATAGAGTGCAAGTTACAACCAGGTGACACAGTTGCGTTCCTTGGAGTGTCAGGACTCCCGACTCGGATTATGGCTAGATCCGATTGTGTAGAAAATGCAGTAACAGTGCTTAACACATACCTTGGCAATAATGATGCCGGCACCTCCGATGATCAAACTACCTGTTAGCCTCCAAATAAATAAGCTTAGATTTGAGTGAGAGGCCGGCACCNCCAAAACCACCCAAGTCCCCANTTGAAGCTATTACCCGATGACAGGGAACAAGTANGGCAAGCTTATTCCTCGCCATCGCNTGNCCAGCGCCACGCGCAGCCCTGGAGTTNCCTGCCTGCTCAGCTAGCCACTGATAACTGCGTGTTTCTCCAGAAGGAATGGAACGGCAGGCCTCCCATGCTTTTCTAAAAAATGGAGAAACGTCACGAGTGTCGATAGGCACNTCAGACAAATCAACTGCCTGGCCTGCGCAATATGCGGATAAAAGTACGCGTGCAAATTGCAGTTGCTCAGGATCATGTAACGATTCCGCTATTTCAGGACTCACCAGCTCAAGTGCGGCTTCAGGAGAAGACTCCGGAAGGCTGGCTCTAACAATCCCGTTATCTCCGCCAACGATTGCAATCCAGCCCATTTCGGTTTGAAAAACGTCGTAATTTAACTTTCCACTAAAACCCAACTTATTTGCCTTACTAATACGCAGCGTTCCAGTTCCCTCGCATTGGCGAGACGCATTGATTTGAGAATAAATCGCACCTGACATGAATCTTCAGATGCANCTAACCACTAGGTTGAACTCACAGCATCAACGCATCGATCACAGATAATGAAAAGGTCGACACTGTGTCCCACTATCTGGCCTTTTACTTTCCGATCCAGCGGTTTTAGCATCAATTCCACATTGGAAAGTCGTATTTCTTGCACATCCGCGCAGTTCACACAATATGTATGGTGATGGTGTTCGACTCTGGCACGAGTATAAATTGGAGATCCTAAAGGGGTATTCACCCGGCATATGGTTCCCCCGTCGACCAAAACTTTCAACGTGCGAAATACGGTCGCCCGACCGACTTCAGGNAGACTTTCGCTGATCTCCTCAGCGGTAAAAGTTCCGACACGACTTTCAATCTCGAGANTCAAAGCCCTGCGGGCCTTGGTAATTCGCAGCCCCTGATCTTGAATAGCGGCAATAAGATCCGTTTGGATTGATTCGGGTTTCATAGACTTTAGCGTTCAAATTAGTGTTCTAAATCCAATTCTAACNACACCCAGAGTACTTTGCCGTTATTCCCGTTTGTGAAAATNACTNTGCTTGATCAATANCCGCCACAGTCACAGGAGAATTCATCTCAGAAGATATTTGAGCGGCACGTGCCACTTGCAAAACATACTTCCCCTCCACTGAGGACAATGGGGCATGACTTCCCGCAAGCATCNAGTCNACAAAATCAAACATACCGTTTCTAAATGAAGCACCCCAATCCCATTCAATCTCATCCAGNCCAACTTCAGTACGTTTGCCATCCGCGTAAATTACAAGTGGAGNAGTTTCAAGCGCCTTTCCAGTACATCGATTCACNCAAATAAATCCTCGGGTACCTGATAACTCAAACCACTCATCCTCAGACCAGTAATCAGATTTCACAACCATCNCATCTGACACCATTGCCTCTCACGAACCCTGGCGATCCCCTTCCG
>PBRL01000053.1 GCA_002725925.1 Chloroflexota bacterium
TTTAGCGTATTTCGAATACATCGATGCGCCTTTAACAAGTATTCCCCCTGAGAAAGTAACGTCTTATTGCAGTTCAAAAACCCGGTACGACCAGGCATCGCGCACAGCAGCATCCAATGCATCTCTCCCAGGCTGATTAACAGGCAAGTGGTTCGGTAGTACTCGATCGTTCAAGCAATCAGGTAACTTCACACGCTTCAAAAATCTACCAAGAACAACTTTGTCCCCTCCGAGTGACAAAAAATCTATTTGACCAGGATAATCACTAAGCCGTGAGCATGCAGCCTCACCAACCTGATCAAATAGCTCTCTAATCCACTTCTCACGACCCCTCCTAAACCTGTTTGAAGACTGGCCTCCCTTTCTGTGCCGACCTTTGACGTATCGCGTGCCCGTTTTAGTCCCGGCAAGATCTCCATCCTCAGCGATCGCGAATGCCCAATGACCCAACCGCAAAAGTATGATTCCAATCGTTCGAGGCAACATAACGAATTTACGAAAATCATCAAAAGAGTTCGATTCGCTCGATTGCGAAATTGGAAATGGCGGCAACAAAGCTAGAAAAGGTTTCCATTCAGAGACCGTAATGGCAACTCTTATCAAAACAATTCCGTTTTCAGAGCCCTGTACCGACTTGGGAAGTGATTCCCACTCTTCGTCAAGTGAATAGCCCGCCTCAAGCAATTCAACAACAAATTCGGCACCTGGCTCAATCTCAAAATCCACCAACCGTTCCAATAAATCAGAACGAGAAACCAATATGGGGCCAGTAGTTGCAAGATTAGAAGGCACGAAATAACAGTTCCATAAATCCGTTCGGTTAAATTTTCGCTGCCAAGTCAACTTAGTTCAACTTTTTCAGTCCATTACCTTAAGAAAAAGTGAAGTTAGGTTACTCACTCCAAGAACGACCTCTCATAGCAACTGCTACTGGATCTAACCTGGCGCTCAATCCGTACCCCTTCGGCAACCTCAGGTATCCATCCTCTATTTTCTCAAATGGCTCCAAAACCTCATGACGCCAATCAACTTCATAAACCGCATGTTCCAGTGGAAGTGTATTCCCAAACGCTGCAGTCGCATGCGCAGAAGCAAGAAGTGACAAAGGGCCAGAAGGACAGTGCATAGAAACCGACCCAGCCCATCGTGACTCAAGTTCCCTACCAATTAGATATGCCTCAACAGGACCTCCACAAAATTTCACGTCAGGCATTACAACATCTAAGACTTCCTCTTCCATTAGATTAGTAAATAGGGAAATCCCATAGCCGTGCTCAGCTCCTGCAATTGGCAAATCAGCCGCATTGCGAATGGCTCGGAGGTCGTCAGGGAATGTAATCGGATCAACTGGCTCCTCATACCATCCAACACCCGCCTCATACAATTCAGGTGCTAGAGCTAACGCTGATTCAAGATCGAAACGTGAATGGCAATCAACCAGCAATTTACGTTCAGTGCCGATTGCCGCTTTCGCCGCTCGGATACGATCAAGTCCCATTTCTGCATCTCGTGGCAAACCAGAAGATGTAAAAGGCGCCTTTACCTCGTCAAATGGCGCGCATTTCAGTGTAGTAAAGCCAGCCTCTATGGCTCGTTGGGCCATGCCTGCAAAGGAGGCGGGGGAACGATCTACCAAACCATCGTCATTTGCGAGCATTGAACGATTAATATTCGCATAAAGTTGAATGCTGTCGTTATCTCCATGATCGCGACCGTATAGCTCCCTCAAATATTCAACCAGTCGCAGTTGCGCAATCTGAGAGAGAGCATCCACGATAGCGCAGCGCAACCCACTCACCGCAGTCGCCAGAATTTGGTCTTGCTCTAAATTCTCAACAGTCAGGCCATTAAGCCTCATCACGTCTGTATCATCCGTCAGACGGTGACCACGCAATCGATTTGCTAATCTCGCCACAACGGGGGCAACATCACTCGCTAACTGAGTGGAAGTGATCTCACCTTGCCCAACAATTCCCGCACCATCTCCAATTGACAGATGCACCCATTCTGTTTTTGCACGAACGTGAATCCCACTAAAAGTTAATTCAGTCGGACTAAACCACTCCCCTGATACTGGCAATTAATATCTCCGGTGTTACCTCGTTGAAAATCCGTGTAAAAAACTAAGAAATCAAAAAATTATTCCATTTAATAACTATCTACTCGGATTCCTTCGATAGCGGGCATATTTATCATCATTAATAAACTCATCTATTACGATCCTCTCCCCACCGAGATCATTAGATACGTTGGCCGCAAGAACCGAAGCCAGAGAGTTTATGGACGAATGAAACGAATTCAACCGATATTCAGGCTTGTTTTCAATAATTGATGTGGCGAACGCCTCTCCAATGGCCCTCGTACTCTCTGCTCCCATAGCAGTGTGATGCGGACCAGGAGAAACTACCTTGCGTACCTGTTCAAGTGCCGGGGGTTGATCTGGTGGCCACACGCCATCAAACGCATAGTCTACGAAGTCGTTTTCGAGTTTTATGGTTCCATGTGTATGGATAATGCAGTCGAATCGACCTCCGTAATAAGATCGCGCAGGTTTTGTAAATATTAAATTCGCAACCCCACCTTTTTTCATACCGTAGATCACCGTGTACGCAATCGGATTGTCACCCTCTGTTTTATGCAACTCAACCGGACGATCGGTGTATATTGCACGAACCCACTCAACATCATCATCCGACCAGTAACGCATAACGTCAGTTTGATGAATCCCCGCTTCCACAACGGATGTACCAGACCAAGCGCGGTTAGCGGTCCAAACGCGGTTTGTTGGCCCCCCAAGCTCCTCAGTATGAGTGTGTTTAACGCCATGGCCTTCAACGGCACCTTCAGCAATCATAGTCATAGCTGCCACCCACTTGTCGCTCAGATAAGTAGCAATGTCTGTATAACCACGGTCATGTCGCATCTGAAATCCGACTGTACTTGGCACGCCTGAACTTGTGATGGCAAGGTCCTGGCTAATGATGTCGTCGAGGAATAAAGACTGGGGCTTCTCGGCAAATATGGCAATTTCACGACTCGCCGCCCGCTCAATTTCACCATTGTGCTGGTTTGGCGGAATAACAAACCAGATAGCATCCACCAAGCCTGATTCAATCAAGTCATCAGCACTATCGAACATCTTAATACCACTAGAAGAATAGTCGGGAACAAATCTTTTGAGTTTATCGTCGGATAAGTTCTCAGGATAAGGATCTGCCAGCGCTGCAATATGAACAATTTCGTCTTTTTGCATCTGGACCATGGCATTCACATGCTGAAGTCCTCGCTGACCAACACCAACTAATCCGACGCGCAAAGGTCCTGGCATAATATTCAATCCTTATAACCCGATCTGAGTAACGAATACAAAAAGTGCAAAGTCACAAACTCTGCACAACACTAAAGAAATGCTCGGCGAGTTTAACATCCTAAAAGTACCGTCGGGTAAAAGATCAAATATAAACTTCCTATTGCCCACATCTTGTTACTGGTGTTCAATGCTCACATAACATCGTCAATATTACCCTGAGCCTACAAAGTCAATGTGTGGGCCTCGAGAAAACAAATGAAAGTCACAACAGTAACCACTCTCTCAGCCGATCGTTTCAACTACGTAAAAATAGAAACAGATCAGGGAATAACCGGAGTCGGAGAACTTCACCCAGCCTCAGGTACGGGTGGAACACCTTTCGTCCCACGAGCCGGAGTGGAATATTGCTCAGAATACCTGATAGGAAAAGATCCATTACACATCGAGCGCCACTGGCAACATATGTTCCGCCGACAGCTTTTCAGGGGCGGCTCCGACATGATGTCTGCCTTAGGCGCCATCGATATAGCGCTGTGGGATATTAAAGGCAAATCATTAAACAAACCGGTTTACGAACTACTGGGTGGTCCCACCCGAGAAAAAGTCCGCCTCTATACACATCTCGGTGGCACCACTTCAGAAACTCTGGCAGAAGAAGCAAAGATGCGAGTGGAAGAAGGCTTCACAGCTCTGCGCATTTACCCATTCGGTGATTTCGGCAAATCAGACTTTGAGGAAGGGACTGGATTAGAAAAGATGAGTTTTACTGGCATGCAAAATAATGCAGTAGAACGAATTGCAGCAGTACGAGAAGCCGCCGGACCCGATACAGACATAATGATCGATGTGGTTAACCGGTTGACCCCCGCCGAAGCAATTGGCTTAGGTAGAGCTCTCGAACCATTCAATCTCTATTTCTTTGAAGACCCTATCGAACCAGAAAATATGGACCAATGGAGCTGGGTAGCACAGCAACAACCNATCCCGTTAGCAATGGGCGAACGACTTTATACCGTGTACCAATTCCGTGATCTCTTGAATCACAAGGGAGCAGCATTCGTCCGGCCCGATTTGTCATTAGCAGGTGGCATCACTAACGTAAAAAAGATCGCGGCGATCGCAGAGGCGGATTACGTAGGGGTCGTGCCACATAATCCTCTCAGTTGCGTACTGACAGCCGCATGCGTACAGATCGACGCAGCCACGCATAACATACCGGTTCAGGAATACCCATATGACGACGACAAAGGAATCAAGGCTGATCTTGTTACGGAACCCTTGAAGAGAGTAGGTGGATATTTGGAAGTTCCGACCAAGCCTGGTATCGGCATCGAACTGAACGAAGAAGCCTTCAAGCATTACCCACCTGTACCGTACGAAAGACCCGCGCTGATCAATCCGGACGGATCACTAAGAGAATATTGAACCACAGGTTGATCAGTACAACAAAATACACATGCAAAATCATTCAAATTCATACGACCTCGTTATCTCCGGAGGGCGAGTTCTCGATCCANCCAACAACATAGATGCCAAGCTAGATATAGCCGTCAGTAAAGGNAAGATCGCTGCTGTAGAAGCGAACATCGGTACAACGAATACCGAACGGGTGGTCGAAGCAAAGGGATTAGTCGTAACGCCNGGTCTCATTGACCTNCACACACATGCTTCAGCAGGCATGCGAAAACCATTTAACGAAGAATTTCTCGTAACGCCTGATACTGCAGGAGTCAGTGCCGGCGTTACAACGATAGTCGATGCAGGCTCCACAGGCGCATTAAACGTTGGTGGACTAGTGAACTATGTTGAGCCAGAGGCAAAAACTCGAGTCCTNGCGCTTATAAATATTGGCTCGATGGGAGTCGCAAATCTCCCCGAAGTCAAATCAATCGATGACATCAATCACGATGCAGCTGTAGACGCCATTCAGTCATCCGCAATCGTGGTGGGCGTTAAAGCAAGAATGGTTACACCAGGCATCACCGCCCTTGGAATCAACTTACCAAAAGCAGCCAAGGCCATTGCCACTGAAACAGGAACACTAATGATGGTTCATGTTGGCGATATCGCCGGTCAGGATGNATCAGCCCCAGAAATCACNAGCACACTACTGACGGAAATCATGACGAANGGGGATGTGGTTACCCACACGCTTAGCGGTGAGATAGGTTCTTTACTGGCCGNAGGAACACTCATACCCGAAGCAANGCAAGCTCGTGAGAACGGAGTTTATTTCGACATNGGAGTTGGTGGAGGTAATTTCTCATTTGATAGTGCCCGTAAGATTATCGACGCCGGTTTTATACCCGATACGATCAGCTCAGATATCACTGCAGCAAGTAGATTTGCGGGTCCGGTCTTCTCGCTAACAGAGTGCATGGGTAAGGTAATGACACTAGGAATCACATTCGAGCAAGCTATTGAAATGACGACTTCGAAACCAGCTCATATACTCGGTATGGCTTATGAACTCGGATCCCTTAGCATTGGATCAAATGCTGATATCTCTATACTTGATCTGGTAAATGGGGATTTTGCTTTCCATGCTCGTTCTGGTCCCGATGGTAAGGGCACAGAGGCAATTCGACCTGTTATGTCAGTAAGAGATGGGTTGCCGATGCCGCTCGATCACGGACCTAGACCATGGGGATGGCTCCCAACATCGAGTAGATAGTCACAATGTCCGTCACGAAGAATCAGATACAACTCGGACTCGAGAACCTGCCTCGGTTTAAGTTGTCGCATCTAAACACTCCTCTCGAAACACTTGAGCGACTTAAACAGAATCTCTCCGAACAGGGAATTTCTACCCCTGATCAGATACTCATAAAACGAGATGATGTCACAGGGCTTGCGTTTGGTGGAAACAAGGGGCGACACTTCGAATTCGAGATCGCACACATCCTAGAAGGCGGCTTCGATACCGTCATCAACATAAACCATTACCATTCTAATCAAGCACGATTCCTCGCCGCAGGGTGCGCGAAAGCTGGATTAAAGTACCACATCATCTCCACAGATATGGTTACCGCACCCATTACAGGAAACCTACTTCTGTGCAAGCTAATGGGAGCCGTAATACATCGAACGCCCGGTGAATATGGCAGACAGATGGCAAATAAGATTTTTTTTGATGTGGTGAAAGAGGGTGGAAACCCATACATAATGCCAGACGACCCTTTTGCCGACATTATGGGTATGATCGGATACTTGGAAACCGGATTAGAACTTGAAAACCAATTCGAAAGCACTGGTATCGATGGATCAGTGCGGCTCTGGGGATTAACAGGACGATCTATCGCGGGGCTCCGTTTGTATGCGAAAAACCGAGGTCTAGATTGGCAAGCTACCGCTGTCCAATACTCGCCTGGCAACATAGAAAACTTTCACAAAATCACATCAAAACGCTCTTCTAAAGTGGCTGAAATGTTTAATCTCAAATATGCGCTAGATGAATCGGATATCACGGTTCTCGAGGGTTACCGAGGTCCGGCCTACGGTGAACCAGACGATCGGGTAATCAATACAATTCAGATGGTTGGGAAAGCGGAGGGCCTAATTTTAGATCCGAACTACACAGGTAAAGCCATGTCAGGATTGATCGGTGAACTTCGGACAGGCCAAATAGATTTAAACGAAACTATCTGCTTCATACACTCNGGAGGACTCCCGCAGCTATTCGCACACGCAGACAAATTCACCGAGTAGGTATACGACCGTCGGTCGCATGCTTCCCATGAGATATACGGAACATAATTCATTGCTATGACCCAAAATTTGACACGCGAACAACTACAAGAGCACATCGATCGTTTTCCGCGAATGCAAATAGCGCATTTACCAACACCGCTCGAAGAAATGCCCCGCCTCACAGAAAAACTTGGTGGCCCAAACATCTGGATTAAACGCGAAGACATGACAGGGCTCGCTTATGGTGGCAACAAAGCTAGACATTATGAATTCGAAATGCCACACATCGCCGACCAAGGCTACGACGTGATGATCAACATCATGGACTACCACTCCAACAACGCCCGAATGACTGGAGCAGCCGCTAATAAAATCGGAATGCGATACATCTTGGTTCTGAAGAACGCTGCAAATCGAGTCGTCCAAGGAAACTTGCTGGTCGACAAAATACTGGGGGCTGAACTGCACCTGCTCGACGAGTTTCAATCGAATGATGCCGAAGGGTACGCTACGAATTTAAAGGAACAGCTTGAACAACAAGGTCACAAGCCTTACCTGGTTCAAGAACATTTATTCCCTAGGATCGTAGGAATGATCGGATTTGTTCAGGCTGGTATTGAAATGCTCGAACAAATTGAAAATAACAATCTGAAAAATATACATATTATCGGCGTAGCAGGTCGCTCTCTTTGCGGACTCATAATCGCCGCTAAATCAATGGGACTAAACTGGAAGTTCACAGGTGTCACCGTGAACTACGATGTTCCACTAGGCGATTACATATTCCAGCACAGTAAGGACATTCAAGAACTGCTAGGGCTGCCCATTACATTCGAAGAGAATGACATGCAAGTCTTAGACCAGTACGTAGGCGAAGGCTATGGCGTTATGACGCCTCAAGTCGCCGAGGCAATCCACATAGCAGCACAGACTGATGCCATCATCTGTGATCCAAACTACACCGGAACGGTGATGGCAGCGCTCATTGATCAAGTCGAAGAAGGTACTTTCGACAACGACGAAACAATTATATTTCTTCACACAGGCGGACTTCCGGCGATCTTCACCTTCGCTGATCAACTGGCTAATTTCAAAGGTTAAAAGAACAGGGCCGGTCATTATGACCGGCCCTGTTCATGATTCTAACTACAATTACCGAGTAGCGGAGGAAATTCGGTCAGCCACCCTTGCAACACCCTGTGATACGCGAGGCGTCAAGTAACTCTCAGCAATACCCGCACCAAAGGCAAACGCAAAAAGAGCCAATTGGCCAGCGAATATACCGCTACCACCCACACCAGCAAGAAAAGCTACACGGGTGGTCGTTTCTTGGTCAGAAATTAGAGGAAGTGAGATAATTCCGGCTCCGAACAATGCAAACACTGCCAGCGCGAGAACTCCCCCTACCAATGGCCTAGCGATACCAACCATGAAAAGGGCAACCTTCTCCGTATACGCAAACTGCATAGTCACCGTTCGCAATAAAACGGCAAATGAGCTGCCAGCAATTCCAAAAATCACCGCAGCAAACACGATCTCAAGCGGAGTTGATAGAAACAATGCTTCGAGACCAGAAACGGTAACTGTCAGTGCTGCCAGAGCACCAGCCAGCAACGTCAAACCCGCCATAGGAAACACGATTCTCCTCAACATCGTTCGTGACTGAATCATTTCATCAACATTGGCATTCAACGTGCTCAAAATCTGTTCACCATCACGTAGAACATCAATACCACCATTCATGGCCCGGTCTATCCAAGCCTGAAGGTTGTCAATCATCTGGGTGTGGTCTTTTAGTTTGGCACTGCGCACCCTTATCATCAGCCGTTCAACTGACGCTATGAACGGACCGGCTTCTTTTATAATTCCCCTGCCACTCTCTTTAGGAGTAACTTCCTCGGCTTCGAAACGTACTGGTTCCGTCATATATCGCTCCCACTCGTAGATTTTAAAGGCTGAACTCTCGCTTAGCCTTTATGTAGATGGCGCTCACTCAATAACGATCCATTCTGATATAGCGCGCCGCTTAGTTATGTCGCAAACGTAGCACTCAGTTCGTATCCGGTCAAGAATTCAGTTCAATATCAAATCGNTACGCANCGANAAACACACNANCCGACAGATAACTCTTGCATAGTAAAAGNTACCGCATTTTCTGNTCTGNTCTTTGCCTTAACGCCTTCTTTGACGAGTACGTCATCCAAGAAATCCCCAGAACAAATGTCAGNGTNACCAAAATAAAAAGTCCAGANCCCCAGTCATTACCAGTCCCGCTTCGTTGACGCGGTTGGACTTGGATCGACATCACCGTAGTGCCACNGCCCAGTTCTGAATCNACTTCTACGTCTATNGCCCAAATACCCGGATGTTCCAAATCTAACTGAGCAAGATAGTAAATNGGGTCGAANGGCGAATTAAGAGCCGGTGAAAATTGTTTCTTNCCNTTTTCTGAAGGTGTCGCNTATACCCGNACAAATGCATTATCAACATCGGCACCGGTAACTTTGTCGCGTACTCGAACAGCAAAACGACTCGTNCCAACTATCGGACTCAGGGGGCTTACTTGTAATTGAACNGTGTGAGGCCCCACCGGGTCTTCACCAACAATCGTGTANCCAACAATCTCTTCATTATCCTGTGCAGNTACTGGAAACCCTNNCATAAAAAGTCCNATAACANCCNCAATCAACACCAACAACCNTGCGGACGACCAACNAGATTCCAAAAATTNTATTTTCAAAANTAACCCATTGTTAANCAAACGCTCTGAGNACGTTCACNTCAATTATGATTGATAAATAAACTGCCATCAATTTTGCGGTATNNNAATCGATATTGGTGACTTAAATAGTTGAATATCGATCAAATCCTTCTGTNGTCTAATCGCGCAGATAAACCGTGCAAATCCAATCACTCAGACTCCTCAGGGATTTTCACATTACGGAACGAAANGAAAATAGCAAAATTGTAGGCCAGTTTAAGCCCGCCGCCTATCAACCACGGTGCAACGGTATAAGCACCAGCCCATAAAAATCCGGTCAAAGTAGAACTCGGTACCCGTCCGAGGCCACGGCCGAGATTCGCTGATCCAGCCATAACCGTACGTTCCTCTGGTGGTACCAAAGCCATCATGTACGACTGCCTTGTAGGTACATCCATCTCGTCAAATAGACCACGAATCATCCATATCGCAACTGCCATAAATCCTGTTGTAGAAAATGCAAACAAAATCAGGCATACATTGGAGGCAACCTGCGTCCATACAAAAGTGTTGAGCAAACCTATACGTTTTGCTACTGAAGGCGCCAGCCAAATAGAAACCATGTTTAATGCCTGTGTAGCAATGAGGACCGCGGCGATTACACCTTCATTCATACCGTATTTTTCCAGCATCCATAATGCAAAAAAAGAATCAAATATCATGCCGCCGGCAAACGAATCAACGCCAAACAAACCAGATATTTTGATAATTGATCTACGTGACCGGGTACGAAGTGGATTTACCAATATTTGACCCGCACGCACCTTCGGTTCGGCAGCTGAGGAAAGAGGCAGGTAAGCAATTGCGTTGATCAGGTTAATAACCAGATATATTGCTAATAACACTTGATACGCGTCAATCAGTTCCCAGCCACGAACAGTTATCAAGTAGGTAGCAATCACTACCAATCCACTGCCGACAGCCCTTCCGGCAGCTGACGACATAGAGAGGTTGGAAAATGCACGGGTGCGAGTTCGGGAACTGGTTACCTCGGTCAAAGACGACTGTTCCAGCTGAAGACTCGGTCCCCAGTGCATCCCGCTACCAGCATAAGACCCGAAAAACGAAGCCACCCCAATGAGCCACACATTCTCGGTAAAAAAGAGCATCAAAATAGACAGGGCAGTAATTAATGCAATAGCAAAAAGCCAAATGCGATGTGAAATCGCATTAGCCGTAAACATCACGATAAGTGAAAGCACAAACCCACCAACAAGACTGGCTCCCAGGACTAGGCCAATCTGAGGTATCGAAAGCCCGATCTGCGATAGGTAGATCGCCAAAATTACAGCGATAAGACCTCGTCCCATATCTCGAAGTCCNCTACCTGCGTAGACGATAAAAGCATCAAGACNCGGGCGACCGACATCAGGATGGAATGTTATTTCTGTNGAAGCCATATAAAGCTTTGNNTTGAAGGGTGTAGACCTCTCGACCGTCGTACCTTNGAATNATTTTAGATACGAAAACACCNNNAAAATTGATTAGCCGNATACTTTGAGCAAAGATATTGAATATATAAACATTATCGACCTGCGATGGATCTACGTATATTCACTNACAAATCGTTGCTAAAGGCTTAAGCCTCTGTAGAATCTCCTGATAAACCATCATCAGTAGTACCGCGCTTACTTTAGNTTTCAATCTTATNTTGACTATTACACAACAATTTGACTCAGTTTTGAAAAACGGCCATGTCGTTGATCCTGCAAATGATATCGATGGCCAGTTCGACATCGGAATCAAACACGGCAAGATAGCATCCGTCANNGAGAACATCGATCTGGACAAGGCAGACGACGTTATCGATGTCAACAGACAGATCGTCATGCCAGGGCACATCGATACCCACGCACACGTATCGAGTGTATTCGGAAACGACGCTAACCGAGCATACGGACATGCCATGCTCGTAGAATCCGGAACCACTACGGCTCTTGACCTTGCAGGTAATCCCACAATCATGGCAGAAGGAATGTTGCAGCGTGGGGCAGGGTTGAANGTGGCTTCNTTGATGGGTTTAGTCCCTCATTCAACAATCCCTGAGGATGACCCGCGACCAAGCGTTGTGAGAGATGTCATACACAGCACCAAAAAACAGGGAGGAATCGGAGTGAAATTACTTGGTGGTTACCACCCATTCACTCCCGAAGCATCATCCAGTGTGGTCAAAGTAGCCAATGATCAAATGTCTTGGGTTGCTTTCCATGTAGGNACCAAGGATTCTGGGAGCGATATGACAGGTCTTCGGGAAGTTCCTGACATTACTGAAAACGGTCGCCTGCACGTCGCACATATCAACTCCTATACCAGAGGTATGGTAGATGAACCACACGAAGAGGTAAAAGAAGCTCTGANAATAATTGAGAGAATGCGATCGCAATGGGTGACGGAAGCGTACCTTGCTCAAATCAATGGCACNAACGGACTTTGTGATGAGAATGGCGATGTGGTTTACAACGTAGCTCAGAATTGCCTCAAAGCACGCGGGTACCCTACTACCGACGAAGGGATTAAGGCCTCTCTACTAGACGGGTATGGATCAGCACTAACTGCACGCGGAGGGCGTGTNATNACAGTGACTGGAGAAGAGGCCGTTAAAATTTGGGAGTCAGCAGCAACCAATACTTCCCTTAGTTATCCTGTGAACCCTCCAACCAGTGCATTCAGCCTTGCAACCGCCAAATATGATGATGACACATTCAGNGTTGATGCAATTTCAACTGACGGTGGTTCCCTCCCAAGAAACGTGGCCATACAGCGAACAATNGCACTTGTGGCATTTGGCGCTCTGACTATGTCCGAAGCAGTAATAAAACTTAGCTACTCGCCTTCAAGGNTGNTGGGTCTATTGAATAAGGGCCATTTATCAGAAGGTGCAGATGCAGATATAACTATTGTTAATCCAAGAACNGGAAAAGCGACAATGTCACTGGTAGCAGGTGAATTAATCATGCTCAACAGACGAGTAGTCGGTAAGGGTGGGACTTGGTTAATTCTTGAAGAAGGACGCAAGGCAGCTGAATCCAAAGGACTGCCATTTGAAATAATTAACCTAGAAAAAAGCCAAATGTACAAAANCTGGAACTAGGTTCNANTGCCTAAAATCGAACCAATAGGAATAACAAATGTCACTTAGGGATCGGATAGGTGTAGATGCTGGAAAAACCCGGCTAGAAGACGCCATACAGTGGGCCATAGATAACGAGTTTTACTTCCTCGACTTCAATGCCGATACCGGTCCAAATCACATGGATAAATGGACGGTNGATCGAGCACACAACGTTCNTGATATGTGTGAGTCTAATAATATCTCTATCGGTCTACATACCCTTTCAGCAGTAAACGTAGCTGAGTTTTCCCCGTTTGTCTCACAAGCCGTTGAGGAGTACATGCAAGCGANCGTCGATCTTGCAAATTTGCTCAATTGCTCGTGGACGGTCGTTCATGGTGGATATCATTTCTCAGGCGACATTCCAGAGCGCAAAAAGGCATCCCTCNACCGACTCAGGCGTATCGCAAAGTACGGNGCAGACACTGGTCAAAGAATTCTCCTCGAAAACCTCAACTTCGAGCCCAAGAAAGCCGAANTCCACTACTTGGCNCACACNATCGAAGAGACAAGNGAGTATTTCGACGAGATTAATCCAGAGCATCTGGGATGGGCGTTCACAGNAAACCATTCCAACCTAGTGCCAGAAGGCATTGACGGATTTTTGGATACATTTGGGATTNAACGAATCGGGGAGGTGAGACTCGCTGACAATAACGGCGACTACGAAGTTCACNTAATTCCTGGAGAAGGAAACATCGACTTCAATAACTTGTTCACTCGTCTTGAATCCACCGGTTACAAGGGTCATTACTCTATGGCATATGGATCTGACGAACAGCGAATCGATTCACGCAACCAATTATCAACACTAGTCTAGGGCAACAAAAGCCTACAAATATCAACCGTCATGTCCTGAAAGGCGATCTTGTGTATCACGTCGACGATATTGATCCAAATGCNCTATTTCCAATAGGAACATCGCCTCACGGTCGATCGGCTCGTGCGCCAGCGGTNGGATCTCGCGGAATGGTTGCCTCAGCCCATCCGTACGCCTCGCAGGCTGGCCTAGATATTCTAAAAAATGGCGGCAATGCCATTGATGCAGCTGTGGCTGTTGCATCAACTCTCAACGTCGCTGAGCCATATATGTCTGGGNTCGGTGGAATTGGGATTGCACTTATTTACATCGCCAAAGAGGGCCGGACACGGGTTCTGAATTTCTCCGGACATGCGCCAAACGCCGCACAACCTGAAATATATGATCACCTCAATGCGGAAACTGGTCCTATTGCCCCCCTTGTGCCGGGCAATGTTTCAGGTTGGATGACAATGCACGAAACCTACGGGTCACTACCACTTTCTATGGTGATGCGCGATGCCATTCGATATGCCGATGAAGGTATCGCACTCACACCGTTCAACGCAGCAATGGTCGAGGAGAACTTGGTAAGAATTGATCAATTCGAAACATCTCAAAAATCCATGTCCCTCAAGCGAGACGGTATGAGCGCAGGCTCACTTTTACGCCTTCCGCAACTCTCAGATAGCCTGGCTGCAATAGCCGAAGGCGGACAAAAAGAATTCTATGAAGGTAAGTTGGGCGATCGTATTCAGACAGGCCTGGCCAACTCTGGAGGAATCATCAGTCGAGAAGAATTAGCAAACTATAGAGCGGCCTGGCAGGANCCTTTGAGTACCAACTATCGTGGGCTCGAAATTCGAGTTGCTCCACCTAATTCCTCAGGATTCCAAATTCTCGAAACGTTGAACATACTCAGCAATTTCACCGAACTCCCGTACGGCTCTAGCGATACGCTTCATAAGATTGTAGAAGCTGTCTACACCGCAGCCGATGATCGTGCAAAATATGCAGGCGATCCAGCCTATGTAGAAATCCCCCTCGAGCGATTATTATCCGCTGAATATGCTGCCGACAAAGCTGCAGAAATCGACATGCTGGAAACTTCTGGACCCCCTCCTGAAAGATGGAATCGCTCACGCGTTGATCACCCGCCTATCGGAGTAAAAGCCGAATATTCAAGTGGACTCACCACTCACTTTGCAACAGCCGACGCAGAAGGCAACGTAGTAACTATTACACAGACACTCGGAGGTGCATTCGGATCCGCTGTAGTAGCCGGTGATACGGGAGTGTTCATGAACAACATGTGCAAGTGGTTCGACATCGACCCCAACACCGGCAGTCCGAACTTAATTGGCCCCGGTAAACAACAGGATTTCTGTATTGCACCCGCTCAGATATTCGAGTCGTCTGGTCACAGGAAAATCCGAATGTCGTTATCGACTCCAGGCAGCTGGGGCATCCTACATACCACAGCTCAGATGATGTCTAACCACATCGATGCTGGTATGAATATACAAGAAGCAATCGAGGCCCCAAGATTCCGTATCTATGACACCGGAATGCTTTTATTAGAAAACCGTTTCCCAGTCCAGATGCGACAGGATCTGGCTCGACGAGGTCACCAAGTACATGTCGCTCCTGACTGGCACAACGCTGTCGGCGGTGGCCAGGGCATCCAATTCACTGAACACGGGACAATGCTTGGTGGTGCAGATCCACGGCGAGATGGAGTAGCAATGGGCTACTAATGTGACTCTGAGTATTTTTCATCACTGAAGGACAATTAGGCTAACAGTGAACAGCAACTGCCAAAACTGTGCATCCAATCCCAACACGCTCAATCAGAATACCTTATACATAAAACGACAAGCACCAGAGATCACGTATCAAATCTACCGCTACTAGCGCTGAACTCGACCTGAGGTATCTCCACCTGCTACTGCCATTACTTCCTTGACGCTGACCAGATTGAAATCACCGTGGAAAGTGTGGGACATTGCAGAAGCCGCTACAGCAAAATCGAGAACTTGGCGTGAGTTCCACTGGTGTTGATTCTGACCGTAAATCATCGCAGCACAAAACGAGTCCCCTCCGCCGACACGGTCGACGATACGAACTGGGTACTTCTTTCCTAATAGAATCTCATCGCCATCGTAATAGATAGCACTCCAGTCATTATCATCGGCCGACTGGCTTTCACGAAGTGTAATTCCAACTTTCTTAAAGTCGAATCTATCTACAAGTTCCTGTACAACAGGTTTGTAAGCATCAGGATTTATCTCTCCAGTCGTTACATCAACGCCCTCAGCAGCAACTCCGAGACATTTTTCGGCATCTTCTTCATTCCCGATTGAAATATCAACGTGTCGCATCATGGGGATCATAGTTTCTTGAGCCTCTTCGGCTGTCCAGAGATTCTTACGATAATTCATATCGGCACTAACAGTCAGACCAAGCTGTTTGGCTATTACAGCTGCTTCTTCGCATGCCGCTGCCGCGCTTTTGGAAATCGCAGGAGTGATACCCGTAAAGTGAAACCAATCCTTTCCCTCAAACACCTTCTCCCAATTGATATCACCGGGCTTGATTTCAGCAATTGAAGATGCAGCGCGGTCATAAACCACTTTCGAGGCACGCATTGATGCACCCGATTCTAAGTAATAGGTTCCGAGTCGTTGTCCCTGTCGTAAAATCTCGGAAGTGTCAACGCCAAACTGCCGAATATAATTAATGCATGCCTGCCCGATATCGTTGTCAGGAATGGCTGAAACGAATGTCGCATCGACTCCGAACTGAGCAAGTGAAACAGCAACATTGCATTCACCACCGCCATAGGTCGCTTCGAATTCACGTGCCTGAGTAAATCGTTCTCGCCGCATTGTTGCTAGACGAAGCATTACCTCTCCGAAAGTTACGACCTTGACCATGGAAATCTCAATTCTTTTTTGTTACTGCATAAATTCAGGATTGAAATGGTACTAAGCTAATCAGCTATTACCGATCACTTATCGACCTCGTATCGACTTAATAAGTGCAACGGTATCTCTACTGCGTTTTTCCAGTTTGTCCCACGCCCCATCTTTAAGAATGTCAGCCGAGACAAGCTTGGAACCCATGCCAACGGCTACTACACCAGATTCGAACCAAGGACGTAATGATTCTTCAGTGATATCAACGCCTCCAGTTGGCATGATTGATGACCACGGCATGGGAGCAAGGACATCTTTCACAAATCCGGGACCACCAACAGCACTTCCAGGAAAGACCTTGACTATGTCGACACCCAACTCTTCAGCAGCCGATATTTCTGAAGCTGTACCACAACCGGGAATATAGCCTATTTTTCGTCGATTACACACCTTAGCTACGTCTGGGTTTGTCACTGGCCCAACGATAAAGTTAGCTCCTGACCCAATGTACATTGAGGCGGTGCCAGCATCCAGCACTGACCCAGTACCAAGAATAGCGTCAGGCAATTCAGAAACACAAAATTTGTCCAGTGCAGAAAACACTTCCCAGGCATGGTCACCACGGTTAGTGAATTCGAGAACCTTAATTCCACCTTTCACGCATGCCTTAGCTATATTCTGGGCAGTTCCAATATCACCGTTATAGAAAACTGGCACAACGCCAATTTCATTAACTGCGCTCAATACTTGCAGACGTGTATGCCTGGCCAACTCAGATTCTCCTTGTCAAGTTCAAAATATAAATCTTGGCAAATAGTTTATCCGTTGAATTAACCCTCACGGACAACACAAAGCAATTCTAAACAAATGGAACTTCAGTCTTATGGGAACATAAACTTCCAAAAAATGTTTCGTTCAGCGATTCTAAAGTTTTTCAATCTCGTGAAGAAGTTCTCCGGCAGCTGGGATTGAGTCCGTATAAATGTTTGACCAGTAAATTATGCCGTCAGAATCAATGATGAAAACTGAACGCCTAGCATTCCCGCGTTCATCGTTAAATACACCGTATGTTTTTGTAACTTCACCGTGCGGCCAAAAATCACTAGCAACATGGAAAGGAACACCCTCAACGCCCTCGTGGTCGCCCATACTTTCGACCCATGCCTTCTGGACGGCGACAGAGTCACAACTGATTTCAATAATTTCAGTGTTGACTGCCTGAAACTTATCGTAATGTGCGCGGAACCCGCGCACTTGATTCACTCAGCCACCAGTAAAGCTAGCCGGATGAAAACCGATAACCACCGTCTTACCACGCAATTCAGAAAGTGTTATCTGACCAGAGTGCGTGTTAAGCGTGAAATTCGGGGCTTGAGTGCCAGGTCCTAATACCATCTTCTGCTATCGCTCCATAAACATACATTGGCATCATAAAACATAATGTTACTAATTGTCCCACTTCCAAATGCGCATTGCGTTTTCACCAAGGTATTTTGATTGATCTTCACCAGTTAGCCAATCAAATCCTTCGCGAACAAGTCGAAGCTCTTCTTCTAGCGACAACCATCCATTATCGACACGGTGGTGACCGGGATAGCCGGTACCCCACAAACACCTGTCAATTCCAAATGCGTCAATCGCCATCTTCACGGCACCATGCATGTCAATAAAAGGGAATCCCCNCGCAGACCGATTATGTACATCAGATATCTTGATAAAAATATTTGGATGGCTAGCCAATTCTAAAACAGGCTTATATGCGTCCCATGTAGGAGCCATCACAGGGTCTGGGTACATCATGTGATCTATAAGCCAGGTAATCCCCGGATATTTCGATGCAACATAATCAAGTTGATGAGCATGTTCAGGTTGATTNTGCACNTGAACGATTCCAGAACGCTCNTCGATANNATTAAACATTGGTTCATTCTGAGAACGTTTCAAAATATCNACGTTGTTGTAGTACTGAGGGTGAAACCGAAATCCCTGTACCTGACGCTCCTGCATCCAGTAAACGGCAGCCTGAGCATTATTGTTGTCCATCGGATCAATCAATCCCATCGAAACAAACCGCTCCGGGTATTTAATAGCCGAAGCAGCTACGTACTCATTATTCCACGTAGAAAAAGATGTTTGAACAAGAACGGTCTTATCTACTCCATTGGCGTCCATATCTGCCAACAACAATTCNGCATTTCCATGTACNTCGGGCCTTGAAGTGAAGTTAGGAGCACTCGGACCAATCTCTGCGATAGGNGGCATCTCCCAAATATGAACATGGGTATCAACAATCATTGATCATCTGAATCTATAGCAGCCCAACGTAAAATCGGTTTACGCGCCGCAGTAACCTCATCAAGACGTGTGACGGGCAAATCGTGTGGAGCCTCACTAATCAACTCCGGCGTGTAATTTGCCTCGTCGTCAATTTGCCTCATGACGGCGATGAAGTGGTCAAGCGTTTCTTTTGACTCAGATTCAGTAGGCTCAATCATTAGAGCTTCTTCAACTATCATCGGAAAATACATCGTCGGGGCATGAATGCCAAAATCAAGCAAACGCTTTGCGATATCGATTCCTGCGACGCCACGATCCTTCTGACGGGAGGCAGAAAGAACTGTCTCATGCATACAGTAGCGATCTGCAGGAAGGTTATATTTATCTCGCAAGTTAGCTTGTATGTAGTTGGCATTGATAATGGCGTTTTCAGAAACGGATTGCAAACCTTCCAAACCCAGAGCTTTGATATACGCGTACGCTCTCACGGCAATTAAGAAAGACCCGTGAAATCCATTTATGGATCCGATCGAGTTCTCAGGGTTTGCCAATACGTAACTGCCATCCCGCTTTTCGGCGACTGGGTTGGGCAGAAATTTCGCAAGATTATCCTTGACCATTACAGGCCCCGAACCTGGGCCCCCTCCGCCATGAGGCGTTGAGAACGTCTTGTGCAGATTAGAATGACATATGTCTACGCCCAAATCACCAAGCCTCACAATTCCCAAAAGGGCATTCAAATTAGCGCCATCTGCATATACCAGCCCCCCGGCGTTATGAATGATTTCTGTGATTTCGAGAATGTTCGGCTCAAACAAACCCAATGTGCTCGGTATGGTGAGCATGAAAACAGCAGTTTGTGAATCCGAAAGCTCCCGCAGGTTAGCTACATCAACATTGCCATTTAAATCAGATCTAACGGTTACAACATCAAGCCCTGCCATTGTTGCTGAAGCTGGATTAGTTCCATGAGCAGAATCTGGAATTATCGCAACTGTTCGTTGAGCATCACCTCGGGCTTCATGGTAAGCACGTGCGATAAGCAGCCCTGCATATTCTCCTTGAGCACCGGCGAGTGGTGCTAAAGAAACAGCAGGCAATCCAGTGATCTCACCCAGATCATCTTGGAGATTCTTTAGCAGTCTAATAGCACCTTGAACAGTCTCTTCTGGCTGCAAAGGATGAATATCCGCTAATCCCGGGAGATTTGAAAGTTCATCATTAATTTTAGGGTTATATTTCATCGTGCATGAACCAAGCGGATAAAAATTCGTATCAATAGAAAAATTTCGTTGACTCAATATTGAAAAATATCGGATTACTTCTAATTGGGATACCTCAGGCAACTCGAGGTCATCACGCATCTGTACGTGATCGGGCCATTCCTGAACAGGAACGTCTGACTGAGGAAGTGCGAATGCTTTACGCCCAGGGACCGAGCGGTCCATAAGTAACCGACGATCTATATCAGTAGTACTTTTTTTAATCGTCAGTAGGCTCCGCCGATCTGCCTTAAAGCCTCTACAAATCTATCAATCTCTTTCTTCGAACTTGTCTCAGTAAAACAGACGAGCATACCGTTATCGAATCTATGTGAAATATCCAACCCGCCGATTATTTTCTTCTTAAGAAGTTCTGCGTTTATAAGCGAAGGATTGACCGGACATGTCACGACAAATTCATGAAAAAACGCACCTCGGTTTCTGACCGAATATCCTTCAACATTCGCAATCTCTCCGGCAGCATAATGGGCCTTTTGATAACACAGCTGAGCCACTTCTTTCATTCCTTGCTTCCCCAAAGTCGCGACATATACTGTCACCATAAGAGCAATTAATTGAGTACTAGTGCATATATTCGATGTTGCCCGTTCGCGTCGAATATGCTGCTCCCGAGTCTGAAGAGTCAGTGCATAGCCAGCTCTGCCTTTAGTATCTTTGGTTGAACCAATGATTCTGCCAGGCATCTGCCTGATATGTGTTTTTTTACAAGCGAACAGACCAACATATGGACCCCCAAATGCCATTGGCACACCGAGGGGTTGCCCTTCAGCGGTAACTATGTCTACACCAAACTCTCCGGGGGCTTTAAACAAGCCCAATGATGTTGGATTCACATGTACGACCGAAAGAGCACCATTCTCATGAGCCAGATTGGTCAACCGCTCGACATCTTGAATTTCACCAAAAAAATTTGGGTTTTGCATCCCAACACATGCAAGATCGTCAGGAATTGAAGTTACATCGCTCTCGATTTTAATAATTTCAATACTCTGGTATTTGGTATATGAAATTAATACGTCTAGCAAGCGGTTATCAACGTCTGAAACCACTCCAACTTTTGAGCGGCGTGTAACTCTGGCGGCCATCAAACATGCCTCAGCAAACGCGGTAGGACCGTCATACATGCCCGCATTGGCAACTTCCATACCTGTCAGTTGGCAAATAATCGTCTGGAATTCAAACCCCACCTGAAGAGTGCCCTGAGCAGCTTCTGGTTGATAGGGGGTGTATGCAGTTACAAACTCCCCACGCTGAAGTATCGAACGAACTACCGAAGGTACGTAATGGTTATATGAGCCAGCCCCAAGAAACGACACGTATCCATTCGAAGACGAAGCATTTTCACCAGCAATATCACTAAATTCTGACGCAAGTTCCTGTTCTGTAAGCCCTGAAGCAAGATCCATGCTCGGATGNCGATNTTCAANGGGGATATCGNTTACCAAATCGTCAAAAGAATCGACTCCAATCACCTTGAGCATCTCTGCGCGTTCAGAATCTGTAGACGGAATATAAGGATGATTTATCGAAGTGTTAGAGGATAATGCCATGCTGAAATGACCGTTACTCCAGAGTCGATTCGTATGTTGCAGCATCCATCAAGCCATCCAGTTCCGACGGCTCAGAAAGTTCCACTTTTATCAACCAGCCAGAATCATAAGGCTCGACATTAACGACCTCAGGATTATCGACTGTCTCAAGGTTAACTTCAACAATCTTCCCACTCACCGGACAAAAAAGATCGCTTACTGCTTTTACCGACTCGATTTCACCGAATTTGGCAAACTGCTCAACTTCTGATCCGACCACAGGAAGATCGACGTATACGATATCTCCCAAAGATTCCTGTGCGAATAAGGTGACGCCTACNTCGGCGATAGCTCCATTAATTCGCACCCACTCATGCTCTTTTGAGTATTTGAGATCATCCGGAAACATCTGTATTTTAATCCCNTGTTTAAAATAGCAAAAATAATTTAATTAAATAATTAAACCNGTTTGTAAAATGGCAACTTCACGATTTCAGCTTCAACCAGTCTACCNCGAACATCAATAACAATTTGCTTCCCNNCCTCAGAGTATTTTCGNTCAACGTAGCCCATGCCAATACCACCGTCAACGGTCGGTGAATAAGTACCTGAAGTCACGNTACCAATAACGCTGCAAGTATCTTGATCGGATAAAAAAGANAGAATTCTAAGACCNGATCGTGGAATACCGCGTCCGATCATTTTGAATCCCACCAATAACCGCTGAGACTCTGAAGTCGATATCTGCATTAGCGCATCACCGGCAACATAACCGGGGGCTTGTGNGTATACAAAACGACCAAAACCCGCCTCAAATGGATTCGTAGATGGTGAAAGATCGTTGCCATGTAACGGTAACCCTGCTTCGAGTCTCAGCACATCACGAGACCCAAGTCCACATTCAACGGCCCCTACACTTTTGAGGAGCGACCATAGATCCGGTCCTTGATCGGCTGGGACGATAATTTCAAATCCATCTTCTCCCGTGTATCCGGTCCTAGCCAGAGTGGCAACATAACCGTTAAATGATGCAGTCGCGATTCGAAAGCGTCCAATCTGTGAAGCCAACCCATCTGTTACGTCATCAACTATCGCGACTGCCTGTGGCCCTTGTATCGCGATCATGGCTGTTTTGTTGGTAAGTATCGCCATATTGCANTCCGAGTCATCTACAGCTTGAGAGGTTATCCACTCCAGATCTTCATCGGTATTCCCGGCATTGACTACCAGGAGAAATCTTTCATCTTCGATACGGTANATCATCGCATCATCGATTATTCCACCNTCTTTGTTACAGATAAAGTTGTATTTGCTTCGTCCAATCTTCAACGCCATAAGGTTTGCTGACAAAACCGTTCCCAAAAAATATTTGGTCCCTGGACCTCCAAATTCTATTCGCCCCATATGTGAAACATCGAAAATACCCGCCGACTCGCGAACAGCTCTCACTTCAGCGATAATCCCGTTTGGGTATTGAACCGGCATATCCCAGCCGCAAAATTCCGTCATCTTTGCATTGGATTCCAAATGTGTAGCGTGGAGAGGCGTTTTTTTTGGACACTGCAAACCGTTGGTCAACATCTATTCCATTCACTCAAGAAATTCAATTAGCGATATTTGATGAGTCATCACAAAACAGTTGTTCCCAAGTCATACCGTTCGTAAGTTCGGCATTATCCTGCCCAAACGGATTACTAGACCTAAGCAAACGGGCATGGGTCGCTTCTGAATTGTTCAAGATCGGGGCAGTACGACCTTCAACAAGAGACTTACAACCAGTTACACCTGTAATTCGGTGCACATCATCAACATTTTTTGAATGCACCACTACTCTAAACTTACCAAGCCCTTGCAAATCTATTAACGCCTCGATACCGGTGAAATTCTCTTGTGACTGTGATCGCGAAAGTTCTTTTGTCAACGCTCGAACAGTAATGTCGTGGAGGAAATCCTCTATCCCTAAGTTCAACAAGAACTGTCGCTGAGAAAGCCTCCCAACTCGATTGATCCGATTGACCATCAGCGTATGGTCAACTGCCGTAAAATCGACATGCGATGTTATATCCTGCTTGCCAATTCTCCTCAGTGGATCTTGACTAAGTGTGTGTTGGTAATAACATCGCATTGAGCCTTCGCCTCTAGATGATTCATAGAGGTCGGGGCGGTCATATCCATAATCGACGGTAATAACGTACCCACGTCTAAGCGCGGCGGAGACGGAGTCAGACCAGTAACCAAGTCTCAGATTTACCTCACCCCTATAACCCTCAGGCAATGAACGTAAAAATGGATCGACGCGCGCCGCGATTTCAGGCTCGCTTACATTGCTTACCGAATCGACAAACTCCCCATTTTGATAGTCAACAAAAATTTCTTTGACGACACCATTTTGCACAATGAAACGATTGAATGGATAAGCATCAAGCAACTCATTAGAAATGATGCAACCAACTACATTAACTGGAAGACAAGAATTGTCATTCACATTGTTTACATTTGTTGGGGGGACCAAATCCGTAGCAATGTACCGAATAGCTTGAGCGAAATCTGGTAGCTGTCGTTGCACATACTCCAGAATATCCGAACGAAGAGTCCCGTCACCAGCACCCATTTCGACAACAGTAAATTCAGATGGTGAATCGAGGATCTGCCACATTTCCCTAAGCTGTAAGGCAAGCAAACCGCCAAACGCGGGGTGAGTAATAGGGCTTGTAAAATAGTCTCCGTCTGTACCGACAGGTTTTGATCCAGAGGCTCTACGGCGAGTTGGATAATACCCTTGATCGTTATCGTAAAGAACGACGTTCATAAACGACTCAAACGTAACGGGGCCATACTTAGCGATATGCTCGATCAGCCTTTTTTCCAATGCGGTATGCGATTTGGGAATTGTCATGATAGAGCTTTATCAAAATGGCTGCAGGAAATTCGTAATCACTCAACCATCGACGCACATTTTGATTGACTAACTATTACTCACCGACTCTTTTAGTTGTTTCAGTCACGACCGGAAATGGGAACGTACTCCAAATTATGTTCTCCGGTGTACTGTAACAACGGCCTGATCAAAATATTATGCTGCAACTGCTCAACTACTTGAATTGTCCATCCAGGAATGCGTCCTACAGCAAATATCGGGACAAATAAATCTTGCGGAAATCCATTCAAGTAGTAAATAACACCTGCGAAAAAGTCGACGTTTACATGAATCCCACGTCTGGCATAGGGTTTCATTGCATCAACAACACCTTCAAGGATTTGATACCACTCAGACTGCCCCATCTCGTCACTAAGGTTCTTAACTCCTTCACGAAGGTGTCTTGCACGCGGATCCTCTGCTTTGTAAACACGGTGACCAAATCCCATCACACGTTGGCGACTAGAAAGAAGATTATGAACATAATCAGCGGCATTTTCGGGTTTACCAATTTCTTTCGCCATCTGCATCACGTTTTCAGCAGCTCCACCATGTGATGGCCCTGATAGAGCAGCTATACCGGCCGTAACAGCACCATGGATATCTGCGGCTGTACTGGCTACAGTACGCGCAGTAAATGCCGATGCATTTGAACCATGATCTGCGTGAAGAACAAAATCTTTGTCCATCAGGCTGGCTGCGCCAACACTGGGCTCATTACCCTCAAGCATGTAAAGGAAATTAGCCGCATGACTCAACGTTGCGTTGGGCTTGATAGGGTCTTTACCCCTACGAATAGCGTGGTGTGCCATCACAATCCCTGGCACCTGGGATGTAAGACGGTTTCCCTTATGAATCGTCGCTTCAGGCGAGTTATCTCCCCTGTCTGAATCGAACGAGGCTAACGCTGAAACAGCAGTCCTGAGAACATCCATGGGATGAGAGTCTTTAACCAGATCTATAACATCCAGAATTTTCTCAGGTAGCTCACGAGCAGCTTTCAACTCTGAATCAAACTCATGCAATTGGGCCTTGGTGGGGAGATTGCCATAAATAAGAAGGTAGGCTGTCTCCTCAAAAGTTGAATGTTCGGCAAGATCGTGAATATTGTAGCCGCGGTACTCGAGCACACCCTTTTTACCATCAATAAACGTCGTTGCGCTCCGGTCGAAGTAAACACCCTGAAGTCCTCGGTGTAGCGTGATTTCGTCGGATTTCATTTGATGCTAATAGTCCACCATCACGCCCCATAAGGCGTACTTACTCAAAAATTTTGACCCTTGACCAGCCCAAAATATACAGTCCCAAGAAAATTATTTTGGACTTTAATACAAACAGTAACACGCGGTTGGAGGCTACACGTTTGATTAACAGACCATCAAATAACCACCGCAACAATTGTCATGGGATTTTTATCTTGCTTGCCGAAATAAACGCACATAATACCAAGCGCTGATACATATCCCAACCCGCAATCACTTAATCTGTAATTAAGTTGCAAATAAAATCAGGATCGATCTGCNACCTGTTTTATGAACCTATCAATCACTTGATCAATAGACATGGGGTCGAGATTCTCACCATTTCGCGTACGTACTGCCAAGGACTGAGCTTCCACTTCACGATCACCTGCCACAAGCATATACGGGACTTTTTGCAGTTGTGCCTGCCTAATTTTAGCGTTCATCCTATCGTTTGAATCATTCACTTCGACTCTAAACCCGGCGTCACTCATTCTTTTTCCAACCTCGAAGCAGAAGTCGTTATGCCGGTCAGCGATAGGAACAATTACTGCCTGAACTGGTGCCAGCCACATTGGAAATGCTCCAGACAAATGTTCGATCAAAACACCCAAGAAACGTTCAAGTGACCCCAACATAGCGCGATGAATCACAACAGGACGATCACGGTTACCATTCTCTGCGGTGTATTCCATATCAAAACGTTCAGGAAGTGAGAAATCTAATTGAACGGTGCCTAACTGCCATTCACGTCCAATAGCATCTGGCACGAATGCATCGATCTTAGGCCCGTAGAAGGCACCCTCCCCAGATTGTGCAGTGTATTTGTGTCCGGTAGCGTCCAATACTTCAGTGAGAATCGACTCGGCCTGATCCCATATTTCATCAGATCCAACACGCTTTTCTGGACGTAACGATAATTCAAACCGAGTATTTTCAAATCCAAAAACCCTGTAAGACTCATTCAACATCTGCAAAAAAGACGTAATTTCTGCACTGATTTGACCAAACGTACAAAAAATGTGGGCATCATCTTGCACAAAAGAACGGACACGATTCAAACCGTGTGTTACTCCTGACCGTTCATTCCGGTGCAATCGGCCAAAATCCGCCATCCTAATGGGCAATTCACGGTAACTGTGCGAATTCGCCAGGTACAACATCGCAGCAGCTGGGCAGTTCATTGGCTTTACACCAAATTCCCTTTCATCCACATCCAAGAAGTACATATTTTCCGCATAAGCGTCGAGATGACCCGAGCGTTTCCATAATTCGGTATTAAATATTTGAGGTGTTATAACTTCCTGATATCCATACCGGTTATATAACCCTCTAACATAATCAATAAGACTGTTGATTAAGTGGGTGCCTTTTGGAAGGAAAAATGGGCTAGCAGGTGCAATTGGATCAAAGAAAAATAGACCTAATGAACGCCCCAATTTACGGTGATCACGTTTTTCAGCCTCATCTCGACGTCTTAGATAATTCTTCTGAGCATCTCGTGACTCCCAAGCTGTCCCATAGATGCGCTGCAACATCGTGTTATTTTCATCACCTCGCCAATAAGCTCCTGCAGAAGAAAGCAATTTAAATGCTTTGATATCACCCGTACACTCCATATGACCACCACGACAAAGGTCTTCGAACGCATTGTCCGAATGACTACAAAACGTAACTCGCTCGTCTGCAGGAATTCCTTTTAAAATCTCAACCTTGTAAGGATTATCTTTCACTAGTTCTAAAGCTTCATCGCGACTGGTTTCACGTTCAACAAACTTCGTATTTGCCTTAATTGAATCGCGCATTTTGAGCTCGATACGTTTAATATCTTCAGGTGTAAAGGGCTCTGAAATAGCAAAATCATAGAAAAATCCATCAGCGATCGGTGGGCCAATCGTGAGTTGAGCCTCTGGGAACAGATTAGTTACCGCCTCCGCAAGAACGTGCGCGGCAGAATGCCGCATGCGATCTCGATAATTATTTTGATCCTCAGGAGAAAGGTCTTTGAATTTAACTGCCATTACAAGTGGCTCCACAGTTACGAAATGATTTGCATCTCACTCACCATACAAGTACGCGCGAAGTGAAATGAGTCTATAAACAACGGTTCACATATTGACGGCATAACGTTCATATACATAACGATAAATCCAAATAACTAATGTACCGCAACACTCTGATTCGGTTCCGTCTTCTCGCTATGCCTAAAAGAAATTAATACGGATGCTTCCAAATTAGTAAACCATGTTTACTAACTAAAACGATTTGGTGGGCGGTACAGGACTTGAACCTGTGACCTCGTCGATGTCAACGACGCGCTCTAGCCAGCTGAGCTAACCGCCCATAAAACAAGTAATAAATTTTATAGGAAAAATCCAAAGACATTACTAGGCAACANAAACTTTATATAGTTTGGTTTAGTCTGCATACGTTAAATATTTGCGCCCGCANCTAGATNCCTGCGGGCGCAAATATCATCACAACCTATTGAATGAAACCGTTACTAACCAGATTTATCTGGTTCATCCTCATTTACTTCATCTACAAACTGTGGAGGAGAATCCGTGTTCTCTTCTACCGTAGATGTGGATGCACGTAGGGCCTCNGCTGCCCTCGTGGCAGCGTCATCACCAGTATCAGAAGTTTCCGCACCTCCGGTCGCTACATCTGCAAGTGCTGATACTGCAGCAAGAAGACCACCATCATTAGTGAGATCCTTTGATGCCGANCCGCCAGTCTGTTCGGTTGTTTTCGATCTAGAATCGGCTCCAACACCAACCAGATCTCCACCACCAATAGCGGCTAACGCTTCTTCAAACGTAGCCGGCGCCTTAGTGAAACCAGTGAGACGACCATCTTCTCGCTCACCTTCCTCCACTCCAAGACGTTCACNACCTTGGGGTGTCTGGTCGAGTCGAGCAGGTATCAGCCGACCGATAATGACATTTTCCTTCAACCCATTTAATCGATCTACAGAACCGTTCACAGCGGCTTCAGTGAGTACACGTGCTGTTTCTTGGAATGATGCTGCAGCCAAGAAACTCTGAGTGTTGAGCGACGCCCTAGTTACTCCAAGCAGAACCGGACTAGCTGTAGCCGGTTCGCCACCTTCAGCCAACATATTGTTGTTTGTCAGCTCGTAATCATGCCTATCCACCAATTCTCCTGGCAATAAATCACTATCGCCTGGATTATCAACGCGAACTTTNCGCATCATCTGACGGACAATAACNTCGATATGCTTATCGTGCAACTGCACACCCTGTGATCGATATACGGCCTGAACCTCATCAACTAAGTAACGCTGCACNGCTGCTTGTCCTTCGATTCGAAGAATGTCTTGAGGATTCTTCGGACCATCGGTCAACGCTGTCCCGGGATCAATTTTATCTCCATCAGAAACCAAAATTTCTGATGCAGCCGGTATCACNTACTCGCGTTCATCCGTCTCATTCCATGCAATTCGAACGGCTGTCTTNGTTACTTGCACAGTACCTGCAACTGNCGCAAATATTTCTTCTTGNAATTCGTCTGCAGTGCCAGCCTTAATAGCNGCAGCCATAGCAACTTTCTTTGCAGAAAGAACAGCTTCACCAGCATCGACCCAATCACCCGTTTTAACAGTCTGNCGATGAGTTTTCGGAATGCCCATTTCCTCTGAATAGACTTCGGTAGAAGCAACTCTNACCACACGGCCTTCGGGCAATTGGCCGATTTCAATTTTGCCACCTATTTCAGATAAAACCGCCATGCCTTTAGGCTGTCGNGCTTCNAATAATTCAACAACACGNGGNAGACCTGACGTAATNTCTTTACCAGCAATGCCCCCAGTGTGGAANGTTCTCATGGTCANCTGTGTGCCNGGNTCACCAATTGACTGAGCTGCAATAATCCCAACAGCTTCACCCANTAGCGCAGGTTCTCCGNTAGCAAGTGAACCCCCATAGCATTTTTGAGATATCCCACGCTGAATCGTACTNGAAAGCGGTGAAAATACCCACGCCTCTTTCACGTTTGCANCNGTGACANGGTCNGCTANTTCTCTCGTGANCAAGTCATCNCGATCCNCTATTAATTCACCCGTCNCAGGATCAACAATAGGTTCNGCAAGGTANCGAGTTACAATTCTCTCCGAAAGCGGTGCCTGCTGACCACCTTGTNGATCNTCGGTAATNAAAATCCCTTGGGCNCCTGGATCATTCTCTGTCGTNATTATCACATCTTGAGCGACATCAGCCAGACGACGAGTCAGATACCCGGAATCCGCGGTTCGNAACGCTGTGTCAGCNAGACCTTTTCGAGCTCCNTGAGTCGAAATAAAGTACTCAAGAACCGATAAACCCTCAGCAAAACTNGAACGTATGGGCATCTCAATAATCCTGCCCTTAGGATCTGACATCAACCCACGCATCCCAGCCATCTGCTTGATCTGCGCTATATTCCCTTTCGCTCCGGAAGCAGCCATCGTGAAGATACCACCATATTTGTCTAATGTATCTTCCACAGCATCCGTCATTTTGTTTGAGACATCGGTCCAAATTCCCACAGATGCTTCATAACGTTCATGGTCGGNGATAAGACCNTCTTGATACTGCTCATCCAACTTGGAGATCTTCGTGTCGGCAGCAGACAATAAGGATTGTTTCTGTGGCGGCGTGACGATNTCTTTCATNGCTATCGTAGTGCCTGACTGAGTAGCNTACTTAAACCCNAGNTTTTTNANCTGGTCTANCATCTTAGNNGTAGCNTGATTGCCATATCCAGTTACTACTTCNCCNACCAAAGNTTCAATCGCACCACGATCGAACANNNGGTTTCGAAATTCCATCNNTTTTGGAAGGGCCCAGTTGAATATAACGCGACCNACGGTGGTTTCAATCAACTCACCANCATCATCACGAACTTTGATNANCTGACGCAGCTTAATTCTTTCAGTGTCAAACGCCAAACGTACATCGTCAAAATCCGCATACGTCGTACCAAATACAAGATTACCGTCCTCATCCCTTTCCATAGGCGTCAATTCGTCGCCGTCAACCCCGGTGAGGTAATAAACACCAAGAACCATGTCCAGAGTAGGGGAAACAATTGGAAACCCTGAGCTAGGTGCAAGCATGTTGTTAGTTGAAAGCATCAATCGGTTTGCTTCAATGACCGCTTCTCTAGAAAGTGGAACGTGCACAGCCATCTGATCACCATCGAAATCAGCGTTAAACGCTGTACAAACTAGCGGATGAATCTGAATAGCCGAACCATCAACCAGAACCGGCTGAAAGGCTTGAATTCCCAATCGATGAAGAGTCGGGGCTCGATTGAGCATTACAGGATGGTCTTGAATCACCTCTTCAAGCAGATCCCAAATCTCTGGACGAGCTCGCTCTGTCATCCTTTTTGCACTTTTGATGTTGTGAGCATATCCCTTCACAACTAGTGCGTTCATTACAAACGGCTTAAACAATTCTAAAGCCATCTTTTTTGGCAAACCACACTCATACATATTGAGCTGTGGCCCAGAAATAATTACGGACCTTCCACTATAATCCACACGCTTACCGAGAAGATTTTGTCTGAAACGACCTTGTTTACCGCGAAGCAAATCAGTTAAAGACTTGAGTTTATGGTTATGGCTGCCTTGTATAGCCCGACCACGGCGACCATTATCAATAAGTGCATCAACTGCCTCTTGGAGCATTCGTTTTTCATTTCGAATGATAATGTCAGGAGCTTGAAGATCTATTAAGTGCTTCAATCGGTTGTTACGGTTGATAACCCTTCTGTATAGATCGTTCAGGTCGCTTGTAGCAAATCGCCCACCATCAAGCTGAACCATCGGGTGGAGTTCTGGTGGCAGCACAGGTAAAACTGTGAGAATCATCCACTCAGCTTTATTTCCACTCTTTCTGAAAGCTTCCACAACACGAAGTCGTTTTATTGCCTTCTTGCGACGCTGCCCAGACGTGTTACGAACTTGATCTAAGAGATCGATTCGGACCGAATCCAAGTCAGTATTCTCGAGGATCTCGAGCACTGATTCAGCACCCATAGATGCCCTGAATACATGGCCGAATTTATCACGTAACTCACGAAATCGTGCCTCCGTAAGTAAATCCATGACTCGAATCGCCTCGAGGTCATCAATTTTATTTTGAACATCTACTTTAACCGTTGCTTGTTGCTCTTCGGTCAACTCGGTAAGTTTTGTGACAGCATCCTCACCTTTAAAACTTTCGATTTCTAATGATTGTGACGCTGCACGTTCTGTAGCTTGTTTTTCTTCCTTAGTGGCCTGAGCTTTTGTTTGCTTTTTCTTAGGTTTATCCAGTTCGGCAAGTTCGGTGGCGATACGATCAGCTTCTTGCTTTGCATCGAACATAGCGCGCATAGTTGATGCCAACACTGGTTCGACATTATTTACAGATACAGCGTCTTTCAAATCCTCGTCAAAACGTGTGATTTCAGCATCTCTATATGCTTCCAGTTGCTCGATAGCGTTCTGACGTGCCATATCGTCCACCGACGTGACAACATACTGCGAAAAGTACAGGATTCTTTCGAGGTTACGTGGTGAAAGATCAAGAATAAGTCCCAATCGCGAAGGGGTTCCTTTCGAAAACCAAATATGCGCTACGGGAGCCGCTAACTTCACGTGACCCATTCGTTCTCGTCGAACTTTAGATCGCGCTATTTCGACACCGCATCGATCACAAATTACCCCTTTATAACGAATCTTCTTGTACTTACCGCAATAACACTCCCAATCTTTAGTAGGACCAAATATACGTTCACAAAACAAGCCGTCTTTCTCTGGCCGTAATGTACGATAGTTGATTGTCTCTGGTTTGGTTACTTCACCGTATGACCAAGCTCGAATCTGCTCTGGAGATGCCAGTGAGATTCTAATTGCGTTGAAATCGGCGCCTGATTGTGTCATATCTGGCCGTTTCCTTCGCCTTCCAGGGGTTACACCCCTATAGTTGAACTAGCTAATTGCCAGCATTCGTAATTAGCCCACACGTATTTCGCATGAACTGCAGTTCATTTAATTCTCTTCATCATCGACGCCAATGATTGCATCATCGGCTTTCTCAGATTCCTCTGAAGCTAAACCTTCCAAAGAATCTTTTTTCTGTTCGCCGTTGTCATCAGATGAAAAAGCCTTCGGCTCAGAGTCGTCATTCGCATCTGAGATGTCTACTGAATCAACGGTCAGTTCATCAAGTGAGAGCTCTTCGATATCCAATGCATCAAGAGGTTCATCGCTCATATCACTCCAATCAAGAGGGGCGCCGAGTGTCGCTGACATCTCCTGTGAAGCACTCTGGGTTTGAGTAAATCTTTCAACATCCTCATTTAGAAGTTCAACTGAAAGCCCTAACCCTTGCAATTCTTTCAACAGAACATGGAAAGATTCCGGGACACCAGGCTGGATCACCTCTTCGCCCTTCACGATTGCTTCATACGTTTTAACACGGCCGACCACGTCATCAGATTTGATCGTAAGCATCTCTTGAAGGGTATAAGCAGCCGAATAAGCTTCTAGCGCCCACACTTCCATTTCACCAAACCGTTGACCGCCGAACTGAGCTTTACCGCCAAGAGGTTGTTGAGTTATAAGTGAATAGGGACCAGTGGATCGAGCATGAATCTTATCTTGCACCAAATGGATCAGTTTCAACATGTATACATTGCCAACAGTAACTGGCGAATCGTATTGAAGACCTGTCCGGCCATCATAAAGTATTTGCTTACCAAAAATCGGTGCTGATAAATTCCTTTCGCGCGAAATCTTTAAAGACTCTTGCATAAGTGTTGAAGGTTTCAAGCTGCGATATCTCCCGGCTTGTTCCTCTTCCAGGTCAGCTTGTTTCTTCTTTGCGATTACGCCTTTATTTACCTTTTCAAGGGCAGCATCTTTTAGTTCTGAAGGCGATTCAAATTCTTCGTCGGGATAGTGTTCTAACTCAAAGAGGAAATTCTCATCTGGCGTATTCTTGAGTTCATGAGCTCTTATTTCATCAGCATCGGCTTGCTCCCGGAGATCGTTTACACCCTTCATTACTTCTTCTTCCAACCAAATGCGCAAACAAGCGTCTCGAGCGGTTCCACGATTCGAAGGAGCATCACTCCATAGGCGATCTCGATCAAAACTACGTTCATTCAAGTAGTCATCAACCTTAGCCCAATCTATATCATCATCAGAATCAAGGGCACGGTGATTTTTTGCCTCAGATTCCCTTACGAACCAAGCCCTGGCAAGCTGATCTTCGATAACACTATCCTGCGCTCCGTCAAATACGGGAGTGCGAGCATGGAAACCGAGGGTATCCGCTGCCCAACCCAAATGGGTTTCTAATAATTGTCCTAGATTCATTCTAGAAGGCACTCCGATAGGATTCAGCATAATATCCAGCGGAGTTCCATCCGGTAGAAATGGCATATCTTCTCTTGGCAAAACTTTAGAAACAACACCCTTATTTCCGTGTCGACCAGCCATCTTGTCCCCTTGGTTGATCTTCCTGGTGTGTGCGACCCAAACTCTGACGGTCTTCGTTACGCCAGGCTGTAAATCATCGCCATTTTCCTTTGTGAGAATGCGCACATCGGTAACTTTGCCGTGCTGCCCATGCGGCACTCGGAGGCTAGTATCCTTAACGTCGCGAGCTTTCTCTCCGAAAATAGCTCTCAGAAGTTTTTCTTCAGCGGTCAGTTCAGTCTCGCCTTTAGGTGTGATCTTCCCGACCAAAATATCACCTGGAGTCACCCACGCACCGATCCGGACAATACCTTCTTCATCTAGATCCCTAAGGCTCTCTTCTCCAACGTTCGGGATATCGCGAGTAATCTCCTCAGGACCCAATTTGGTTTCACGGGCCTCTACTTCGTGTTTATCAATATGAATAGAGGTGTATCGATCATCTTTGACAAGGTCTTCATTTAGTATGATCGCATCTTCATAATTGAACCCCTCGTAAGTCATGAAACCGACCAGCAAGTTCTGACCAAGCGCAAGTTCTCCATTGTCAGTCGATGAACTATCAGCCAATGGAGAACCGGGAACAACCCTATCTCCTTTATAAACAATTGGGTGCTGATTTATAGAAGTCCCCTGGTTCGAACGAACGAATTTCGTTAACGGGTACTCAATTTCCTTCCCATCTGCGCCCAAAATTTTTACATAGGCACTTGTCGATTCCGAAACAATACCTTCAATCTCGGACATCACAACTTGACCCGAGTCACTAGCTACACGCCATTCCATCCCCGTTCCAACTAAGGGAGCTTGTGGTTGAACCAAAGGAACGGCTTGACGTTGCATATTCGAACCCATTAAAGCTCGGTTAGCATCATCATGTTCCAAAAACGGGATCAAGGCAGTTGAAATACTAACGATCTGCATTGGAGAGATGTCTAAATACTGAACTTCATCTGGATGAACATATGTATAAGCCTCGCTACCACCCTGTCGTACTTCAACCAGTTGTGTAGTGATCTGGCTCTTAGCGTCCATCGGAGTGGTCGCTTGGCCAATAGTGTTTTCCTCCTCGTCATCAGCAGAAAGGTAATCGGTATCAGCTTCATCAGCAGTCACATACGGCATAACCTTCACATCACGTGGACTGAGTGCATTGACCAGCACTGCAACTGGAATTGTGATCGGCTTGTGACCCTCCGCAACAACCTTTCCATCTTCGTCCACAATCTCTTCGAGGGGAGTGCGGCCTTGGATATCAGCGTTAGCACTAGACATGGAGCGAAGAATTTTTCTATACGGAGTTTCAATAAATCCGTAAGGGTTTAGGCGTGCATAAGTCGACAGTGAGCCAAGAAGTCCAATGTTAGGACCTTC
>PBRL01000054.1 GCA_002725925.1 Chloroflexota bacterium
CTACTGCAATGGCGAGGGCCGGTGTGACTAGTTATCGTGATCTTCCGTTTACGATCTACCAGATTCAGACGAAATTTCGTGATGAAACGCGCCCTCGGGGGGGTCTGCTAAGAGTGCGGGAATTCGAGATGAAAGATGCGTATTCGTTCGACGCGGACGAAGACGGCATGGACCGTAGTTTTCAAGCAATGGTTGGTGCGTATAAGCGCATTTTTAATCGATGTGGTTTGGATGTTGTGATGGTTGATGCCGATTCGGGTGGGATTGGTGGTAAAGACTCAAATGAATTTGTTTTACTCACCGACAGTGGGGAGGACACGATTTTAATGTCGACGGATAGTGACTATGCCGCTAATGTTGAAAAAGCAGAGTTCATTAAAAAGTCATTCCCTCTAGAAGAACCGGAAATTGTCGAAGAATTTGCTACTCCAGGTTTGAAAACCATCGAGGCACTTGCCAAACAGGAAGGCGTTTCTCGATCGAAGACTGCGAAGGCTGTTTTTTATAGTGTGGAAGACGAAATGGTTATAGTGACCATTCGTGGTGATTATGATGTCAATGAAACTAAGCTCCGTAATTTGCTAGGTGGATCTGAACCTCGGCTTGCTACTGGTGAAGAAGTTAAGGCTGCTGGCTGGGTGCCGGGATCAGCTTCAGCCGTCGGCCTAAAGGGGATTAAAAGCATTGTCGACGACTCCATCACAATGGGCTCTAACTATCTTGCAGGGGCTAATAAAGAGGGGTTCCACTTTAGAAATGTGAATTTTGGGCGAGATTTTAAGGCTGATATCCTCGGGGACATAGCTGAAGCTAAAAAAGGCTACTTATCACCTGACGGTAAGGGTAAGCTCGTTGCCAAACGTGGGATTGAAGTTGGGCATGTCTTCAAGCTTGGTAACGTCTACTCCTCGAAAATGGGTGCAGACTACACTGATGACGATGGACGGCGGCATGAAATTCTCATGGGCTGTTATGGGATTGGTGTGGGACGTTTACTTGCCGCCGCCGTAGAGTCGAGTCACGACGATTCCGGAATGATTCTTCCGCAGGCTATTGCTCCATATGACGTTTACCTGGCGGNNCTNAANCTTGATGATGCCTNNATTTCNAANGAGNCNNACNTNCTCTATGAATNGCTTTTAGANGCTGGATATGATGTTCTTTTNGANGATCGNGATGNTCNTCCAGGNGTGAAATTCAAGGATGCNGATTTGTTTGGAATTCCANNTCGCGTCGTGATAAGTTCCCGTAGTCTTGATAACGGTGGAGTTGAGGTTAAGGCCCGGACGAAGAAAGATGNGGANATCGTCGCTCAATCAGATGTGCTGNCGGCAGTGGGTAATTTACTCGATTAAAACGGTTGTAACTAACGTCTATTAAATTCGGNNCTGACGGTTNCGAGTACTTCGTNAAANNTTTCGAACGGGATGTGGGNGATGTTTTTNTCAATGCAAATATCTAGGAGACTTCCNGTTGCAANCACAATGTCGGCCTGGCTTACNGCACATTGATCCGAAACACCNTCACCAATGAAAATCACACGGTGTCCNTCACGNCGTAGTNTCCAGATACGNTCACANTTGCATAGTGCTGTCATNNTGCAATCACGTATGCNNTCGGGCATTACCATCACNCCANGGCCTCTACNGTCNTATTGAACAATTGGTCGCGCTCTNGGGAGTTCTGCAAATCCNTTNGCTTCCAGAATNGAGTCTACGTAGAAATTCATTCCNCTTGATNCNACCTCGATCTTAATTTCTTGTGCGTNGCAGTATTCNACGAACTCNCNGAANCCTTGTCTGATTTNGGCTGAATTTACGCAGTAGNTNACCGCNTCTGATTCGCGATTTTTCCGNAGNANNCNAATTTCGTATGACCANAATTCCCGTACGTTGATTTCTCCGNNNTTGAATTTTAGGAGTGCGTTTTCCCAACCNGGNTNGGCGAACTTGATTACCACCTGGTNCCCGATNTCCACAGTAGTGATGGTTCCNTCGAAATCTACCAACACGGCTAGAGGCTTTTTTCTCCGATCAGAAGTCATGTTTTTCCGTCTTAACGAGTGAGTAATNAATAACGATACGTGGTAAGATTAGCCTAGTACGGCTCAATTATTATTTTAAAGAGCTTGACGTTGAGAAGTGGGCACCGCCCACTTCTTTAGTGTCTGCTGAATGTGTGACCAGGAGGATGAGTTGAAGAGTGATCTGCTGTTGGCAGTTACCCAACTCGCTGCTGANCGTAATCTTCCNCAGCCGATTGTTGTAAAGGCTGTNGAAGCTGCGCTCGCGTCCGCTTACAAACGCGATCCAGCCGCTCAAGGTCAAGATGTAATTGTTGAAATGGATCCCGTTGATGGGGACGTTATTGTTCGTACNGTNAGGCATGTNGTTGAGGAGGTCGAAGACCCTCTCATGGANCTGACGGCCGGTGANGCACAGGATCTTCAAGAGGGAGCTGTGGTTGGTGACATCATCGANACTGGCCAGCTCGAGTACAACCCTGGGCGAATNGCGGCTCAAACNGCAAAACAGGTGGTCATGCAACGACTTCGTGAGGCTGAGCGCGACATCGTATTTGAGGAGTTTATCGATAAAGAAGGAGAAGTCCTTACCGCGACTGTTCAGAGANTTGAATCCCGTTGGGTGACAGTGGATCTTGGTAAANCTGAAGCTGTGATGCCCCCCACAGAGCAATCCCCTTTTGAGCGGTACCGTCCGGGTCAGCAGCTTAAGTTTTTCGTGGTTCAAGTTGGTCGTACGATTCGAGGACCTGAAATTATCGTCTCGAGAACTCATCCGGATCTTCTTAGGCGATTGTTTGAAGTAGAGGTCCCTGAGATTTTCAATGGCGTGATCGAAATCAAAGCGATCGCACGAGAGCCAGGTGCACGCTCTAAGGTTGCCGTTTCCTCGAACCAAGAAGGAGTCGATGCAGTTGGTGCATGTGTTGGTTTGCGTGGTATCCGTATTCAAAATGTTGTGAACGAACTGCTTGGTGAAAAAATCGATGTTATTGAGTGGGATGAAGATCCAATTAAGTTCATATCTAATTCCCTTAGTCCAGCTGTGGCTGATCGAGTCGACCTTGACGAGGAAGAAGAGTCTGCGTTAGTGCTCGTTCCAGATCGNCAGCTTTCACTCGCTATTGGCCGTGAAGGACAAAACGTTAGGCTTGCTGCAAAACTAACTAATTGGCGAATTGATATTCAAGCGACANNNAACNTGGTTGAANACAAGGTTGCTGAGCCTGAAGCACCTCAGNTTNCAGAAGCTGTTGANGCAGAACAGACTGAGTNTGNTGCTGATGCNAGTGTCGCTGAACCCGCTGTATNAGAAACTGAAACACTTGAAGAGACTCTTGTGGCTAGTAATGTTNCTGATGCNCCTNGTGATGACGTTNCAGAGTCTGNTGANGCTGTTGAAGAGCCTGATGAGGTTGCTGAAGTCGAATCTGTACCNTCCGAAGTNGAACTTCCAGNNGAAGAATCTTCTGATNTGGCTGCGGAGCTTCTTGCACTTGAGNAAGAACTGGCTGNNCTGGAACGCGAGGAACAGCAGCGTAAAGAAACAGAAGAGGCTGCTGTGTTGGATGTGTCGTCAGACGATCTCTGGCAAGTTGACANTCGCTCGAAAACTCCGGCAGANGCAAGTGANCCAGGCGGTATCCGTTTTGCGGAAGATATCAGTGGATTCAGAGAGACAGATCAGGGACGTCAGGGNGGTAGACGAGGTGGAAGCAGTGCACGGAACCGTCGTCGTCGGTAGGTTATGAATCGTGCTTGAGGAGTGAAAAGATGGGTCCAGCGCAAAGACACATCCCAACTCGCACATGCGTAATTTGCAGGAACCGACGCGAGAAAGACGGGCTTTTTCGGATTGTGCGGACACCAGAAGGCGACATCGTTTTTGATAAGACCGGGAAGCTTAATGGTCGGGGAGCTTATGTTTGTAAAGATGATGGCCACTGGGATGACGATGTTTACAGAGGTAAACTACAGGCTGCTCTTAAAATAGAGATTGATGATTTGACTTTCAAACTACTTGGTCGGGCCATTATTTCGCATGTCACAGAGTAGAAAATTGAGTGAAAGGAACTGACTGGTATATGGCACAGCGTCGCGGGCAACGAGGTTTTCAGAAACGATCGAAAAGGACAGATGTAAAACAGGCTCAGGATGGTCCTGACGGTGCGTGTATCGTGCTAGAAGACAAGGTCCCACGATCACCTGTCGAGCTACCAGCACAAACTACTGTTGGTGAATTAGCGGACATACTTGAGACATCAAATGTTGACACGATCAAGGCACTTATGCGCCTAGGGGTGATGGCGACGGTTAACGAGACAGTGGAGTTCGAGGTTGCCGCCAAAGTTGCCGCTTCATTTGAGATTGGAGTACTTAAGCCTAAAGATCGAATGGAAAGCGAAGCGTCGATAAAAGTCGGCGTCGACGATGAACTCACGGATGACAACGCTGTTACTCGCCCGCCAGTTATAACGGTGCTTGGTCACGTAGACCATGGGAAGACCACTTTATTAGATGCTATCCGTGGTGCAAAAGTTGTGGATTCTGAGGCTGGTGGCATCACACAGAGCATTGGTGCCTATCAGGTTGTTAAGGGAGATCAACAACTAACATTCATTGATACACCTGGTCATGCTGCATTTACTCAAATGCGCGCAAATGGAGCCCGTGTTACTGACATTGCCGTTCTTGTGGTTGCAGCTGACGACGGNGTGATGCCACAGACACTGGAAGCGATCGATCACGCAAAAGCTGCCGGGGTTCCAATTATCGTAGCTATTAACAAAATCGATGCACCTGGCGCAGATATTGACAAGACGAACGCTCAACTTGCTGAGCACGATATCATCGTCGAGTCGTACGGCGGTGAGGTAGTTGCGGTAAGCATATCTGCACTAAAAGGAGATGGGGTAGATGATCTGCTTGAGTCTCTCCTTTTGGTGGCTGAAATCCAAGAATTGAAAGCGAACCCTAACCGTTCGGGGATTGGAGTGGTGATCGAATCCCATATGGATCGAACTCGAGGTTCGGTAGCATCAGTGCTTGTTCGTTCGGGGATAGTTAGAGTTGGAGACAATGTTGTTGCGGGCTCTTTCCGTGGCCGGATCAAATCAATGGTGGATGGATTTGGTGAAGTGGTGAAAGAGGCAGGACCATCTACGCCGATTGAAGTTCTTGGTCTTAACGGAACACCTGCGGCTGGTGACCAATTTGACGTCGTGGCGACAGATCGTGAAGGTCGCGACCTCGTGAGTACTCGTGAGCGGATTGCTCAGAAACGGAAAAATGCTCGGGCTGCTACCACTATGGCGGAAGTAATGAGGCGGGTTCAGCAGTCAGATTCTAAGGAACTTTTGATTGTTATCAAAACGGGGAATCATGGTTCCATTGATGCAGTAAGCCGCGCTGTCGAACAGATTTCGAATGATGAAGTCCAAGTTCGTGTACTGAGTGCATCGTCTGGAGCGGTCAACGAGTCGGACATACTTTTAGCTTCTGCATCTGATGCCATGGTGATGGGATTTGAAACTACGGTTGAGGCAGGAGCTAGACGGCAATCAGAGGCTGAAGGTATTACTATCCGTACTTATGACATTATCTACAACCTTATTGATGAGGTAGAAGATGCTGCGCGCGGGCTTTTGGAGCCGGAGCGTAAGATAATTGTGACCGGTCATGCCAATGTCTTAGAAGTATTTAAACACGGACGGCGCGAACAGATTGCCGGAGTCCGAGTTTCTGATGGTGTTCTTAAGCGAAGTGGTCGGATGCGGGTTATTCGCGATCAAAAAGAGATCTTCGACGGAGCAATTACCTCTATGAGGCATCTCAAGGAAAACGTGCGCGAATTGGTAAATAATTTTGAGGGTGGTCTCATGGTGGATGGCTTCCATGAATACCAGGAAGGCGATCAACTAGAAGGTTACGAAGTTCAGGTGACTCGACGATAAGGCGTTGGCACCGATTAAGCCTAGGGTTTTGGCAGAGTTGTCCGCAGGAGTTGCGTAAGCATTGACGAGGCGTGTAGAGCGCGTTAATCACACTATTCAAAAGGAACTAGGTGTTCTAATTGAAGGTTTGAGTGACCCGCGTTTATCTCCGGTAATATCAGTGACTGCAGTCGAAGTAAACCGTGATCTGTCTGTTGCGAAAGTTTACGTCAGCGTATTGGGAAGTGATATCGAGCGATCCGATGCCATTGACGCACTGCGTTCAGCCGCAAGCCGCTTGCGGATGGAAGTATCGAAGCGAATTGTGATTCGTACTATGCCGAAACTTTCTTTTTTTTCAGATGACACGTTGCAAACTGGAGCTGATGTCGATCAATTAATCGATCGGGTGATTGCGCAGGACAGTAGAAGACATTCGGACAGAAATACTATTGACTGGTGAATCTATTATGTCTCAGACTTTTGTCATTGCTGGCGGCTATTTGAACATAAACAAGGCGCAGGATTGGACATCTACAGATGTGGTTCGTAAGCTCAAGGGCGTAACGCGATCAAAAAAAATTGGGCATGGTGGAACTTTAGACCCGATAGCAACAGGAGTCCTGCCAATTTGTATTGGTTCGGCGACTCGTTTTGCAGAAACCGTTTTGCTCGGTACAAAGTCTTATCGAATTAACATGCTGTTGGGTTCTTCAACCGACACATATGATTCAACTGGTGAGATCACTGCGGAAGCTAAATTTTTCGACGTTACACGTAACCAAATCATTGAAGCTCTAGAGGGCTTCAAAGGTGAAATTCTGCAGACTCCCCCGATGTATTCGGCCCTACATCACAAGGGTAAAAGATTGTATGAATTAGCACGAGCGGGTATTGAGGTTGAACGTCCTCCACGTTCAATGAGGGTGTTAAGTCTTGAACTTGTGCAGTTTGAAGGGTCAGAGTTAGTGCTGGATGTTGAGTGCAGTCATGGGTTTTATGCGAGGACACTTGCCCACGATATTGGTGAGAAGCTTGGAACACACGCTCATATGACCGGCTTGATACGAATGCATGCGGGTCCGTTCAAGATAGAGGATACGGTAAGCATTGAAGATGTCATCGAGCTTGCCGATTCCGGTGATTGGCGTGATTTATTGATGCCTATCGATACGACACTTCAGCATTTGGGCAGGATAAATCTCAATACATCTCTAGTTGAAATGGTAAGACATGGTCGACCACTTTCAATAAGTAACATTGGTGACAATGGTGCGCATAGACCTGGAGAAAGGATAAGGGCGTATACCCCTAGCGGAGAGTTGCTCGCGATATTGATATTCGAACCTGAGCGCCTTGGGTGGAGGCCTGAAAAAGTGCTGGCTGGACTTTGATATTTGAGCAAGGAACAGACAACCTCGGTAGAGTCTTGGTAGGGTTTATCGATCCATGGTCATGTTAAGGCTAAGTTTAGACGTTTAGTGATCTGATTTATTAGTTTAAGTAATACGAGTGTGAAAATTGCACGAAAGTCCACTTGCTGTAGTAGCAGAGTTAATACTTCTTTTATCCATCATTTTGGTTGCGGCTAAAATTGGAGGAGAGGTTTCTGAGCGCTATCTAAAAATTCCTCCTGTGCTTGGTGAATTGGGTGCAGGAATTCTTATTTCACCATTTTTGCTCGGTGGTATTCATTGGTTTGGTGGGGGAGTGATCTTCGAGCTGCCTCATGGGGAGAGTGGTGGCCTGCCAGTAGAACCGCAGCTTTTCTTTGTTGCTCAACTCGCTGCGGTAGTCTTGTTGTTTGAGGCTGGACTCGAGACAGATCGTAACCAGTTTATAAAGTATGTCCGTCCTGCCACGGCTGTTGCTGCGGGTGGAGTGGTGTTGCCCTTCGCTATGGGATTTGCTGCCACGGTTATGTTTGGTTATGCAAGTATGGACTCGATCTCAGGGATGACGCCTGCTCTTTTTGTCGGTGCGATCATGACAGCGACTTCTGTCGGTATAACTGCTCGCGTATTAGCAGATATCAGGCGTCTTGATTCACCTGAAGGAGTGACGATCCTTGCAGGTGCTGTGGTGGATGATGTGCTTGGCATAATCATCCTTGCAATTGTTGTGGGGATTTCCGAGGAAGGAGCTGTGACCGCTGGATCCATTGGTGTGATATTCCTCAAGGCAGTCGGATTCTGGCTTGGCCTGATGGTTATTGGCTCGTTGGTGGCTAATCACATATCCAAATTAGTGCTCTGGTTTAAGAGTGCGGGGGGTGCCCTTGTACTGGCGCTTGCTTTGGCATTCATCGCCTCTGCTGTGGCCGAGATTTATTTCGGGCTTGCCATGATAATCGGTGCGTATACCATGGGCCTTGCTCTCTCCAGTACTGAGCTGAAGCACCAGGTTGAGGTACCGATGAGGTCAGTTAATAATTTTCTCGTGCCTATATTTTTTGTAGTTATAGGGATGCAGGTTGACTTTACTGCGTTTGGGGCAGGGGATACCTCCTTATCTGTCGCTATGAGTTTCGCGACTGTTTTGACCTTATTTGCCGTGTTCAGTAAGTTGGCTGGTTCCGGATTGCCAGCGTTGCTAGTCGGGTTTAACCGCCGCGGGGCTACAAGAGTGGCATTGGGGATGCTGCCGCGTGGGGAGGTTGCCCTAATCATTGCCGGGATCGGACTTACTTCAGGTGTTATTGGTCAAGATATTTTTGGGGTTGCGGTTGTCATGACCGTTGTAACGACCCTAATTGCTCCTGTGCTATTGATCCCAGCATTCCGGGGGGGCAGCGGTACTAGAGCCGATGTTGAAGATGTCGACGGAGCTGATGAGTAGTGGTTTTGCGTAAGAAACATTGCTTTCTTGCAGGTTGTAATATCTGGCGTGTAATGCCAGCGGTTTTTACTTGTAAGTGACCTGGCAGAATCCGTGGTTACAGTATCCGAATGGGTTTTTTGCCA
>PBRL01000055.1 GCA_002725925.1 Chloroflexota bacterium
TGCTTTAGCTTCACTTGACTCTTTAGCTTCACTTGACTCTTTAGCTTCACTTGACTCTTTATCTTCGGGGACCACAGTATTTTCTGTCGTCTGTTTGGATTTTTCGTCTGTTTCCGGAGTACGTGCGATTTCTGTTCTTAATGCCTCTATCGTTGATTCGGCTTTTGACAATTCCCCCTCAAGCGCCGTTTGTGTTCCAGCCCCTGGCACGCCTGGAGCGCCGGCTTCCAGTTCACACCCCATAAAAATTATTGGCACTAAAACCGATAAGGATATTGAGAATCCAACAAAGGTGCTTTTATTAACTATTGGAAGTGACAACGGGTTCTCCGGGTTCAAAAAATCAGGTGATTGACACCATGTTAATACTAGAAGTTTTGCCTAATATACCCTGCCGACAAGCTGTCAATATGACTCAAACCATGAGCAAATCATGAAGAAGCAGGTGGAAATTTATGCGCAACACTTGAATTTCAGATTAGGATTGTTAAATCATGGAGGGTAGCGACGTGGAACAAATAACTGATGCTGAATTTGGAGTGTTGGAGCTTGTTTCGCCGGAACAAATTGAAGCCGGTGAATTTGCTTGTATAACGCTACGTTATATTGCTGGCGCCGCCGGTTTGCAACAGGGAGCTACTCTGACCATATGGACTGATTCAGATTCCGACTGGGCTAAACCGCAGGTAGGCGATCCATCTGCCGACGGTTATTTGAAAGTGAGACCGCCTTCTGGCTGTTCGACATCTGTACATACACCGGATCATAAGTCCTTCGTCGTAACAGTGATGTCCGGTAATTTAACTCAGGGAGATGCCATAGAAATCATCCTTGGCGACACCAGCGATGGCGGTCGTGGGATACGTGCTCAGACATTTTATGAATCTCGTCGTAATTTCCGATGTGAGGTGGATCCTGGCGGGGATGCAGTCAGTTGGACTCCCATGGGTGCTGAAACTAGGGGAGATACGGTACTCTCGCGATGGGATCCACCTACGCAAGAGGCAATTGAAGCAGGCACGGGAAGTGCCGTAACGGCAGTACTGCGTGTTACTGGTGGCGATGCTACTTCATTATCCGCAATTGCGCCGTCGGATATAGAACTTGGGTCAGAGTTTGCGTTGCAGCTCAAAGCCTCAGATAGATGGGGCAATCCAGCACAGAAATACCGTGGGACCGTTGAAGTGACGTCTCCAGGATTGGTGCTTCCGGGAGGAAACAGTCTGGAATTCTCTGAGGAAGATGAAGGTGTGCATAGGGTCGAAGGAGCGGTTTTTAGTGAGGAAGGCGCTACTCGTATCGACCTGCAGGACAGAGAAAATAACCTAGTCGCAAGCAGCAATCAAATACGCATTGCTCAACAATTACCCGCTCTTAAGCTCTTTTGGGGAGACCCACATTCTGGACAAATAGGCGATGCATCGAAGATTGGAGATTATTTCCGGTATGCACGGGATGTCTCAGCGTTAGATTTCGCAGGTTATCAACGAAACGATAGTGCGCATTCAACTGATGAATACGAAGTTCAGCAGGTGGAAGAAAAGGCATTTCACGAACCTGGGAGGTTTGTCCCACTTCCCGGCTTTGAATGGTCGGGAATATTGGAGGCAGGTGGACATCATAATGTCTACTTTGGTCGATTCGATCAACCTATGAAACGCTGGAATGGAGCGGAACGACTGGGAAGACCTGATGAGTCAGATCTTCCCCATGTAAGAGACTTGCATAACTACTATCGCGGAACAGACACGGTCATAACTCCGCACGTTGGTGGCCAACATGCCGACTTGCAGTGGCATGATCCATCTCTCGAGCCTGCAGTTGAAGTAACCTCTACTCACGGTTCTTTTGAATGGATTCTCAGAGAGTCCATTGAGAGAGGATACGAAATGGGGTTTGTTGGTGGAAACGACTGTCATACTGGCCGCGCTGGAGATGACAGACCTGGTTACCAGGAACGTCGATATTCGAAGGGTGGTTTGACAGGTATCTACGCAGACCAGCTCACCTTGAAGAGCATCCTCGAAGCCATGAAAGCCAAACGACTTTACGCCACAACCGGTGCGCGCATTAGGGCAGCAGTTACGGTTGATGGTCACTTCATTGGTGAAAAATATTCTTGTGGCAGCAAATGTGAAATCAAGGTCGATGTTGAGGGTACTGGACCCCTTGAGCGAATTGAAGTTTATCGTGGGTTGAATCTTATCCACACCGAAGTTGTTGCAGCTCCAGCAACCGGGAAGAAGATTCGTGTACTTTGGGATGGAGCCAGTAGATGGTCAAGTTATTCCGGTATTCGCTGGGATGGACATGTCGATGTTGCCGACGGTGAAATAGGAGACGTAATGTCTATCCGTTTCGACAGTCCAAGATCAAATTATGAACGGGTTGGTTCATCTCGTCTTTCCCTGAACGGTTGGGCGTGCGGTTACCCGAGTGGCGTAGTGTTCGAACTGGCACAATCTACAGAGTCAGAAATCACTGTAGCAATGAATTCTTCGCTAATTGTCGGACCGACATTTGCTGACCATGGTGAAAAAAATGCTCTTCGCCGAATGTCCCACGCCCCGGGCGATTCCGTAAGAGTGGGCGGTACGCTTGAGCAGCTGGCTAACGGACCAATGCGGGTAGATCTGGGGCATTCAAATAGGAGCGTTACTTTAGAACTAGCTCCTGAACCGGACACTGACAGATCTGCGTTTACCGTGATCGATGACGATGTGCAGCCCGGGGTCAATCCTTACTGGGTCAAGATAGTGCAGCAAGACATGGAGATGGCATGGATCAGTCCAGTTTTCGCTGATTTTTCAGTTGACTAAAATGACGGGCATTTACTCAGGGGAAGAATTTGCCAGTGAGGAATTTAGTAATTGCAGTTCAGAATGCTGCTCTAGTCAGGAATAGATTCGATGGGTAAATCTCTGTCAGATGTATTAATCGTCGGTGGTGGCGTTATCGGTTGTCTGACTGCATATTATCTCTCTAAGGCCAATCACAAAGTCACTCTTATAGAGGCTGATCAAGTCGCTTGTGGAGCATCTGGAAAATCTGGTGGATGGTTGACTCCCTATTCACATGCAAACGATCCTGCGATGTTAGCGCTTTCACCAAAAAGCCTTGATTTACACAGGACTCTTTCGAAGGTTCTACCGGAAGAGACGGGAGTCGACTACGGTTTTGAAGAGACACCTTTTTTACGCTGTGCAATCACTGAAGAGGGGGTTAGTGAATTGCAGTCCTGGCAGGTTGAACGTGCTACTGAAGGGAATGTAATGGAATGGATTTCACCTTCGGATATACGCCAGGTTAATTCATGGGTAACAGATAGAGTCCTCGGTGGCTTGCTGTCCAATGATGAGCCGACACTGGATTCTTATAAGTTCACTCATTCGTCGATGCAGGCAGCAGAAAAATATGGAGCCAATATCGTGTCAGGTCGTGTGACTGGGCTCGTTTGTGGCAAGCGGCAAGGTCATTCGGCAGGGGTGACCTTGGAAGATGGATCAATGGTAGAGGGAGGGTCAGTTCTACTTGCGATGGGTCCGTGGACGGGCGCCGCGTCTGCATGGACCGGTTCAACGCTTCCTATTGCTCCACAGCGTGGGCAGTTACTTTATCTTTCTGAACCTGACAATCGACACGGGTACCTCATTTAGGCATTGATAACGTAAGGGGTTCCAACCAATGGGTTTTAACTAGGCCATTGGATCAGTTCGACTCGCACATTGTCCGGAGCGCTTACCCAGCAAAACCGAGTGCCGTCGGGTAGTTTGTTCGGACCATCGACCAGGGGAGCTCCTAGTTTCGAAAGCCGTTCGAGTTCATCATCGATATTTTCTACATCGAATCCAAAGTGTTCTAGGCCTAAGTTCGGACCTGAGTCGCTTGTGGGAAGGACTTGACCGTCTAACGGTCCAGATATATTGACCGGAACGCCATTCCCCGACCTGCATTTGATGAATCGGTCTCCTGTTTCACGTGTCGAGTCGTCCACTATCTCGAATCCAAACGTTTCAACCCACCATTTNGCTGTCTTCTCGGGATCGTTGGATTTTANATGGATGTGGTTGAGGTTATACATGGTCGGTTCTCTTGCTTGNTTGCTAGTTGTGTNAAACGGATACTATCTTTTTNGTTCCTNGAACGTAAAGAAGCAGATTACGCCCGTAGNGCTGCTTTNAAAGAAGCTCTTGCGTAACCGACNGTNTAAGCCAAACCGGCGTATCCCTCACNAGATTGTTTGGGCTTGAACTCCTCGTCGTGATCAATGATCGGCGGATGTTCTGGGTAGACCATTCGTGGGTAGCCTTGCCTGACCAATTCTTCCATTACGNCTTGCATATCAACTTGACCTTCGTCTAAAAACACCTCGGTATATTTTTGTCTAGGGATTTCAGTAATCACGTTTCGCCAGTGCACGTGGTTTATTCGATCCAGTTCGCCGAAATAGCGTGCTGTGTTTACAGGATCTTCACCTAGTTCACGCGTCACCCCGCAATCGAACGTTATTCCATTTGATGTGCTGTCTACGATGCTTACAAGATTCTTCCATCCAGCAACGCTGCCCATGATTTGTTCGGATCCTCTACTGATTGGTGCTGGTGGATCATTAGGGTGCAATGCAAACCGAACACCTTTTTCCGATGCGATAGGTATTACCGCTTCAAGGAAATATGTGATGTTGTCCCACATCTCATTAGCTGTGTGGGCGCCCTCGTCGGGCAGTGGTGGTAAGCCTTCGACCATTTGATAATCAAACGCCCGATACCTAGATCCGCCCCGACCTTCTACGAAATAGTATCCNTCGGTAGCTCGGTGGGCATACCAGTTATATTCGATCACCGGCATCTCCAATAANGCTGCGACTTTGANNGATTGTATTACTGCCTCGATTTCTTCGTCTCTACCTGGTCGACCATAGATGGCATTTGGGAATCCGGTGATCATCTTGGCCCCCATCTTCATGCCATGTGTATGCAGGGCCTTCATGTCGGATCCGAGAGTTTTTTCGGTCCATGGAAGGTGCTTTTCAACGCCAAAGTTCGTATTGGGACTCGGNATGCCGCCACTAGAGTGAATTGTGGTTATTCCCAGCTGGCGCACACGCCTGAGCGTTGAGTCGCGGAAATTACTTATCGATATTCCGATTTTTGGCCCATCAGGGGTGTCAGTCATGCTTTGATTAGGCCTCCTAAGGGTGTTAGCCGTGATTCCATAGTTTGTTAATTGCATCAAGACAATCTTCAATCATCTGTTCGGCCGCCCCGGGCTCAAAAGGCGCAGTCGGNCCAACTTCATAGCCCCCTTCCGGGTAAGCGTATGCCATGGGTAAATATCCGTAATACCCGTTCGAGTACCCAGAAAATAATGTCCAGTCAGCAGGGGATCGCTCTTTAACTGCTGTGCCGATTTCCGCAAAAGGCTCGACCGGAATTGCAACCAGAGCGGTGTTTCCGATGCGAATCACTTGGATCGGTATATCGCGCGTTCCTCCTCCTCTTCCAAATGTTTGCGTATGGCGCAGTAGAAGGGTTTCGCGTTTTGCTGGGAATGCGGCCTGTTTTATTTCGTCAATAGTGCCTCCATTTNTTCGCACGTTATCAAGGTTGGCCGTTATACGGTCGAAATTGGCTTGCACCTCTGATTCTGGAGGCATTTCCTTGATGGCGAGTGAGGCTACAGAATCGAGCGAGCCNANNGAATCATCGGATTCTCCCACCTGATCGAANGAGTAGATGCCTAGGTCAGCGCCAGAGGCCAAAATNGTTTCAAGTTTCTCTTCTCTNGGTACGGGATCGATGTTGAGACGAACTCTGGAAGCCTCTATTCCGAGTTGTTTTCCAAGCCGTCGGTAAACAGCGGTATCACCGGTATATCCTTCTACCGGGCCCTGGTTACCGGCCGCTCCCTGCAGGAATAAGCATGTGCCGCCGATGATATTTTCGACGGTTTCTCGCACTACCCCTGGATAGTCCGGAGTGATTAGGCGGTTTTCAGGTCCCATGATGGTTGGGTGGCAGGCGTAGTTGACTAAAGTTGCGACAGGTTTGCCATCGAGATCATCGATTGCAGTGACCAGTACTTCATGATCAACAAACCCACTGGGGTTGCGACCTGTAAAAACCTCACCGGTATGACTGACAGGGCGACGATTGATGTTGATTTCACAATGTCCGGCCCCGGAATCAACACGGACATCAGTAAGTTTAGATATTGCTTCTTCGACGGCTTTGACTGAGGCTGGGCCCATTGAATCGAACCATGGCTTAATCATTTCTGAACCCTGCACTATCCAGGACAGGCCCTCTATTGGTCCTGAATGAGTGTGTGTGTACGCTATGCGCTGATTGGAGCNGGGNATTCCTGTTGCTTCATTCACNGCACGCCTGATAACGAGGTCGTAGGCATCTACCAGCATNCAAGTGTCGATATCNAGAATTNCGATGCGCTCTGATGCCGNTGTATTGCCACTCGACTCGATCACGAGTGCAGTGATCGTCAGGGGCATGTCGATACCCTCGGCNCCTTCATGAGATTGTGCGCCCCAACCTGCGTGNGCTATTCCGATCGGTGGTGTGATNTCGGTCCGTCCCGTTCCAGCTGCGAGCATTTATNTCTCCATGNTGTTAGAAGTGAGTGTTGATTCAGGACAGGNTGTNAGGANNGCAANNCNTAATNNTNNCTNGNACCTGTTTNTAATTCTTGTAAAAGTTNNNTTCGCTAGTCCCAGGCTTTTGGAGCGATACTGTCTATATTGGTTTTCACATCAATTACCGCGGGTTTGCCAGCATTTAATGCTTGATCCAGTGCCCCTTCAAAATGCGCAGGCTTGGTTACTGTGATTCCTAAGCCGCCCATCTGTTCTGCCATAGCAGCAAAGTCAACATTGGTCAGCTTCCATAGTTCGTCTGAGCCTGGAAGGGGACTACCGTAATTGCGTTCGTTTAACGCACGCTCCTGGTTCAGTGAGGCATTGTTGTTCACAACCGTTACCGTATTCAAGCCATAACGGACGCCGGTGTCCATCTCCATGAAGTGATACCACATAGCCCCATCGCCAGCGAACGTGATCACAGGCCGATTAGGCGCAGCTGCTTTAGCCCCGAATGCAGCAGGGAATGCCCAACCTAAGGAACCAGCACACCTGATGAATGATTGATCGGGACTTGAGAAATCTATCATTGTTCCTGTCCAGATACCTGAGTGACCTGTGTCAGCCACTAGGATTACGTCGCTAGGAAGGTGATCAGCTAGTTCTTTAGATAATCGTTCGGTTCGCATAGGCATGTCATCAGAGTTCCACAGATGATCTACGCTGGCTTTCCAGTCATCCACCAAGGTTTGAACATGGGCTACCCAAGACGCCCGATCCTGTTCATCACTGGCCTTTCCAACTTCGCCCGTCGAACGGAGCATTTTTTGAAGTCCTGCCTGAATGTCCGATTGAAGACCTACTTCAATTGGGAATGATCGTCCCAGCTCAGCAGCATTGATATCCATTTGAATGATTCTTGTATTTGCCCGTGGGAGCTTCCAGTCATTTGTGACCTGCCCGCCGGTATGACTACCAATGAAGAAAACCAAATCGGCTTCAGCAACTGCCTGATTGGCGCAGGCTCGTGAGTAGGATCCGGGGAC
>PBRL01000056.1 GCA_002725925.1 Chloroflexota bacterium
CGCATAACCCGTGGACTGTATCGACCAAGATAGGAAGGTCCGCTTAGAATACAATTTGGTAGTTCAGATCATTGACCAGAGTTTATGTCGATGGATACTATCAATATAGATCTTTTTTCGATCTAAGAGGCCCTAGTGGCGCAGTGGCTAGCGCAACTGATTTGTAATCAGTAGGTCGTGGGTTCAAATCCCTCCTAGGGCTCCAATATAAAATGGCTGGTGCGAACACTTGAAAACCCTTACGAATTTCGACGCCATGTACAGTGAAATTGGGTTTTGCTGTGGTAAAGTTTTTGTTTGGGCAGGGATTGGGGAGTGGTTAAACCCAGCAGACTGTAAATCTGCCGCTTGACGGCTTCGCAGGTTCGAATCCTGCTCCCTGCACCAGAATTATGGTACAGGTTAGTAACGGGTGTGCCCTATTAGGGGAGGGTTTGTCGGGCCCACATAGCTCAGTGGTAGAGCGCATTCTTGGTAAGAATGAGGTCCCGAGTTCAATCCTCGGTGTGGGCTCCAAGCTAAGCACCATCGATATCAGAGTAAGAGCAAATGCATAGGAGACTCCGGAAGACGGAGCAAAATAAAACTAATGGCTAAGCAAGTATTTGACCGAAGTAAGCCGCACGTAAACGTCGGCACGATCGGGCACGTAGATCACGGCAAGACGACGCTCACAGCCGCTATCACCAACGTGCTTGCACACACTCAAGCTAACGTTCAGGCGAAGGCTTTTGACGAGATCGACAACGCCCCTGAAGAGCGGGAGCGTGGTGTGACCATCGCGACAACACATACGGAGTACGAGACGGACTCCCGTCACTATGCTCACGTCGACTGTCCAGGTCACGCTGATTACATCAAGAATATGATTACTGGAGCTGCGCAGATGGATGGCGCTATTCTCGTGGTATCGGCCGCTGACGGTCCTATGCCGCAGACTTATGAACACATCCTGCTAGCTCGCCAAGTCAACGTTCCGAAACTGGTAGTGGCACTGAACAAGTCAGATGCCGTCGACGATGACGAGCTTTTGGAACTCGTCGAACTTGAAGTGAGAGAACTACTCTCTAAGAATGGCTTCCCCGGCGATGACCTTCCTGTTGTTCAAGTTAGTGCGCTTGAAGCATTGGAGAACCACGAAGACGCAGATAACAAATGGGTTAAGTCTATTCACGAGCTTATGCAAGCTGTTGACGACTACATCGACATTCCCGAACGTGACGTAGATCAACCTTTCCTGATGCCTGTTGAAGATGTATTTGGGATTAAGGGTCGTGGCACTGTTGTTACCGGTCGAATTGAGCGTGGTATCGTAAAGACTGGTGACCCGATTGAAATTGTTGGGTTTGGTAACACGGTTTCAACTGTGGTTACCGGAGTGGAGATGTTCCATAAGACCCTGGAAGAAGGTCAACCTGGTGACGCAGTCGGATGTTTGATTCGAGGTATCGAACGTGAGGAAGTTTCACGTGGGGCAGTATTGGCAAAGCCATCATCCATCAACCCTTCTACTAAAGCCAAGGCCCGAGTTTATGTTTTAACTAAAGACGAGGGTGGACGACACACTCCATTCTTCCCTGGTTACAAGCCTCAGTTTTATATCCGAACGACCGATGTCACAGGTTCGATTAATCTGGGGGCTGGGGTCGAGATGGTCATGCCCGGCGACAACACAGACATGGAAATTGAGCTCGGGTATCCGGTCGCGCTTGAAGAAAACTTGCGATTCGCCATCCGCGAGGGTGGGCGTACTGTCGGTTCGGGCGTGTTTACTGAAGTCCTGGATTAACTATTGAAATCAGTCGTTAACAGTTGCTGATGTTCTTGGTGGTCGCTGACGGCAGGTTTCGGTTTGAAAAACTAAAGGGATCTCGGGAATTGGGCTATTCGCTTGTTGGATCGAGATTTCTTTTACTGCAAGGGCGATATAACGGATAGGATTAATAGAGCGCATTTATGGCTAAGAAAAGCGGAGTCCGCACACTAGTTGATATGAATTGTACTGAGTGCAAGGCTTACACATACAACACTGAAAAAAACAGGCGTAACACCCCAGATCGCATTGAATTGAAGAAATTCTGCCCGGTGTGCCGTAAGCCGCAAGTATTTCGAGAAAAAAGGTAAGGGTCTCGTTGGCAAGAACACCAGTACGCAGTACATCCGGACCGGGGGTATCGGGATCTGCAGGATTTTCGATCTTCAGGTTCTTTGGCGAGGTATTCTCAGAGCTTCGAAAGGTCTCCTGGCCGACGCGACAGGAAGCAACTCGTCTTACTTTGATGGTTATAGCGCTTTCTGCAACTATAGGGCTGTTTCTAGGCCTAGTAGATATGTTGTTCGCTAGAGTTCTTGCAATATTTTCAGGAACATAGAATAGATATGACTACTCAAAGCGGCACAACAGGTGGCACCGTAGCTCGATGGTATATCGTTCATACCTACTCAGGTCAGGAAGATCGCGTTCAGAAGAATCTTGAACAGAGAGTGTCCACAATGGATGTGAAAGATAAGATTCTTAACGTAGTGGTTCCGACTGAGGAGGAAGTGGAAATCAGTGAAGGCGAACGTAAGACTGTTCAGAAAAAGATGTACGCGGGCTACTTAATTGTCCAGATGGTTATGGATGAAGAATCTTGGTACGTTGTCCGTAACACCCCAGGTGTGACAGGGTTTATATCTGCTGAAGACGAACGTGAGAAACGTCCAAAGCCTGTTCCGTTAGAAGATTCAGAAGTGGATCGAATTATGAGCCGGATGACTTCCGAAGCTCCGCGCGTTCGCATAGGTTACGAGTCCGGAGAGTCCGTTCGAATTAAAGATGGTCCTTTCGCTGACTTCATGGGCACGGTTGATGAGGTACTTGTAGACCGCGGCAAAGTGCGTGTGCACGTTTCGTTCTTCGGGCGAGAGACGCCGGTTGAACTCGACTTTCTTCAGATTGAGAAGTCGTAGCTATTGGATAGTCGGCCCTCATTTAATTAATTGAGATTAGAAACGAAGGAACGTTACGTTGGCTAAGAAAGTCACGACAGTAATCAAACTACAACTACCTGCTGGTGGCGCAACTCCAGCTCCTCCAGTTGGTCCAGCGCTTGGTCAGCATGGTGTCAACATCATGCAGTTTGTGAAGGAATATAACGAACGCTCTGCTTCTCTGGTAGGCAATATCGTTCCAGTTGAATTAACTGTGTACGCTGATAGATCTTTCACCATGGAANTGAAGACGCCACCAGCTTCCGACATGATAAAAAAAGCAGCTGGTATTCNTGCAGGATCAGGTTCTGTAGGGATTGAAGTGGCTGGCAATATCAAACGANCTAAAATTCGTGAGATTGCAGANACTAAAATGCCAGACCTCAACACAAAAGATATCGAGTCGGCGATGAGGATTATTGAAGGCAGTGCCCGAAGCATGGGCGTCGAAGTTATTGACTAGTTATTAACAGTCGGCACGAGCGTAATGACCCCGGTTCAGGGGGAGCTCGGTTAGTCGTCGGGGGTTAAATGGATGGCAAAACATGGGAAGCGTTACAACGCTGCAGCAGAAGCGGCTGGGACAGGCCTCCACGCGCCTGATTCGGCTGTTGCTCTGGCTAAAGAATTTTCTAAGGTGAAATTCTCTGAAGGGATCGAGCTTCATGTTGCGACAAGAGCAGATCCTCGTCATTCTGACCAGCAGATGCGTGAAATCGCCGAATTGCCGCACGGCACAGGAAAAAATGTTCGAGTATTCGTTTTTGCGCAGGGAGATGCAGCTCGGGCAGCGGTTGATGCTGGGGCAGAGTACGTAGTTGACGATGAATTGGTTAAGCGTATAGAAGGAGGTTGGTCTGAATTCGATGTGGCCATAGCTACTCCTGATCAAATGGGTAAGATCGGCAAGCTCGGGAGATACCTAGGTCGCAAGGGTTTGATGCCGAACCCGCGGACNGGNACGGTTGTNCAACCNGGTAATGTCAAGGCAGCGATTGAAAGCGCTAAGAAGGGTCGAGCAGAGGTTCGACTTGATCGCGGGGCTAACATACACGTGCGAATTGGCACGGTGGCCTTTGANGANAAGCAAATCCTCGACAATCTTATGAGTGTTTATTCGACTATACTCAGGGCAAAGCCTGAGGGAGTAAAAGGACCGCTTGTAAAAGGCGTAACTCTTTGCACAACAATGGGTCCAGCATTCAAGCTTGATCAGGGTGAACTAGAAAAACTTACCCAGTCGAACTGATATATCTGTGAAAATATTTATGATTTCTTTTGNATGCAATTAGTTTTTGAGACCGTAGCGAGTTACAATAGAGATCTACAGTTAAATACTGCGACCGCAGACAGTTGGTCCCGTGATGAATTATCAGTAGCGGGGTAATGCCGAAGCACCATCCGAGGTCCGAATATACAGGCGTTGTTGATCATGCCATTGTATTTCACCCTGGACCANGCTCCGGGGTTTTTTTGTTAGATTTGCTATTGCATTTCGAAATCAAACCTTCTACTGAAGTGGACGCAGCTAGGAGGTGGAATGCCAACCGATAAAGGTAAAGAGCTGGTTGCGGAAATGAAAGAAATCTTTTCGTCTTCGCCACTTGTTGTTGTNGCAGAATATCGCGGANNCGATGTGANGCAGATGACTGGTCTTCGCCAGGAGTTGCGAAGCACTGGTGCGCGGTTCAAGGTTGTGAAAAACACTTTTGCCCGTATTGCAGCAGACGAGGCCGGCAGATCTGAGCTCAAAGAAATCATGAATGGCCCAATTGGNTTTGTGGTTACTGAAGGTGACCCGGCTAGTGCTGCCAAAGCTTTTGTTAAATATNCTGGAGATAATGACCTNCCCATCAAAATTATTGGTGGAATGCTCGATTCTGAGGTGTTGACATCCGATCGGGTTGAGGCTCTCGCAAAGCTTTCTTCTAAAGAAGAACTGATTGCGAAGATGCTTGGTTCGATGAGCAGTCCTATTACCGGGCTTGTCATGGTGATGAGTGGCCCTGTGAGGGCTTTGACTACTGTGCTGCAGCGTCACGTTGATAATCAACAAGAAGGTTCAGCCGCATAGTTGCTGCGTAAGTAGCTCAATATGACCGGTNATTCATAATTCATTACTAATTGATCAAAATAACAACTAATAAAATTCCGGGAATATTTCCTGGGTGAAATCGGAGAAACCAAAAATGGCCCTAAGTAAAGAAGATCTGATCGAAGAAATTAAAACAATGTCTGTACTTGATCTTGCCGATGTTGTGAAGGCCCTTGAGGAAGAATTTGGTGTAAGCGCAGCTGCGCCAGTTNTAGTTGCTTCGGGANCAGGCGCTGGCGGAGACGCTGAGGGCGGTGCGGTTGAGGAAAAAGNCGAATTTGATGTTGTGCTCAAGGATATCGGGGCGAATAAGATTTCCGTTATCAAGGCTGTCCGTGAGCTGACCCCGTTGGGTCTCAAGGAGGCCAAGGATCTCGTGGAGGCTGCACCTAAGCCCATTCTCGAAGGAGCTTCGAAAGATGACGCTGATGCAGCCAAGTCTAAACTTGAAGAAGCTGGTGCTGTGGTAGAAGTATCCTAAGACACGTTATTAATTNATGTGAATGTTTTCATTCAGGCGGACAAGATTAGTTAAATTTCAGGTTAACTAAAAAGTGAGAGCCCCTGGCACATTGCCAGGGGCTCTCACTTTTCNACGAGCAGTTAGTCTGTTGTATNTGGGCTGTGAAGTCGAGGCCAATTGNNACTAGAACAGGTTGTGCGATTGGCCACCATCGACATTGAAGCATGCGCCTGTGATCAAATCAGCTTGCTGAGAAGCAAGAAACGCTACGGNAGCGCCTATAGGTNCGGGCCAGCCGAATCTGCCCATTGGAAGATTGCGATCGATAAACTCGTCAACTGCCTCATTTGTGTTGTTTTCGATAAACCGATCCCAACTGCCTCCAGGGAACAGGATTGAGCCAGGGGCGATAGAATTTACCGTTACTCCATCNTTGGCGACGATCATACCCGTATGTTTTGAGGCAGCTATCATTGCAGCCTTGGCTGTCATGTAAGGTGCGGTTCCACCGTATTCTCGGCCGTATATCGACGAAATGTTGATAACTCGTCCCCAGCCTCGCTGTTGCATTGCAGGGACTACCAGTTTCATCAGTGANACTGCCGACCATAANTTNGTGTCCATAACNTTNTGAAAATCTTCAAGAGAAGAATTTACCAGGTCNGATGTTCCAAGGCTTCCTCCCACGTTGTTGACCAGGATTTCTATTGGNCCAAGATCAGATTCAACCTTCGATGTCAGTGTGGNTGATTCGTTCTCGNCTCCGAGGTCTGCGATATATGCCCCNACATTTACCCCTGTTGCCCTGAGTTCGGCNGCAGTGTGATTTAATTGTTCCTCTCCCCTTGCGCAGATGGCGATATTTACNCCTTCGGCGGCTAGATGAAGNGCTGATTCACGTCCAAGCCCACGGCTTCCACCGGTAACGAGTGCAACCTTGCCATTAATCCCTAGATCCATATTGGTGTAACGCTCCTTACGAGAGAGTATGTAGTGATTCGGGTTATTATTTATACTCAATAACGATTCTACATACTTGGTGTTTAGGGTAGTTTGGTAATGGTTACGTAACGGGACGTTGATACGTTGATTANGGTCGTCGGTGATCTCAAAAAGACATCGNAGCGATTCNAAAGGTGCGTTAAACAAGGAGTTTGGCGTGGNCNAATCGTCTTGACTGGCGTTTTTACGTTGGTGTATCTTGACCGAGTGCNGTTGGATGATCCTGCGGTAATTTGTTGGTTATAAGTATAAAATGTAAGTCTCCGNGCGTAATCGGTTTGGGTTTTGNGCCTGGGCGGATGTTCTCGCGNGATGAACAGATAAAAANTTGAANTTGCGTTCGTGGGNCTTGTCCGCGTGCACGCAAATTATGAAAAAGGAAGTNTCTTGTNCAAAGAAACTTNCAGGAGGGCGCCGATGCTAAGCTCCGCAATTCCAAAGCGGTTGGTAGTTTCTCTCGTTTTGGTGGGCTTGGTTTCTCTATTCATGACGTCGTTCGCAGGGTTGACCTCCGAACATGTCTCGGCCCAGGCAACGGGCACGAATCTAAAAGACCTCAAGTTTGGTACTGCAAGTACCCATCAAGCAGGCGATGTGTTCATCGTAACGGTGGATCCCTACGACGAAAATGGTGACGTTAATACGGCCTTAGCTAATGTCACTTACACGTGGGGTGGCACTTGTGGATCGCACGCATCTGCCACTACAAGTGTGCCGAGTTCTACCGTCACGGCCAGTAGCGGTGGTGCATGTACAGGAACTATTACCGTTACGGCAACACAATCTAGTGGAGATGCGGAAACTCACCCGGCTGCCGGGACTCTTTCGATGATTCTAAACGTGAATGCTCTGGCCTCTGCTGATCCTGCACCCACGTATACTGACCCTTCTCCAGTTCCTGAGATCGTACCTGATGGTCTGACGGCGGCTGATGTAGGAATCATCATTCCATCCGCTGGTGGATCGTTTACTGAGGTTGACGGCACTGCATCGATTACTGTGCCGGCTGGTGCTATTGCCAATGGCACAGCTGCGGCGGTAGGTATTGTTACTGTTGCTTCGTCCGGTCTGCCGTCCCCGCCAGCAGCTGCTACTGAAGGGGCTTCTTCTGGAACATTCACATTTGGTAGCTCAGCGGTTAATGTTCAGTGGTACGATGCTACCGGGGCTGTGCAGACTACGTACAGTTTGCTTAAGCCTGCTGAATTATGTTTGCCGTTCACTCAGGACGACCTTAATGGCGCAGCTGGTGGTCCCGATGGTTTGGGAATCTGGCGATACACCGGAACCGAGTGGGTGTCATTGAACAGCAGTGCAAATGTCGGCACTGGAACCGTATGTGGTACTTCATCTAGCTTCTCGTCGTTCGCCATAGGCCTTGATGTTGCGGCTCCTGGAGCAGCAGCTAGTGGCGGTGTCGCTTTACCGGGAACAGGTGGGTATAGCCCGAGCGTAACTATCTTGCTTCTGGCCCTGATGGCTGGGATCGTTCTGGTTGTTACCGGTTCTCTTACAGTTCGTCGTGTATTGTGGGTGCGAGACATCTCATAGCTATTACGAGACGAAATTGTGTAAGTTTGGAAAGGGATCCGAGTGTCGGGTCCCTTTTCTTTTGACCGAAAAACTATTCTCCTGCTCAAAATTCAATTTCATAAAAGGCAAAGACTTTGATTGGTCCCAAACGATAGATTTTCAACAAGTGGGCGTTAAATGCATGATCTTCAAATGACTATGGATGATGGAGTAAGGGCTATACCGATCCCTGGTTTACCTGAGATCGTTAGTGGCGAAAATATTGGCAATTTGATATCGGATCAGTGTTTGATGAACGATACCCCACCGTGCGTTGGAGATTTGATTGTTGTTGCGCAAAAGATCGTCTCAAAGTCGGAGAATGCTGTAGTAGAGCTTTCGACTCAAACCCCTAATGATGAAGCATACCGATTAGCTCAAATTGTTGGAAAGGACCCGCGATTGGTTCAGATTGTCCTCGATCAGTCAACACGGGTAGTTCGAGCTGTGCAAGGTGTCCTGATAGTTGAGACTCATCATGGCTTCGTATGTGCCAACGCGGGCGTCGACCACTCAAACATAGAAGGTGATGAAACGGTTACTATTTTGCCAGTGGATTCAGATCGATCGGCTGAGATCATTAGAGGTGCTTTCCTCCGTAGAACGGGCCGCAAGGTCGGTGTTGTGATTTCTGATACGTTTAATAGACCGTGGCGAGAGGGTTCTATTAATGTTGCAATCGGGATTGCAGGCTTTGATCCTCTACAAGATCTGAGGGGTACAGAGGACGATTTTAATCGCGAGATGACGACTAGTGTTGTTTCTTTAGCAGATGAGGTAGCTTCCATGGCTCAACTCGTAATGGGTGAGGCAGGAAGAGTTCCGGCCGCGATAGTACGAGGTGTTAAATGGAACCCTGGCGATCACTCTAAAACCCGGTTATTACGACCTGCAAATCAAGACCTGTTCAGATAGGCGGTTTCACCGGGTTGGTTTTTACTTTGGGGCTTCGGTGTTTTTGGTACCAGGAGCCTTATTTTTTGGTCCCGGGGCTTTATTGCCGTACCAGGATGAGTATTCGAATGAGTTGCGAAATTCCTTATTCTCACCGCAGGCTTTACAGTGACCTTGGCTGACCGCGCCATTTGGTGGATCGATTACCCAGTGGTGAACGCAACTTTCGTCGGCTACATCTGCGCTGGGATTTTCGCTAGCTGTGGCACCAGCAGTTTTTTTCTTTCCTGATGAAGATGGACTCATGCGGTATCGGCTCCGAGCAACCAAGATCAATGTATATGGCGACATGCCATTTTTGATGAACCAATTGGCCTGACTGCAATTTTAACCTAAGTAGACAAATCTTGCTGAAATTAACTTATCAATTAGTTTTTGTCGATTGATAAACACTGCTTGGCCGTGAGCTTAGCTTGGCGACTCAGTGTTGTTAAAAGATCGCCTGTATTATGTTGACACGTAAGTGGGTTGAGATTAGTCTCGACTTACTAAACGAATATGGATGGTTCCTCGGTTTCTAAAACGTTAATGAAACGTTGAGAATAAAAGGGAAGGCGGTGAGAACCCGCCGCGGTAGCGCCACTGTGACCGGGAAGTTGATTCACAACAAAGCCACTGTCAAAAACATTGATGGGAAGGCGTGATTCAATCGACGAGTCGAAATTAAACTCGATTCGATAACCCGAAAGCCAGGAGACCTGCCGGGGAGCTTTTGAGTGACTGCCTCCCGCCTAGGGTGTGGCCTCACGGTGACTTCGCCTACAGTCCGTAACCGATGTTGCGGCATCTGCGAGCCCCTGATGGAGCAGTCAGGGGTTTTTTTGTCCGTCAGGATTGAAAATAGCGTTGATAAGACAGTCACGGGGTCGACCGTACTGAGGCGGCTGTTCACTGGTGTTGTGGTGCTCGGGATCGGAACGGTTCTAATGGTCATCGTCGGATCGGCGGTAGGGCCGGTCAATATTCCGTTCAGCCACGCGATATCGACGCTGTTTGAAGTGGTTGGAATAGGTGACTCAACCGCGGAACCCACAGAGTACGCAATAATCAAGAGCATTCGGCTGCCTCGTATATTTCTTGCATTGTTTGTAGGCGCAGCGCTCGGTATCGCCGGTGGAATAATGCAGGGTCTGTTCCGTAACGCCATGGCCGACCCAGGGATCATTGGCGTGTCAAGCGGGGGAGCGGTTGGTGCGGTTGCTGCTATCGCGTCCGGGGTCAGTAGTATCTCGACGCTGTTTCTCCCGCTTTTCGCGGTTATCGGATCCTCACTATCGATGGCTGTGGTTTTTGGGATCGCTTCAATTGGCGGACGATTTTCAATGGCAACACTTCTGCTCGTCGGGGTCGCCGTGAGTTCATTTCTGGCTGCTATTACAACAGCGATAATCATCCTCACGGACAACCTGAATGTCCAACGCCAGATCATCTTCTGGATTACCGGTGGTTTTGATACCGCTAGATGGGAATCGGTCCAGATCTCAGGCCCGATTATTATCGTAGGCTCACTGGTAACCGTTTTCATGGCCCGGGACCTGAATGTGATGCTCGTAAGTGAAGACGAAGCGCGGGCTCTCGGCGTCCGGGTAAGGATGGTTCGCAACAGCCTGCTGGTCTCGGCGTCCCTGATTACCGGTACAGCGGTGGCTTTTTCGGGAATCATAGCGTTTGTAGGGCTGGTTGTTCCGCATGTAGTCCGACTGGTAGTCGGGGCAGACCACAGGGTCCTGCTTCCGCTGAGTGCGCTCGGAGGAGGACTGTTTATGGTCGCGGCGGATACTGCGGCCCGTATCATCCTGTCACCCGCCGAACTCAGGGTAGGAGTCCTTACGGCGATGATCGGCGCACCGTTTTTTATTTACCTGCTCATCCAAAATCGCTCGCGGGCATCGATGCTTTAACCCGAATGATTATCGAAAGGAATGAAATGAAAATCGAATCATTCTCTCTTCTTTGCAGCTGGGTAATTTTTACGATTATCACTCCTGTGATATTGGTTGCTCTGCTGGCATGTGGCGGCAAGGAAGGAGCAGCTTCAAAGGTAACCGGTCCAGAGTTAGAAGCAAGCGCCACGTCGGTTCCGGCGTCCCGCCCCGATCCGACCGCAGAGCCGACGATTATGCCCACACCGTCACCCACTTCGACCCCGGAAGCAACTGCAGAACCGACACCACAACTGGATCTTTCCCGTTTCGCCGGTATCGATGGGATTTTGGATCCCACGAATTTCGACTGGCCCCGTGCGGTCGAAACATCAGAGGGCGTTATTACCCTGGGTGCGCCTCTCGAAAAAATCCATTCCCTGTCTCTGGGTCATTCCGAGATTTTGGCCGCATTGATGGATTTTGATCGATTGACAGCCGTTTACAGTTTCTTTACTGATGAAGAGCAGTCAAATATCGCGACCCTGTCCGCCGATCATAAAATGATTGGATTTGATCCAGAGGAAGTCGTCGGTCTGGAGCCTGACCTGATCATCGCCTCCCGGTTCACGAATGCCGATACCGTTGCTCTCATGAAAGATGCCGGTATACCGGTCGCCAGGACAAATCTTGAAAACTCGGCGCTTGGAAACGTCCCCAACATACTGTTGATCGGCTACATGATCGGTGCTGAGGTGGAAGCACTTGAACTAGTGAACCAGATTGAATCCCGGATGCAGTTTATCTCGGATATTTTGCCAGAAGGTTCCCGACCTCGCGTACTTTCCGTCTCGAAGTTCACATCCAGCTTCGCAGCCGGGTCGGATACAACGGAAGGAGGAATTATCGAACAGGCCGGGGGCATCAATGCTGCGGCTGACTCCGGGATTGAAGGCCATCAGCAGGTGAGTATCGAGTCGATCGCTGCCATAAACCCGGATGTGATCATCGTGCCTCAGCCGAAAAGCGGTGCAGACGCTTACATCGAAGAACTGATGTCAAGTCCGGCGCTGGCTGAAGTGCCAGCTGTAAAAAACGGAAAGGTTTACTACGTGATGCCGAGGTACCACACGACTCTTTCACATTGGAATGTCACCGGAATTGAGCAACTGGCAGCCCTGCTCTTCCATTCAGTTTTTTCAGGAGTGACGTTTGAAAGCTTCCGGAATTTTAGTGAGTAAAATTACATGATCCCTTCAGCTGCAGCTGAATACGCAGGACTTCGAGATACGTCCCTTTTCCTTTTACGAGTTGAAGGCCTGTCAACGATGCTTGACGGACAGACAATCGTTGATTCGGTTTCACTGGAGGTCAGGCGAGGGGAAGTTCTCGGTATTGTCGGCGCCAACGGCAGTGGCAAGACGACGCTGCTGCGCACCATTGCGGGCCTATTGGACCCTGAATCCGGCAGCGTGCAGATCGACTCGTTGCCTGGCAGCGAGCTGTCGTACCGTGATCGTGCCAGGATGATGGCGTACATGCCGCAGCAGGCCGAACAGCATCCCTTCATAGCGCTCGAAACTGTGTTAATGGGGCGCTACCCGCACCTGGGACGTTTTGAACTCGAAGGTGCTGACGATCGTGAAATGGCATACGTGGCAATGGGGCGTACGGGGACGGCGGAATTTGCCAATCGTCGCCTCGACACGCTCTCGGGAGGCGAACGCCAGAGGGTAGTACTGGCCCGTGTCCTCGTGCAGCAGGCCGACCTGCTGCTCATGGATGAGCCAACGGCTTCTCTTGATCTTCACCACCAGATACTCACGATGGATATTGTCAGAGAAGAAGCTGACGGGCGAAAGGCCGGCGTAATCGTGATAATGCACGACCTGTCGCTCGCTGCCAGATTCTGTGACCGGCTGCTGGTTCTGTACAGGGGGCACAAGATCGCCGAAGGCACCCCGTGGGAAGTTCTTACACCTGAAAACCTCCGCACTGCTTTCAATATCGAAGGACTTGTTGAACCCGATCCGGTCACCGGTAAACCGCATGTACTGGTGCTTGGCAGCGAAAACTCGAGTCAACGGGAATTGATAGGTACCGGCAGAACCGTGCATCTAATATGCGGGGCGGGAACCGGACGTCAGTTGATGTACCAGTTGCGAGTTTCAGGTTACACCGTGACCATTGGCGTCCTCGGGATCGGCGATTCGGATCGCGAGGCTGCCGAACGGCTGGGCGTGAAATACGTTGGTGCACCACCGTTTTTCGCCATTAACGACAGCCAGCATTCCGAACACATCGAACTGGTCCGGGCAGCTGATCACGTCGTGCTTTGCCCGATGGCTGTGGGAATGAACAATTTACGCAATATCGAAGCGGCAGTAGCTGCCCGGAGCTTGATCGTCGTTGAATCCCCGGATCAGGAGATCCCCGACTTCACGGATGGTAAAGGCCACGAATTGAGGGGAGATCTGGTCAGGCGTAACGGACAGGTTCCCGAGAGCTC
>PBRL01000057.1 GCA_002725925.1 Chloroflexota bacterium
GAAGAAGTCCTGCGCTACAATCCGGCTGTGATCCACTTTCGGCGCACCGCCACGGCCGACACCCAACTCGGTGGGCAGGCCATTAAAAAGGGAGAGAAGGTTGTTATCTGGTACCCGTCCATCAACCGCGACGAGTCTATGTTTGACGATCCCGATACTTTTGACATCAGGCGCAACCCCAACGAGCTCCATATTCCAGTAAACCGTCCAGTGGGATTCAAACTCGAATCTCAGGACGTCATACACAGTTTCTGGGTTCCAAAAATCGCCGGCAAAGTTGACATGGTCCCGCTGAATGACAACTACCTGTGGATGATGGGTGACGAGGTAGGAGAGTACTACGGACAGTGCGCAGAATTCTGTGGAATAGCGCACGCCCATATGCGATTCAGGGTGATCGTAGACACCGAAGAAGATTTCAATGCCTGGATAGCAGGTATGCACACAGCACCCGATACGCCCGACGCTGGTTCACCCGAAGCTTCTGGTAAGAGCTTATTCGCGGGAAATTGTTCCTCGTGCCACACTAATAATTCAACATCACCTGGATCTTATGCACAGGAAGTAAGCTCTCAGCAAGCACGCTGGAACGGCTGGGTGTCGGATATCGAAAATTCAGCCATAGTTTCTGCACCTAACCTCACGCACTTCGGAACTCGTTCAACATTGGCTGCCGGAATAAAAGACCTTAATCAAGAATCGCTTGTTGAGTGGATCACCGACCCGTCTACAATAAAAATCGGCACTCGTATGCAGGATCACGCAGCTATTTACAATACTGCTGACGGTAAAGCAAAACTGACCGCCGATGAAATTTCAGATATAGCTGCATACCTATTATCGCTAAAACCGGGTTCCGGCACTGGAAATGAGATCTCCGATACTTCCAGTGATGGGGACGTTGACGCTGTTGAAATATTCGTCACCAACTGTTCAGCATGCCACTCAACGGGCGATGACAAAATCGTAGGCCCAGGACTGGCTGGAGTCGGCGACCGAGCCGGCAGCCGCGTCGATGGCCTGAGCGCCGATGAATATCTTGAGCAATCGTTGAGANAACCCGATGCATTTATCGTNGATGNGTNCACNCCAGGNNTNATGCCNAACTGGGAGAAGCTCGGTGACGATTCAATTGATGCCCTTNTAACTTATTTGAAGACCTTAAAGTAACCACCTATGCAGACCAAAATACGAATCTGCAGCGGAGCTGACTAGTGACAACAAATGCACTGACATTCCCAAGACTGTTCACCCGACCTCAAGCTGAAACGGGGATNTGGAGCTGGATTGGAACAGTCGACCACAAACGTATAGGAACCCTATATGGGATAACCGCGTTTGCATGGTTCCTCATTGGTGGGATCGAGGCACTGCTGATCCGTATACAGCTCGCATCAGCGGAGAGCACGTTCATCGGGCCTGAGTTCTACAATCAACTTTTCACCATGCACGGTACGACAATGGTATTTCTAGTCGTAATGCCCTTGTCAGCGGCCTTCTTCAACTGGCTAGTTCCACTACAGATAGGTGCCCGTGACGTCGCTTTCCCACGCCTCAATGCACTTAGTTACTGGATATTCCTCTTCGGCACGCTGATCATNAATGCTGGTTTTATCACAGGCAATGCGCCAAACGGCGGATGGTTTGGATACGCACCCAACTCAGGTGTAACCTTCAACCCTGGTCTAGGAATGACTTACTGGGTCGTTGGACTGAACATCCTGGGTGTCGCATCGATTGCGGCCGGACTCAACTTCATCGTAACAATNTTGAACATGCGCGCACCCGGCATGAGCATGTTCAAGATGCCTGTGTTCACCTGGATGACCCTTGTCACTTCNGTGCTGCTAGTCTTGGCTATGCCAATACTGGCCGTAGCAGGTATCCAGTTGCAAACTGACCGTGTTTACGGTACTCATTTCTTCAACTCTCTAGGTGGGGGCGACCCAGTGATGTGGCAACACATATTCTGGTTGTTTGGCCACCCTGAGGTCTACATTCTGATCCTTCCCGCAATGGGCATCGTCTCTGAAGTCCTCCCGACATTCTCCCGTAAGCCGTTGTTTGGTTACCCGTTCGTGGTCTTTGCAGGGATAGCAATTGGATTCATGGGATGGTTTGTATGGAGCCACCACATGTTCACTGTTGGACTTGGTCCCGCGGCGAACACAGCTTTCGCTATGTCCACGATGCTTATCGCTGTCCCAACGGGGGTAAAAATCTTTAACTGGCTAGGCACAATGTGGCGAGGTAATATCCAACTTAACACAGCAATGCTGTTTTCTATCTCGTTTATCGCGATGTTCACCATTGGAGGGCTCAGTGGTGTAATGCATGCNTCNCCCCCAACTGATTCCCAGCAACAGGACACGTACTTCATCGTTGCGCACTTCCACTACGTGCTCGTAGGAGGAGCACTACTAGGAATATTCAGCGGAATTTACTTCTGGTGGCCAAAATTCACTGGCTGGTTCCTGAACGAAAAGCTCGGCATCATCAGTTGGGCCTTCATGATAATAGGACTCAATCTTCAATTCGCCCCGCAACACTGGCTCGGCATGGACGGAATGCCGCGTCGCATCTACACATACGCGGAAAACATGGGATGGGAAGGCTCAAACCTAGCTGCAACAATTGGTGGATTCACACTCGGATTAGGAATCCTCCTGTTCATGATCAACGTAATCTACTCCAGACTAAACAAAAAAGTGGCCCCGGCTGATCCATGGGATGGGCGTACACTTGAATGGTCCACATCCTCCCCCCCTCCAGTGCACGACTTCGACGAAGTACCAGTGGTGGCATATCGGGATGATTTCTGGTTCAAAAAGCATCCCGAGACCATCTCAGAGTACTACCATAACGAACATGATCGTGAAGTTGAAGAAGCTGACCCAGTAGCAGTCCATAATGCAGAAGAGCACGGGGATGCCCACGGGGGACACGGCGGGATTCACCTCCCCGACAAGTCCTACTATCCNTTTATCGTGGGCGTAGGCGTCTCGATTTTCGGCATCGGATTCCTGACNAATACCTATGTGATCGCCGCGGGTGCACCGGTATTCATCTGGGGCCTGCTCGGCTGGTCAATGGAACCGGTAAACGACCCAACATAAATATCTTGGAATACAAGAGNTCAATTTCCATCTCAAGGATTCAACGAACGTGACACAGGCCGCAATAACAGAACATCATCCGCCGGTAGAGGACACTTCAANCGGCCTGAGTAGCAGGAAACTCCTTATGTGGNCATTCCTNGGGTCAGACGTGATGTTTTTTGGAGCATTCATCGCCACNTATCTGGTATACCGTGGCAAGAGCCTTGTAGGTCCGTATCCCTCAGAAATCCTGAACATCCCAGTGACATCGGTGTCTACGTTCGTCCTGCTAATGAGTTCTCTGGCAATGGTCNTGGGCCTTCACTATGTGAGGGAGGGTGAAAAGAACAAGGGAACACTTTGGATACTGGTGGTCGTTCTTCTCGGCTCAGTTTTTATGGGATTCCAGTTCGTTGAATTTAGAGAGTTCGCTCATTTNGGGTTNACNCCTAGAACGAATATTTTCGGGACGACATTCTTCATACTCACTGGCATCCACGGCGCCCACGTAACAATCGGGGTGATTTGGATGGCATTCCTCGCATACAGCTCACATAATGGAGCCCTCCGCGCCGACAACGCATTGGATCTCGAAATTGCAGGTTTATACTGGCACTTCGTCGACATTGTGTGGATCGTGATTTTTACAGTCATCTATCTGATATCGGCAAATGACGGACCACCGCCTGGGATGGAATCAATTACTCACTGATAGTGACAAAAGATAGGCNGAGGATTTAATAATGGCCAGTCTCTGGCGAAAACTAACCCATCACGACGGCAACGGTTGGTGGAATCTACCACACACAGCCAGTAATGAACCGAACCCACCCTATGAAGGTCCAATCGGTGGTGCTTGGTTAGGCAATATTTTGCGAATCCTCACGCACGGTGGTGTCTCCCATNCGGGACCAGCCTTTTACTGGCTTGTAGGTCTTTTCCTGGCCATCATCACCCTTATCGAAGTGTGGCTGTTCGGTGTCGGAGGATTGTTGGGCAGCTGGTACATACCATTACTATTGATCCTTTCGCTTATGAAATTCGTAGGCGTGGTCGCCTTCTTTATGCACTTGCGATTTGATCATCGATTATTTACATACCTGTTCGGGGCAGNCATGGTCGTTGGAATTTTCATATTCACACTANTCCTGCTGCTATTGGAATTTGGTAACCAGCCACCAAACTGATCGGATTACTAATATTCTCCGGTNNCCACCCACTGACTCACATAAAAGTCAAAAACCCGGGTGAGGCATAAGCCAAATCCCTACAAGACTGGCTCCCATGACGGGTGGCAGATACCAAGAATGAACCGACGCTATGAATGATGGCCCAAAGCCTGACCTGATCAATAGTTTCGGAGAGTTCGCATTTGCATGGGACTTCTCGTCGCCTCCGGCCGTACTATTCNTGTTNTTAGCAAGTGCGTATCTAATCGGTGCAACGCGCCTCGNAACTCGCTCCGACACAGACGCGTCCTTTTGGTATAAATTCACTGCAAGTCTCTTTGGCNTCGTCCTACTGGCAACGGCTCTGGCCGGACCACTCGATTACTACTCAGGCGACCTTTTCGCCGCCCACATGTCACAACACATCGTTATCGCGATGTTCGCCGCGCCGCTGCTCCTGTTAGCCAGGCCTATGCCCGCTTGCATATGGGCTTTACCACGTCCTTTACGCGTGGGCATTGGAACAGCGCTCACAGACTCAGGAGTGATCATCAAGGTCATGAGGATCCTCACGAAACCAACAGTCGCCTTAACGGTCTTCATAGGCACGCTATACGCATGGCATATTCCTGCCGCTTACAATCAGTCTCTCAAGGATGAATGGCTTCATCTTTTCATGCACTTCTCCATGTTCACAACAGCCGTACTCTTTTGGTGGCCAATAATCGGGCCACCACCCATTCGCACCCAACTTGCGCACCCACAGAGAATCGTCTACCTGCTTCTGGCCGTGACACCAACNGCCNTGCTCGCAGCAATTATCACTCTATCCAANTCCGTTTTATTCGANTTCTATCTTGACAGTCCGGGNCATTTCAATTGGTCACCGACAGAAGANCAGCGAACCGGCGGACTGTTGATGTGGATTCCAGGAAACTTCGTATACCTGACAACTATGACGATACTTTTCTTCAGATGGTTTAGAGAAGAAGAGCGAAAAACATCGCGAGAAGCAACATTACGTAATCGCTAGGTCAGATCGTTCTACAGTTCAATTCCCAGTGGGGCCAAACCAAAAGACAACGATGATCACGCCAACTAGCGCTTAGCGCTACGGCGACGGCGNCGAACAGGNGCCCGCCTGATGAAATAGTCATTCTCTACATCAAGCATTCGACNCAACACTTCATCAGAAAGATTCTTCAGGTAAATAACACTAGCCCAGGCAGCTGTAAGACCAGATTGTATCTCCNCAAGGGTCATCGCCTTATTGGAATTTGCAAGTAACAACCTAAAAACTGCTTCAGTGATCGGAGTTCCAGGCAGAAGGAATTCAGGTTCGTTNGCACAAACGTTACCCATCACCTTCATATATTCAGCAGCGGGACCGAAGCCCCCGGCTNTCTCGCCATCGTCGACAACAGCTTTACCGCCTNTCGATAGCCGCGAATAAACCGCATACGAAAATGATCGACCGGTANNATCGAAAGCCTTGGTGTCGNTATGATATTTAGGCTNTGGTTCTGGCTCTACTACGGTTTCTTGTATCTGTTCTGTCTGGTTAGTCATATATTTTTCTGCTCGCATGGTTGGAGCGTTATAAGGTTCTAAAAAATATCATCTGGCCAGTCGAGCATCTCGACCTTGGCAATCTCATCTACATCAATCATACCAATGTCATCGGGGCATATGGCTAATCCATTCGCAATGGCCATCGAACTCAACACCCCGGAACTTTGGCTACCAGTCAATTTTGCACGATATATACCANAGTCATCTGTGTAGACGTGGACTCGGGCGTACACACGGCGCCCATCGTAATTATTGATCGGATCATCCATCACCACATCTATCGAAGGCTTTTCCACCTGCGGTTTACCCATCATGAGGCGCATAGCTGGACGACCAAATTGCTCAAATGCCACCATTGCACTCACAGGGTTGCCTGGAAGGCCAAGATGGGGGACTCTGGTTCCGTCTTTACGGTCAAGTAAGCCAAAGGCCAACGGCTTTGCCGGGCGCATACGTACGGACCACAAAGCAATCTCACCCTTGGATGCCAGCACATCTTTAACAACGTCGTAATCACCTTTTGACACTCCTGCCGACGTTACAACCAGGTCCGCAGTAAGTGCACCATCCAATGCTGCTTCCAACGACTCAACCGTATCTTTGGCTATTCCCTTCACCCTCGGGATCCCTCCATATTTCGTCACCATAGCGGCGATACTGTAAGCGTTAGAGTTATAGATCTTGCCTACGGTATATTTCTCACCCGGTTGCAAAAGCTCATCACCAGTCGAAACTATCGCAACGACCGGTCTGCGCACGACTTCAATCCCAGAACGTCCCAAAGAAGCGATCACACCAACCTCACCTGCACCTAAAATCTGCCCGGTATGGAATACATTCTCACCGCAACGAACATCTTCGCCTGCCTGACGAATATTCTCATTTGGTGCCGCCTCAACATATAAAGCAACTGTGTCATCTGACTTTACAGTCCCTCCACGCTCAAGCTCATCTGTGTCCTCAAATGGAACAACTGCATCAGCATTTTGCGGTAACGGAGCACCCGTCATGATCCGAATTGCCGTGCCAGGCTCTAGAGGCCGCTCTGCTATCTGGCCGGCGGCTACGACGCCAATGACCTGTAATACACTCGGTGCATTCTTCGTTGACCCAGTGGTATCAGCAGAGAAAACAGCGTACCCGTCCATAGCTGAATTTGCGAGCTGAGGCACATCAAACGGAGCTACAACCTTTTCACCCAAAACCTGGCCTAAAGAATCCAACAAAGGGGTACATTCGACCGAAAGTCGCTTGAAGTATGAAAGAATCCGCTCCCGTGCCTCTTCCACACTCAACATCTCAGCATCGTAATGATGACGATGAGGACGGTCGAGGTGTTTATTAGAGTTACGTGGCATTAAGGCTTTATTACCTATTTAGGCGCGTAGTTCAGCACCCAGTTCTTTTTTCAGCTGATCCAAAATCTGTTGTTCGACCTTCGCGATCTGTTCGGCTGTAAGTGTCTTGTTAGGTAATTGATATACAAGCCGCACGGCAACAGCTTTCTTTCCTGCAGGCACCCCCTGGCCTTCAAACAAATCAAAAACTGTCGCTGACGACACAATCCTATTGCGCTGTGCGATTTCAACTATCTCTCCCGCAGTTGATTGCGTCTGAACAATTAAAGAAAGATCTCGATGGGATGCGGGCATGCGAACAAACTCTACGAACTTCCCATTCCCACCATATTGCGTCGATCCGGAAATGATCTTCAAGACAGCTTGCAGGTCAAGCTCAAACACGGCGACACTATCGACTTCGGCATCAAACTCGGAAAATACTTCTGCAGAAATTTCGCCAACCACTCCAATTACTGCATGATTCGCAGCCGGCACCTTTACGATCGCTGTACGCCCGACCGCGAATGTGGAATCCTCGCCTGGCTCGAAGACGGCTACGATACCGAGATTGTCCAGAACGAACTCGACAGCACCTTTGGCATCATAAAAGTCTGATGTATCGCTCGAAAGATCCCAGTGCAGTTCATTCCTAGGTCCAGCAAAAGCCCCTGTCGCCATCTGACGTTCTTCAGGCAACCCCTCACCGTAATCCAAGAAAACCCGTCCCGTCTCGAATACAGCGATGGGACCACGCCAGATACGTGAATTACGGGCAACCGTCATCAGTATCCCTTCACGGAGGGTTCGCCGCATAACTGCAAAATCTGAACTTACTGGATTTCGTAGTTTGATTTGTGCCGCGAGAGATTCACCAAGAGAAACGCGCGCTTCGCCTTCACTCGTGGTAGCAGAGTAACTAATGGTCTCGCGCATACCCGCCTGAACCAGTAAATCGGTCACACGCCGACGCAGGTCCATCTCCGGTTGAGGCTGCCACTGAGGTGGTCTACCCGAAAGAATTGTTGTCGGAATGTTGTCATAACCAACTATTCGAGCTATCTCCTCCACGAGGTCTTCAGATATTGAAACGTCTGGGCGCCAGTAGGGAATTAAAACGTCCCAGCCGGTTGCATCACCTGCCAGATCAAACCCAAGGCCTTCCAGCGTGGTTTCGATCAAGCTCCTATCAAACTTAACGCCGAGCACCCTCATAATATCGCTATGTTCAAGCCGAACAGAGTCCAACTCTTGCCCGGCGCTTGGATTCACATCAATGATCCCTGATGCTGCCTTCCCCCCGGCAATTTCCAAAATGAGTTTTGTTGCGCGCCGAAGACCAACCTCTGCCAATCCTGACCTTAAACTCTTCTCAAACCTGAGCGTAGCCTGGCTAGACAACTCCAACGTACGCGCTGTGCGGCGATTATTCACCCCGTGAAATGTTGCTGATTCTAAAAACACAGTACTGGTCGACTTGGATATTTCAGAATTAGCTCCGCCCATCACTCCAGCCAACCCAATCCCACGCTTCGAATCAGCAATAAGAAGCATATCTGTATCGAGCCTTCGCTCTTTGTTGTCGAGGGTTGTGAGTTTCTCGCCAGGCATCGCTCGTCTGACAATAACCTTGTGATCAGCTACCTTGTCATAGTCGAATGCATGAAGTGGTTGCCCTATTTCAAACATAACAAAATTCGTGATATCGACTACGTTGTTGATTGGGCGTTCGCCAATTGCGAGAAGACGATCTTTAAGCCATTTTGGTGACTCACCGATGGTCACTCCTTGGATAACAGAAGTCGTGTATCGAAGACACAGATCAGGGTCAGTGATCTCAACGGACGCCAGAGTGCCGATATCGGGACCTTTCGCTTCAAAATCTACCTCAGGTTCCTTTAACGGGTTTCCGGTGATCGCCGCAACATCCCGTGCAACTCCGACAACACCTAAGCAATCTGGCCGATTGGGGGTCAGCTCAATGTCTAAAACTGACTCACCTAAAACCTCGCCTATAGGGGTGCCGATCTTAGCGTGGTCATCAAGTACAAGAATTCCCTCGTGGTCATCACCAATTCCAAGTTCTCGGACCGAACAAACCATTCCTTCTGACGCAACGCCGCGTATTTTCGAACGCTTGAGTTTTTTGGTTTTACCTGGTTCGTTGGAGTATGCATCCTGAAGAACTGCACCTATGGAGGCATAAGCGATCTTCTGTCCTTGGGCAACATTGGGGGCGCCACACACAACCTCCGACTCACCATTTCCGTGGTCAACTGTCACGAGTCGCAAACGATCCGCATCCGGATGCTGCCTGACATTTTTTACGAAACCCACTACAACATTTTCTATCCACCCGGTCCGCTCGATCGACCCAACTTCGTTACCCGCCATCGTCAAGCGATGTGCCAAATCATCAAGACCTATATCAATATCTACGTACTCGCTAAGCCAGGAAACAGGAACCTTCATACATTTATCTCAATCATGGACATTACATGTGGAAATAGAAATTGCGAACCAATCTGAGTTCTTTCGAAAACACTAAAACTGAGTTAAGAATCTCAGATCGTTGGAGAAGAAATGTCGAATATCTGTTATTTCATTACGCAACATTGAAATCCTCTCAGGCCCCATTCCAAACGCAAATCCTGTGTATTTACTTGAGTCATAACCTGAGTTTTCAAGAACTTGCGGATGAACCATTCCGGCGCCAAGAATTTCGATCCATCGCCCGTTCCAATCAATAGACATATCCACCCCAGGCTCAACGAATGGGAAGTAATCACAACGGAAACGAACTTTGCGTGACTGTCCAAATATACGCCTGGCGAACTCGTAAAGCGTCCCTTTTAAATCTGCAAATGTAATCCCTGTGTCCACTGCAAGCCCTTCGACCTGATTAAAGTGCCATTCGTGAGTGGAGTCAGTGGATTCATATCGGTAGCACTTACCCGGGACCACTACCCGAATCGGCGGGGTATTATTTTCCATCACTCTCGCCTGCATAGGAGAAGTATGCGTGCGAAGAAGAACATCGTCGTATTTCTCCGAATCGACCCATATCGTGTCCCATTGGTCACGAGCCGGATGGCCTGCCGGTATGTTGAGCATGTCGAAGTTGTACTTCTCAAGCTCAATCTCAGGTCCCTCGATTGTTTGAAATCCCATTTCATTAAATGCCTGAGTGATTTCTCTGATCATCTGGGTCGAAGGATGCAACCCGCCAACAGCAGGTTTACGTCCTGGAAGAGTAACGTCTAATGAACCAACAACTGCATTTGATGATTTTGCCTGTCTTTCGCGTTCTTCATAAAATGAGTCGAGATCGGCGCGGAGAAGGTTAGCTGCGGCCCCAACTATTTTCCGCTCTTCAATTTCCAGAGAACCCAATCCTCTTAGCAGCGCGGTTAAACGTCCTTTTCGTCCAAGGAACTCAACTCTCCATGACTCGAGATGCTCGCTCGAATCGGCTGAATTTAGGGCTGAAACGGCAGCCTCTCTCAGTTGCTCTACTGACTCACTGGGTTGAACTTCTGACACGAAAATTTACCTACCCTGAATTAACTCTAATTGAGTGTGAACGGACGCCTATCAAAAGTACCATGCGCGATGATGTTAGACCTCAAATTATATTAGATCACTACAGGGCGAATTACCGTTATCTCAATCTCAAACGCAGTTGGGAAACAGGTTATTCATTAAACGTCAGATAAATTTACCCAAATTTCCTTCTAATTTTTACAAGATAAAAAATTTAATGTTTCCATCTATATTTTTAAGTTATCCCTACGATATTCGTATTAATATCCTTATATTTCATAGTGAATACAACTTAAATAGTTGATTTTATGAACTTCCAAGTGGTTGGCGAGCACCATCTTCAACGGCCAAACTAACGACAAGTTCAAAAAGATGTAGTAGGGTCGACCAACGATCTGAGATCTACCGCAGTAACGAACTATGCGTTCGAGAAGCGGAAAACGACAACCATCTACGAGTAACGGGGGGATCCCATGGAAGCCTATTGTATGAAGTGTAAGACCAAGCGTGACATGCAGAATCCACAGCAAATCACAATGAAAAACGGTCGCCCCGCATCGCAAGGCACCTGCCCTGTATGCAGCACCAAAATGTTTAAGATTGGTAAAGCTTCATAAGCCTCGGCTATTGAATGAATTGACCCGTGCTCTCTGCACGGGTCTTTTTTT
>PBRL01000058.1 GCA_002725925.1 Chloroflexota bacterium
GGCTAACCTGCCATTTTTCGAACAAGCGAAACATTACATATTGCCGGTTTTGGTATTGGGCTGGGGACCGATGGCTGGGTACATGCGTATTACCCGATCGGCCATGCTGGAGGTGCTGGACTCGGAATACATAAAGCTCGCAAGAGCGAAAGGTGTGTCCAACAGGATGGTGGTCTGGAAACATGCGCTTAGAAATGCGTTGATTCAGCCACTTACTATCGCCGCATTACTACTCGCTGGATTCATGGACGGTGCGGTCCTAGTCGAAGTCATTTTTGCATGGCCTGGCGTAGGACGTGTAGCTGTTGAGGCCGTTAATCAAAATGATTTTATGATGATCACCGGCACTGTGTTCTTGTTTACATTCCTTTATCTATTTATGAGTCTGGCAGCTGACTTGATGTATGCAGTCGTTGACCCAAGGATTCGTTACTCATGACCGAGCAAGCCGAATCCATAAATCCTTCCGGTACGAGAACGCTGAAGCTACTTTTGAGGCCTTTGTCCAGGTCCTGGAATTTTGTTAGACGTTGGCCAGTAATTCCGGTCGTCGTGTTAGTAGTATTAGCGGTTTTTGCAATTTTTTCGCCTTTGATTGCGCCTCACGATCCAAACGATCAAAACCTGAGAAGTAGTCTTGCGAGACCCTTCTGGTATACAGAGTATTACGAGAACGATCGCGTAGGTAGTAAGATCGAAGAACCACATATCCTGGGTGCGGATAAATACGGTCGCGATGTGTTCAGTAGAGTTGTATACGGAGCCCGCATTTCGCTTTCAGTAGCATTGGTTTCAATGCTCAGTGGCACTATTCTGGGGGCTTGGGCTGGCATAACTACGGGTTTCTACGGCGGATTGTTCGACGAACTCATGACGAGGTTTGTTGATGTCTGGAATGCCCTGCCATTCTTACTCATAGCCCTGGTGGTCTCAATAACAATTGGACAGGGTGTGTTCATCATGATGATCCTCCTTGTTATGTTGACTTGGGTTGGCCTTGTTCGAAACGTCAGAGCTGAAGTTCTTAGCTTGAAGACTCGAGATTATGTCCTGGCAGCCCGTGTAGCTGGCGCATCAGATATAAGGTTGATGTACAAACATATATTTCCAGGAGTGAGTAATCTTTTACTGGTTTTGGCCAGCCTCAGGGTTGGTGGTCTGATATTGACAGAAGCATCATTAAGTTTCCTGGGAGTCGGTATTCCGGCTAACGTTCCATCTTGGGGACAGATGATCAGTGACGGTCGAGACACCCTGGATGATGCGTGGTGGGTTTCGTTTTTCCCGGGGCTGGGCATATTCCTAACTGTTATGGCGATGAATTTCCTTGGAGATTGGATCCGTGACCGAACTGATCCTCGTCTTCGACAATTACGTGATTGATTAGACTGTTTTCGTCCTCTCGACAATAGTTTTTGCAATTCAATACATATAGGCTTCCATACGCAAAAAAAGGATTTTTGAAGATATGCCAAGCTTTGATCTCGTTATAAAAGGCGGACACGTTATAGACGCCGCTAATAATGTTGATTCATTAATGGACGTGGGGGTCGCAGGACGGGTCGTCGGTGCCGTAGCGCCAAATATTCCAGAATCCCAAGGTCGACGTGTGATAAACGCGTCCGGGATGTGGGTGACACCTGGATTGATTGATATACACGCGCACTGCACCGGATTTTCAGGTGCGATGTTTCCAGAAGAAATGTGTTTTCCGTATGGTGTTACTACCATGGTTGATTGTGGTGGATCTGGATGGCGAACATTTGATGCGTTCAATCGCGATGTCATTCAGAAGTCAGCTGTACGAGTGTTTGCGCTTCTCAACATTGTTGGGCAGGGAATGGAAGGTGATGTTGAACAGGATATAGAGGATATGGATGCTGAGTTGACTTCCGCAAAAATCAGGCAAAGGTCTGATATTTTGGTTGGGGTGAAAGTGGCACATTTTGGTGGNCGGGGATGGGANTCCATTGACAGAGGAGTNGAAGCGGCACGATTATCAGGNTCTTTTTGNCTTGTTGACCAAAANAGCAAACCGNCCCGCCCATTTNACGAAATGCTCGAACGGCTACGNCCCGGAGATGGCACGACGCACTGCTTTGGATATGGCAAACCGATGATAGGGAATGACGGTAAGGTCAAACAGCATTACATNGATGCTCGAGCACGTGGTGTCAAATTCGATGTNGGNCACGGCAANAACTCNTTCTCATTTTCTATGGCGAAACCCGCCTTGGACCAGGGGTTTCCNCCCGATACGATTTCTACTGACATGCATCGAATGAGCCTGCATACTTCTAGAGCTCAAATGACTGAAGTTATGAGCAAATTTCTTGCTATGGGAATGCCGATACAGGAAGTAGTAGCCCGTTCGACTTGGGAGCCCGCAAAATGGATAAACCATACTGAAATCGGCACTCTGACACCTGGAGCATCAGCCGATATTTCGGTCTTGGAATTTCAGGACCGCCCGTNCGGTCTNTCAGATTCAGGNCCGACTGGTTATCGNATTATGCAAGCNGATGGCCGTCTTATAAACCAGTTGACNATCAAAGATGGTGTAGTCAAGTTCGATTATGATGGTCTATCGAAGGATGACTGGTCCGCAACTCCTGGAACAGATTTGGATATCCCTTAGTTATTGATTTCGNATAGTTNCGNNCTAACGCATACNTTCAACGAAACCGANGCCAGGATAGACCTCCGGAATTAATGCGGTGTCACCGGTCTCAAGCTGCCAGTTCCTTATTTTTTGTGCTAACTCGACGACTTTGCCAGAGAATGTAACGTTGTCGTACAGGTTCACTTGTTCGTAAGGGTCATNGNNCAAATNGTATAGTTCTGACTGATCTCCCACTGATAAGTTCAGTTTCCAGCCATCCCCTGTTATTACGCAGCGATGTGGGATCTCTCTCATTCGCTCTAACTCACTNAACGGGAATGTCTGATCAACGCTTCTTCCATTCCAATCGAGGTATACATCGTTTTCTTCCAGAGATTTTTTTGCTTCCACATCTTCCATGCGGGATTGGCCCTGTAAATGGTCAGGAACCTTGTGACCCATCAACTCCAGCAAAGTTGGGATTGTATCGATATGAGAGTATCGTCCCTTGACCCGGTAACTTTCTAACCATGGGACGCGAAGCAACATTGGTACTTTGGCTGACTGTTCGTACATGACTATCTTTTGAAAAATATTGTGATCTCCCATCTGATCTCCGTGTTCAGANGTGAAAACCACGATAGTTTCTTCACTGATTCCGGCTTTTTCTATTGCATCGAGTATTTGTCCTACTGCCTTGTCCATGAGCGTTACAAGACCGTAGTAATTTGCTTGAATCTTTCGAAACTCTTTCTCGCTANTAGTCTGCGNCCCACCGAGTTCATCATCGGTTTTAGGTATTGATGTCCCGTAATNTTCGTTTTTGATCTCTGGGGNANGNTCGAGAATAAAGAATNCCTTTTTAGCTTGNTCCTCCGCCATAAGGGTGGNCATTCTTGAAGCGTCACCTGGAGGATCTACTCTGAAAACAGGAGTTTGNGGGATATCATCAGGTTCATAAAGGTCGTCAAATGGTCCNGTGTATGGAGGATGTGGTTCAAAGAAGTTGACACATATAGCGAACGGGTTTTCCTTATTGTGATCTATGAATTCGCTGACTTTGCGACCTAGATATGATGCCTTGGTATGCTCCTCGGGTAACTGGGCGGCAAACGACCTTGAGAATACCATCTTGCCGCTGGATTCCTTNTCCGGCTTGTATCCTTGAGATATCAGGTAGTGATGGTAATCACTTAGGATTTCATTATTTTCCTCTTTGGTNGACCAGACCCTGTATTGGTCCTCAAGTGAATGCCATTCATCCCATCCTCTTCGTTTTTTCACTTCGTCGCCCAGATGCCATTTACCGTAATAAGCAGTGTGGTAATCATTNGGGAAAAANTCAGCAAAAGTTTTTATATCGTCGGCCAGNGGTATATTGTTTTTNGTACACCCGTTNGTATGAGGCCATAGCCCTGTCATCTGGGTCGATCTTGACGGCGTACATATTGGAGCGCTGACATATGCGTTTTCAAAGACGATGCTATCTTCAGAAAGTCGATTTAAGTTTGGAGTTTTAATCCAGTCGTTACCGTAGGCTGACATGGTGTCANCTCGTTGTTGATCGGTGAAAATATAGACTAGATTCGGTTGGTTTTTTCGTGTCATTTAATGTCCGTTGACTTAAACGATCTTGCTATTCGGAATATGTACCGGATTATAATCCCCAGGTCATACGCATAACGTAAGTTATAAGCAAAATTAGTGGGATGAATCTCGATGCACTACAGGCACCTGGGCAACTCTGGTTTGGAAGTATCTGAAATAGGTCTTGGAGCAAATAGTTTTGGAGAACCGGGCCGGCGTGACCGGGCTGAAGCAGCAGCAATAATTCACGCTGCCATTGATCACGGAATCAACTTTATAGATACGTCGAACGTCTATGCGCAGGGTGTGTCTGAAGAGTACATAGGACATGCACTCAAGGGTCGTCGGGGTGAAATGCTGATCGGAACTAAATTCGGTAGCATGCGTCGACAGGGACCCAACAATTTCGGTGGATCGCGTAAGTTCATCATGAGGTCGGTTGAAGAAAGNCTCCAGCGACTACAGACTGACTACATTGACGTATACATGATTCATCGTCCTGATCCGCGCATGCCAATGGAGGAAACACTGCGAGCACTCGATGATCTAGTTACACAGGGCAAGATTCTTTACACTGCCGGTTGCAATTTCGAATCATGGCGTTTCGTAGATGGATTNTGGAGATCNAAAACGAACAACCTTGTGAGTTTTTCAGCTTCTCAATTTGCTTACTCGATGATGACCCGCTCAGCAGAAGCCGAAATGATTCCTGCATGCAGAGTGCTTGGAGTTGCAGTTATACCCTATTTGCCGCTTGCTGCCGGATTACTTTCAGGCAAAATANATACTGATGGGATACCCCCCGCCGGGACACGGCTTGCTATCGAACAGCAATCAAGCCAACGTTGGATTACTCCTAAGAATCTAAAACTCGTATCTTTACTGGATAATTGGGCACAAGAACGCGGACATTCCGTTTTAGAACTGGCGTTTTCATGGCTTCTAGCCGAGCCTGTTGTGTCCACTGTGATAGCAGGAGCAAGTTCATCAGAGCAAATTCGGCAAAATGCATCTGCAGCCGAATGGAAAATCACTTCAGAAGAGCGCCAGGAAGTGACTGCAATACTGGACGCTAACCCACCTGAAAATGCAGGCCCTTACTACTCAACAGCAGGTTATTTTTACGAACCGACTGCCGAACCACCGAGACAATAGTCGAAATAACGCGTGCTCTGAGTATGTTTTGTGATCGACGTGCGTAGTCTATTAATCCCGGACTATGTCTCGGTAAGAATGAANCCAGGCGGAGCGTCATGTTTATGGGACATCTCCACCGGACGGTAATGGCTTCCGTTATAGACATTGCCCGAGTATACGATCGTTTCTGCAACGATTTTTTCATTGGAAGTCCGNTGNTCATGCAGGACATCGAGGTANGTGAAAGAGCCGTTCTCAATTCTACTGACCACCACGTCGGCTACAGAGCCTGGGGTCAATGATCCGAGTTCCTTCTCCTGAGATAGGGCTCGGGCTGGTATGCGGGTGGACATTTCGATCACTTCTGGCAAAGAGATCCCAAGGGCGAGCATCTTCGACATTGTNGTGGGCATGTCGTATACCGGACCGTCAATGTTACCGATGTGCACATCGGTACTTATCGTGTCCGGCATAAACCCTTGTTCTATCGACTGTTCTAAGGTCCTGAAAGCGAACCCTCTAGCTCCATGGCCAATATCAAGATAGATGCCTCGCTCTTTGGCATCTCGTATTTTCTGCCAGAGTTTCCCCCGGTGGTCAAATATTGGAAAACGGAAGGCTGCGTGGAACGTGTGAGTGAGTATGTCGCCAGTATTCATCCAGTCGAGCAATTGAGGAATTGGAGCCCCATATGCCTCGCACATGAGAATGCCACCTCCAAAGTCAGCTGCCTCTCTTGCCAAGGGAAGGGACGCAAAGTGCTGAGAATGGTGGAACTTCACCCCTAAAAGAGTGTCGTAGCTGGTTATAAGATCTTTGACCTCTGAAACACCCGATGGGTTTGGCCCGTATGGGTCGGGCATTCTTACCAGTGAGTACAGTCTGACNTTCGTATTTTGTATGTCAGATTCCCAGTAATGAGGGTACTCTCCCGGCGTAGCGGTTCCTGCATCAAGNGCGGTAGTCACTCCGAATGCGAGGTTCGTAGTGTCAGAATCAACGCTTGGTTGGTTACCACGAGAAGTGTAATTGTGCACGTGAAGATCGATAAACCCAGGGGTGACAATCTTCCCGATCGCATCAATGACATTTTCCGCCTGGTCCACGGGTAAAGATTTACCGACTTCTGCAATATTTTTCCCAGATATGGCTACATCTTGAANAGAATCAACTCCAGAATANGGGTCNATNACNCGNCCGCCAGTTATAAGAATTTTCCAGCGCATTTNTTACCTTAATTNANTAATCCAGCAATCCTAGTTATCACAGTTTCCACATCCTCATCCGACAGCATCTGAACTCCTATCGCGATAGTCTTTCCGCCATCGTGGGTACGTGTCCATATTGGNGGGTCACCCTGTTCGAGTTGGCTTATTAGCTCTAATCCTGTTAATGCAGATTTGGACTCGTCGATATGTATAACGACGTTTACGTTAGGTCCTAGCTGAGCAGNTGTAGGAATCGTGATAGTAACCCCAGGCACACCGGTCAAGCCNCGTTTGAAAGCTGTCCTTTTTGCGTCCTCTATAGCGAGTCGATCTTCGTGGTTGATAGTNAACCACCTGCGTAAGGCCGCAGCAACTCCTATTACCTCTCCTCGGTCTGTTTTGTATGGTCGNCCATACCCACGTGGTAGTCCCTTAATGCCTGCCACTTCTACTCCAATAAAATTTTGTTGAAATGCAGACTCAACCCATTCAGATCGTCCGGTGCATATTCCCGTTGAATGCGGTGATCCAATGTATTTGGCTCCAAAAGCGACAATATCCCCTGTCTGTGCCACTCTTGTGAACTGGTCGAGTGGATAAATTTGACCAGCTGCATCGACTATGAGGCGAATATCGTGCCTGTCGGCGAGTAAACGAGCCTCGTCTATCGAAACCCAATCATCTCCCCACTGACCGCTTTCGTAGTAGGCAATTCCAGCTGTCTTAGGGCCTATANCCGCTTCCATTTCCTCGACGGTACAACCATCTTGNCGTCCGACTTCTTTAAGTTTAGCTCCAGCCAATGTGAAGCAACGTTTGTACGTATAGTCATGACCTTTTTGGAAAACGAGTTCATTTCTATCGAAGGATGATGTATCCGGGATGCTGGCCATTTTATCTCGATCGTTTCCAGCCAGTGCAGCTGCACTTCCCAATGAAATCGCAGCCGCCGCGCCCGAAGTGACAAATGCAGCTTCGGTACCNAGTGTCTCAGCGATAAAATCACCGGTTTTCCTCAGTAAATCTTCGAATACGACATAACCTGAGTTCATGGCTTCATCCATCGCCTGTTGAATTTCGGGAGGTGGNGTAGAGCCNCCGAGTAGGGTNTGGTTGCCGCGTGCNTTAATGCCCGGTGTGACNCCAAACTGTTCATATATTCCTGTCACCGTAGCCTCCATAGCGATNTGTTGTCNCTNGGTATGTGTCATTATGTCGATGAAANTTCAATTTTCTTTCGTNGCAGCGTAGTTCTATCACAAGTTGGTTCGATAGAAATTNTCTACGTGACGAAAATTGGCTTCTAAATATTTTGCGAATGGACGGAGGATTCGAATTATGTCGAGCGATCCACTTAATAACCCTGTGTACGCCAGGTTTGGCGTTACCCCGTTGATAAATGCTGGAGGAACTCACACTACTCATGGTGGATCAATGATGAGCGCAGAGGTTCGTGAGGCTATGAGCCTGGCATCCGAGTCTTACGTGAACCTTGTTGAGTTGAAAAGAGCAACCGGTGATTTTGTTGCGGAGGTTACAGGAGCGGAAAGCGGACTCATTTGCTCTGGAGCAGCGGGTGGGCTTTTATTGGCCACCGCGGCCGTTATGACAGGAACCGATGCGAATAAAATCGCCCAGCTTCCAGATACAACAGGATTAAAAAATGAAATTCTGACGCAGAACAACAATCCAAGTGGATACATGAAATGCCATGAGTATGCAGGTGCTCAAATCAAACTATCAGGTAATGAAGATGGTGCAACATCTGCACAATTTGAGGATTCAATATCAGATAAGACCGCTGGGATTCTCTATACGTTCGCCTATGGTCCAGCAAGAAATGGGCTATCGCTTAAACAGACCGTCGAGATAGCTAACCACAATGGGGTACCGGTTATCGTTGATGGCGCTGCTATGCTGCCCCCGAAATCTAATCTGACTAGATATATCGATGATGGTGCCGACCTGGTCACCTTCTCGGGTGGAAAGTACATAGGAGGACCACAATCGGCAGGCCTACTTGCTGGGCGTAAGGATCTTATTGAAGCTGCATTACTTAACAGTGGACCAGAAATGGCCGTTGGGCGCCCCGCCAAAGTTGGACGAGAAGAAATGATCGGAATGGCTACGGCACTGCAATTGTTCATAGAATCAGACGACGAGCAGCGTATGACAGCAATGAAAGATCAAGCTGACCATATTCATAATCGACTGAAAGATCTGCCCGGGNTTACCGNTTCTGTAGAACATGATCANCTNCAGTTTCATGTCCCGAATTGCGTGATCAAGTTTAATGGTGATGNAACTGCAGCGGATCGCGTCTGGCAAGCGCTNCACCGAGGAAANCCTCGGNTTTATATAGCGCGGATTNACGGCGGACTGGCTGCCAACATGGTCAACNTGGCANCTGGTCAAGAACTGGTTGTGGCTGATCGTCTCATCNAAGCCATCAACCAATCNNNGANGTAAGTAAAACATTGCNGCTNTATANAAATATGTGTTTATNTAATAAANCATAATAGTCTTAGGTCTGTTGGGTATATGTTAAATTTGCCGTGGATTGTGGTTTTTGTTGCCTGTTATAGCAACAACTGATCAATCAATTCGAGTGAGTAAAACAGTCTCGTTCTAAATTGGCTCTGGTTTCTGATAACGACCTCTATCACGATCAGAGCCAATTTTATTTAATCTCGTGACGGCATGGACTATTACCACCTAAAGAGGTCAAATTTATGAAAAAAAAGAAACGTTATTTATATTGTGATGACATTTATCAACGACGATTCAAGTATCAGGCTTTTGTGAACTTAGATTTAACTGAAATGGATATGTACCGTTAAACAAGTGAGTATAAATTTCATGGTGAGATAATCGTTTTATGTGAGCCTTTCAAATAAGAGAAATGTCATGAAAATTACTGATGTCGAAATAATCGTTGCAAACATACCGCAACCAGGGGTTATGGACGAATCTCCTGCCAAACTTGAAGCGTCGCGATTAACAACTACTATACGAGGCCGACCCACAGGCCTCGACTCATCCGAAAATGCAGATGTCAAGGCCCCTCAAATAGTAGTGATCGTGGTTAAAACAGACTCAGAGTTAGAAGGATACGGTTTTGGCTGGGGCACGAAAGGTGGTATGCGTACGGCACATACCATTGCAGAAGTTTTTCGCCCTGAACTGATTGGTAACGACCCTTTGGATCGTGAACGACTGTGGCATTCAGCACATCGGGCAGACCGTTACGGAGGTCTTGCTTCTTTCAATTCATATGGCCCACTGGATGTTGCTTTATGGGACATTGCATCGAAATCTGCAAGTCTTCCGCTGTACAAACTTATTGGTGCTTATCGCGATCGAATTCCCGCATATGCTAGTTCGCCTTTCATGCAAAGTCCTGAGGATTACGCTTCACTGGCAATTGAAGCCAAGCTTAAAGGTTTTACTGCTTTCAAGCTTCATCCACCGGGAGAACCTGACCTTGACATTGCTTGTTGCAAAGCAGTCAGAGCAGCCGTGGGACCTGAATTCGTGTTGATGAGCGACCCGGTTGGCGGGAATTATGATCATGAAGACGCTGTACGAGTAGGACGAGCATTAGAAAAACTAGAGTATTTGTGGCTTGAAGAACCCCTTTACGATCACGATATACATGGCCTCGAACAGCTTAGCCGAACTTTGGATATTGCAATTTGTGCTGGTGAGTGGAATTCAGACTTCTTTTCAAAAATCAATTACCTTAGATCTGGTGCGGCAGACATCATACGCGCAGATGTTTCTTGGACTGGCGGTATAACCGGGAGTTTGAAATCCGCTCATATCGCTGAAGGATTTGGAGTCAATTGCGAAATGCATATGACCGTGCTTTCTTTAATGGATGTTGCCAATCTGCACGTGGCGCTCGCGATTAAAAATTGTAGATATCTGGAACTTCCTTTTCCTGACGGAGCGACCTTTGGGATTAAAAAACCACTAGAAATCGACAATGAAGGTTATGTACAAGCACCCAGCGATCCTGGGCTTGGCGTTGAAATTGATTGGAATGTCATCAACAGAAACACAGTTGTCCGGATATAAAGCTCTTTTATTGTTTGCGCCTGATTATTTGAACTGTTCGTTCCTTTTCAATGGAAGTATTGTCAAAACCTCAGGATTGATGCTGAAATCGATTAGTTTATTAATCTTATTTTCGTTGATGTCAGGCTGCGATTCAGGTGGTTCCAACACTATGTTTTTTGACGCAAAGCTATCTAAGTTAGGTGAAATTGAGTTTTCATCTCCGGCTTTTAAAACCGGTGATCTGATTCCGATAAAGTTCACTTGCTACGGGGACGATTTATCTCCTCCCCTTCGTTGGTCAGACGTACCTGGCAATCCCCGTTCGATAGCGATAATCATGGATGACACATACCTTTCAAGCAAAATTGTCCGACACTGGTCGATTTACAACATACCAATTGCCACGCTCTCTCTTAAACCTGCGCTGCTATCGAGACAGCAAATTGAAAACACTTTTATGCAGGCTGAAAATGACTTTGAACATTATGGCTATACCGGTCCTTGCCCACCGACAGGGGAAGAGCATGAATACGTATTTTTCATTTATGCTTTATCACAACCACTTGATCTCTCAGGTACGTCAGGGCCGACGCAACTCACTAATGCAATGCAGGGTTACGTCATTGCTTACGGATCGTTTTCAGGCCGTTATGTTGGCAATTAATTGAATGTTAAATCTGATTTCATTCAACAAAGAGTCTTAACCCACCCACTAATTGAAACGCTTTGCTCAACAATTCCTTCCTACATATACCAGGTTTTACTATCTATGAAGAGGAAGAATTATGGGCTTCTGGTGTAACCACATGGGCACAAGCGATAAATTCAGACAGATTAGACTCAAAGCAAGTGAGGTTTCTTGAACGATCAACTCAGGCCTTGAACGAGCGTGACTCCATATTTTTCAATGAACGTTTCACTNCCAGAGAGCGCTGGCGTTTGTTGCCTGATTTTNAAAATGAAANAGCNTTCCTTGATATAGAAACNACCGGCCTTNGGAAAGATGCTTACATCACGATGTGTGGAATTCTTGATNCAACAGGCTTTAATGCNTATGTTAGAGGCGATAACCTTGACGACNTAGTTTCAATATTGGANGAATANAAACTTGTAGTNACGTTCAATGGAATTTCCTTCGATATCCCTTGGCTTAAGAAAGAACTGGGGCCAATACTGAACGATACAGCCCATGTGGATCTGATGCATATCCTTCGAAATGTCGGCTTAATCGGTGGTTTAAAAAAGATAGAAAGAATTTGTGGACTTGATAGAGGCGATGATCTTTCGTTGCTGAGTGGGAGAGATGCCGTATCGCTTTGGAATATGGCCCAGGAAGGTGAACCCCACGCGCTTGAAACGCTTATACGTTACAACGCTGAAGATGTTTCATCTCTTCCGATATTGACTGAAGTGGCTTACAAAAGAAATTCGCTGGGAACACCTATGGCTAAATATCAATTCTTACCTCCCGCAAGATTTGACACATCCTTGCTCCCATATGATTCTGGCTTAGTTAGATACCTATGCAGATCAGCGACAAAATGAGTGCTAGACTTGCAACTCGACGTGCGCACATGCGCGCGAAATGGCTACTTCACACACCTGCATGCGCTACTAATAAACGCATACAGGAACGACTGGCTTGATTATTTGTCGGCACTTAAATATACCGAGCATCCGATCCTTGCGAATACTGTTTTTCTCGCGGCCTGGGGCGGTTGGCCCGATGCGGCAGAATCAGCAACACGGTCACTTCGAGAACTGGTGCGTCAATTTTCTGCAACTAAATTTGCTTCAATCGACGCGGAGGACTTTTACGACTTTGCAGAGCAGAGACCTGTAATTACAAATCAATCTGATGGGTCACGAGAACTTATTTGGCCAAAAAACGAGTTCTTCTACTGGAAA
>PBRL01000059.1 GCA_002725925.1 Chloroflexota bacterium
AGGGTAGTACTGGCCCGTGTCCTCGTGCAGCAGGCTGACCTGTTGCTCATGGATGAGCCAACCGCTTCTCTTGATCTTCACCACCAGATACTCACGATGGACATTGTCAGGGAAGAAGTTGACAGGCGAAAGGCCGGCGCAATCGTGATAATGCACGATCTGTCGCTCGCCGCCAGGTTCTGCGACCGGCTGCTGGTTCTGTACAGGGGGCACAAGATCGCCGAAGGCACCCCGTGGGAAGTTCTTACACCTGAAAACCTCCGCGCTGCTTTCAATATCGAAGGACTTGTTGAACCCGATCCGGTCACTGGGAAACCGCATGTACTGGTGCTCGGAAGCAAAGACTCGAATCATGGGGAGTTAGCAGGCTCCGGCAGAACTGTGCATTTAATATGCGGGGCGGGAAGTGGACGCCGATTGATGTACCAGTTGCGAGTTTCAGGTTATACCGTGACCGCTGGTGTTCTCGGGATCGGCGATTCGGATCGCGAGGCAGCCGAACGGCTGGGCGTGAAATACGTTGGTGCATCACCGTTTTCCGAAATTAACGACAGCCAGCATTCTGAACACATCGAACTGATCCGGGCATCCGATCACATCGTGCTTTGCCCGATGGCTNTGGGAATGAACAATTTACGTAATATCGAAGCGGCAGTAGCTGCCGGGAGCTTGATCGTCGTTGAATCCCCGGATCNGGAGATCAGCGACTTCACGGATGGTAAAGGCCACGAATTGAGGGGAGATCTGGTCAGGCGTAACGGACAGGTTCCCGAGAGCTCGGTGCTGTTCGAACTGGCCAGACTGGCAAGCCGGTAACCTACGGTTCNTCGACCTCNCCCAGNTGCACGGTGTGGTTCAGGGCCGTAAGCTGGCTGAACCCNCNNTTTATCTGTACTGTTGTGATGGANCAGTTGTNGATGAGGAAGCTGTCCATGGCCGAGTCNGGCAACCCCAGAAGTGCGACCAACANGCCCCTCATTGACCCCCCGTGCCCTANCAGAACGACATTNCCACCTTCATNNGCCACCCTGGACTCCTCNATCCACATCCGGGCACGAACTGGCAGGTTCGATCGCTTCTCACCGCCCGGCGGGTCGTGCCAGACAGGTCCTCGCCGATCGTGGGTCGAGTACTGGGCATCGATCTCGGACTGGAGAATGCCTTCCCAGTTCCCGAAGTCGATCTCCAGAAGATGATCCGATGTCGATACCGGCATATCGAAAAGCTCAGCGGTGCTCATACATCTGCGCAGCGGCGACGACCAGACCTTCTTGATCGCATAATTCGCTTTGACGTATTCGGCAGNCAGCCTCGCCTGTGCCTCGCCCCTTGCGTTCAGAGGCTGGTCGTTTCGACCCTGTTTGCGTTTTTCAACGTTCCAGCCTGTTTCACCGTGCCGTATCATGATCAATTGGCTCATCGCACCTCCACATGGTTTTGACATTTCTGGATACAATTTTAAGTAGGGAGCTGCACGCTCCGGCGAATATCACCGTAGAAATTATCCTCGACGGNGATGAATGNTCAACCCGNTCGGGCGCTATATTCGTCNGCTGGCNTGGTGAAATTTTTTGTTTGAGGAGTTAATGATGGAAANCGGGCCGATAATTTTCGCCCGCGGAGTTGTCAAGACCTACCGATCGCGCGACGTGGTGGTCGAGGCCTTGAACGACGTATCGTTTGAAGTGCAGACCGGAGAGATGGTTGCGGTCATGGGTCCCAGCGGTTCCGGCAAGACGACGCTGCTCAACTGCATGTCAGGTCTTGACTTGATCGATTCTGGTGATGTGAGCATAGCGGGTCGGGTACTCCGGACCATGTCTGATGATGCCTTGAGCGAATATCGAGCCCGGTCTATGGGGTTTGTTTTTCAGGCCTACAATCTGCTGCCCGTGCTCACAGCCCTGGAAAACGTCGAACTCCCTTTGGTTCTTGCAGGGACGTCACAGAAAGAAGCCAGCGCAAAAGCAGCCGAGAAACTGGACCTGGTGGGTCTCGGCAGGCGCCTGGATCACTTTCCGGCGGAACTCTCCGGTGGCGAGCAACAGCGAGTGGCCATTGCGCGAGCTCTTGCCAACGAACCGGCCATAGTCTGGGCCGATGAGCCGACCGGGAACCTGGATTCTACGAACGCGACTGAAATCATGAATCTGCTCAGGAGTCTGAACAAAGAACATCGGCAGACGTTTGTGCTGGTGACTCACTCGGAAGAAGTCGGAGCGTTTGCGGACCGTATCGTGCGGATGAGTGACGGGATGATTGTCGACGATGGCAAGCGATCGCCTGTATCGGAGCTCGCCCGCGACGAGCCCGGAGACTAGGCACAGTTCAGGTGGACAAACTATTCGGAATTGACATGAACGTCCTGGCCATCACGCTGTCCGGCGGGATGGGGGTTATTCTCCTCGGTTCTCTCATCCTTGCATCTCGTAACCGGGTGTTGCTCAAACTCGCTCTCAGGAACATCCCTCGCCGTAAGGCACAGACTGCGCTGATCATGGTGGGCCTGATGCTCAGTACCACCATAATAATGGCTGCCCTTGCGATCGGAGATTCCATTGATAAGGGTATCCGTTTAGGAGCGCTCAATTCCCTGGGTGCGACGGACATCCGCCTGAGTTCACCGGTGGCGTCACGTTTTGGAGATGACTACCTGGACGAAGCGATGGTGGACCGGGTTCGATCTGAACTACGGACTGATGGTCGGGTTGACGGCATACTGCCGTTAATTCGGGAACAGATGCCCGTCATAAATGAGGTCAGCGGAAAAACACTTGCGAGTGCTGTGGTTGTCGGAGTGAACCTTGACTCCCTGGATGGATTCGGTCATCTGCTTGTTGCCGAGGAAAAAGGATCCGTTGACATAAGCCGGCTTCAGGACGGTGAAACCGTGATCAACCAGCCCATGTCTGACGAACTTGATGTCGGCATTGGCGATCAGATCACCCTGGTTTCACCNNTGGGCCGCAGCGAACACAAAGTAATGGATATCGTTGCCCCCANNGGACTTGCGGGNGGTACCCAACTGGTCCGGTCAGCAGCCCTGTTTCCTGTCGGCACCATTCAACGGGTACTTGACCGCGAGGGCAAGTACAACATGATCGAGGTGTCAGTCACGGGAGATTACATCGCCTGGTCTGTGACCCACGATGAGATCATATCCAAGGAAGTGGCTGAAAAACTCAAGCTGGCTTTCATCAATGACGCTGCATCAGAAGCGCTGTTCAACATCCTGAAAACTCCCGGACTCAGTGAGATGCTGGAGGCAGAACTCGATGAACGTGGGTCGGGTCCGGCAGGGCCATTTTCTTCCGACAAACTTGCAGAACTCGTGCCCGAAATTCAGAAGGACGCGCCTTCTGATGAGTTCAAGATCACAGTAACGGACAGTATGACCCTGGCAGCGGTGATGGGAATGGCCGAGGAAACCGGTGATCCAAATATGGCGCAGTCGCTGTTTCTGCCGATCATGGAGCTGGTGGAACTGAATGTGGACCCGATCAAGAATCGGAGCCTCGAGTTCGCAGAGGCGATCAGTGCGGGAATAGTTGTGTTTTTCACTATATTCGGTTCTTTTTCGATCATAGTCGGGTTGCTGCTGATATTCCTCGTGTTCATCATGCTGGCCGCCTCAAGGACTACCGAGATGGGTATAGCGCGCGCAGTCGGCACCAAGCGCAGGCATTTGGTTCAGATGTTTACCTACGAAGGGCTGGTTTACTCAGTCGGGGCCTCTGTGCTCGGGACCGGGCTCGGTCTGCTGGCCAGTGTCCTGCTGATGCAGATGATGATCAGGGCATTTGCTGACAGTGATGACGTCACGTTCTTTTATTCTGTCACATTCCGGTCAATTGTCATTGCGTTTTCAGCTGGTTTTGTCCTTACGGCACTCACGGTGGTGATTTCTGCCTACCGGGTGAGCAAATTAAACATAGTNGTCGCCATCCGCGGGCTGAGCCAGGAATTTGTATCCGATGAGATACCAGGCACCGGGCAACGGGCAAAGACGGTTATAAAGTGGATTTTCGGGCCTTTTACCTTCGCTCACGAGACCTGGCGCATGTGGCGGTCTGGACAGGGTGTTGTGCTCAGGATTGCCGCATTTTTTGGACTGCTCCTCGTCGTGCCGTGGCTGGCGATATTCCTTTGGAAGGGATTCAAGTTTTTCCAGCCCTGGCTGACCTCCGGCTGGCCGCTAATTCCGGTCGGCTTACTTGTGGCATTGACCGGACTGGACCCCGAGAAGGGAATCAAAGGTCTTGCCTTTGACAATGCCGCCCTCGTTACGNTTGGAACAACTCTTGTAATTATTTCGACAGGNCTGGCCGTTCGCAGCGTTCTTGCTGCGAAAGGGTACAAAGAGGAATTTCAGAAGCGGGTATCGATGACCTTCATCGGTGTCACGATGCTTGTGTTCTTCAGTCTTCCATTTGATGCACTGGAAGGTATAACCGGTGAACTGGAAGGAGGNCCTGAGATGTTCATCCTGTCCGGTGTCTCAATGGTTGCTGCGTCGGTTTGGGTCGTAATGCACAATGCAGATGTACTCGTGTGGGTTGTGTCTAAATTCATAGGCAGATGGGGCAGTCTGCGACCCGTTGTAAAGATGGCCATTGCATACCCGATGTCGGCCCGGTTGCGTACCGGCCTCACCCTTGCGATGTTTTCTCTCGTGATCTTTACGATGATGATTTTTGCCATTCTCATCAATCTTGGAAACGTCATTGCGGATGATCCGGATCGAGTATCGGGAGGGTTCGATATCAGGGGAACCATTAAGCCCGAACTGCCGATCGGTGACCCGTACGAGGTTATCGACACAAGTGGAGATAAGCTTGCAGTCTCCGACTTTGAGATGATCACTGCTCAGGCCAGAATCAGAGTCGAGGCCCATCAGGANGATGCCGAAGAACCCCTTTACAAGGGAGCGCGTGTACGTGCGTCTGATGAGGTGTGGCTTGCTAATAACAGGTTCGAGCTTACGCACTGGGATCCGGAATACGGCAGCACCTCACGCGAAATATGGCAGGCAGTTGCATCGGATCCGACGCTCGCAGTCGTGGCAGGAGGCATAATTTCACCAGAAGACGGTTTCGGTCCCCCAAGGGGAGGTTCCTCATTCCAGATCGAAGGGATCAAACCAGATGAGCGGGGTGAAATCACCGGCGTTGATATCACGCTGCGACCACCAATTGGTCAAGGGGCGGCAGGCCGGTCAGTAAACCGTAAAATTATCGGCGTCCTCGACCAGTTCGCCGATAGCTTGGAGAGCAATGGTTTTGGAGCGGCACCGAACGATATTTACATGCATTTTTCAGTGCTCGAGCAGCTTTCTGACAAGCCCGTCCCGTTCATTGAGTACAAATTCAGGATTGCTGATCCGTCCAGGACGGATGAGATAACCCGTCTTCTGGAGACCGTGTTCATCGAACACGGAATGCAGGCCGAAGGGATTGAACAGGTCATCAACAGGAACCAGGCTCAAAGCAACGCCTTCAACCAGCTGTTTCAGGGGTTCATGGGGCTTGGTCTTTTGGTGGGAGTGGCAGCCCTTGGCGTGGTCGCCTTCCGCGCAGTAATTGAGCGGCGTCAGTCGATCGGTATGCTGCGTGCGCTCGGCTACAAAGCACGCATGATACAGCTTCAGTTTCTGGCGGAGTCCGGTGTAGTAGCTGTACTCGGTTCCGCTCTGGGAATAGGTCTTGGGACACTGATTGCATGGAACATATTCAAGTCCATCAGTCAGGAATCGGAAGGCATCACTTTCTCTGTTCCAATCGTTGACGTGATGGTTATTGTTCTGGTCGCCGTGGTGTTNTCGCTTTTGAACACGTTGTTGCCGGCAAGGCAGGGATCCAGCATTAAACCGTCGGAGGCACTTCGCTACGAGTAGACGGCTAACCCAGAGAGTGATGCCGGGGAGTGAATTTCCGTGCTTCGGAAATACGTCTCGCGAGGTCTAGATTCGCCGGGGTGTCAATATCCAGAAGGCTGATTTTTCTGGGGTCGGCCTTTTCAAGTTTGCTTTCCGCGAAGATCGTGACTGGCGGATATCCCTCCGATACAGCCAGTTCGATTGCGCGACGGGGAGATGTTTCGCCGTTTTCCATGCACCGAGTAAAGAACGGCAGCCATTGTTCCCGGGGGTAAATTGCATGCAGAGGATGAAGTACCCCGTCGGCACGTGGAATTACGGCGGTGGGTGATTCTAAACCGCCAGNTGTGGAGTCGACCGCCATTGCCTGGATGAGACTGCGGGAAACAAACGGATGATCGCCTGCGATCACGAAACTCAGGGGTGTTGTGGATGCCGCCAGGCCGGCGTGAATTGCAGCCATAGGCCCGCACTGTTGTTCGCTGTCGGTGGTGATGTGCATCCCGAGTGCGATGCCCAGGTCCGGGACGTCATCATCCTGATCTGGCCTGACCACGAGTATGAGTTCTGAGCAGACACGCTTCAGGGTATTGGCGACACGCGCCAGTACCAGCTTTCCGCCAATGTGGATTAGCAATTTCGACTGATCCAAACCCAGGCGACGTGATCTGCCACCCCCGAGTACGATACCGGTCAGATGTCCATCGGGCCGGGTCATTACGAAGCCGCCTGGTCCGGTAAATCCGTGTTCGCACCAAACAGCGGCGTACCGGGGTAGAAACGGCTCCATGTGAACCAGAAACCNGTCATTGCNGGNAGCATTTTTAGTTGNNTGCCNTGCAACTCNCCCTCNANGCATTCACCGGTAATCGCGCGCCATGATGACCCCGTTTGCTTGTCCTCGATTAGCCAGGGTTCATAGTCNAGTCGTTCGCCTTCACCCGATGCTGTAGATTCAGCGCTCCGTCGGCGTGGATTTTTGTTTTGCCCTTTGAAATTCAAGGTTCGTCCATCAACCGTGCGGGAGAACGCNACNGCAGTAGCTGACGATCGTTCCTGCAAGACCAGTATTGGTGTGCCTCCCAGAGTTTCTTCGANTAGTGGGTTTTCAATCAGCCCGGGATAAGAAAAAGCCTTGATGTCACCTTCAATATCTAGGCCCAGCACGATGTCTTTGCCGTGCAGTCGCTTATCTGTCGGGTTGAGGCTGTGAATCCCGTTTCGGTCGTTTGCGTAGTAATTTTCAAAAACATCGGCTTCTGGCCCGCCCTCCGTAGACATCACTTCTGTATCAGGATGAGCCTTTTCCCATGCTGCCCAAGTAGTTGTGATAACGGGGATTTGGTTGAGGCTCCATCCCATCAACGGACCTGTCACCGCTTGTCCCGTGAATTGGAGGAAAGTGCTGCCATCAGTGTTGGGCATAGCCGGAGAGTTGAATACCGTATGAGTGTGAGCACCCAACGTCACCGCACCCTCGTCACCAACTTGCGCCAAAAAAGCGCGTGCGGAGTATGTAACGGGTGACCATGAAACCGCGATCGGTGTCTCTCCATATTCCTCATTTGAAACCTCACGTACTCCCAGAGCTGCCAATGGGTAGGCTGCAGCTTCTTCGTTATGAAACACCCCGATCACTCTGTCGTCGGGCAGGAGTTCTTCATTTGCCTCATCCGGGTCAATAAATTCTGCGGGTTCGGCGGGTGCACGACGCCGGCGCCCGGGATTTTTTCTGAACTTTTCGTAGATTGTCAGTTTTTGCCCTGGGAGTATCAGGGCGACTCGTGCAGCAAACGTGCCCCATCTAGCGAGAAAATAAGTTACCAACCCCCCGATGTAAATTCCGAACAGCCAGTCGACTTGTTCGAGACCTCCCGTGATGGAGAATCCGAGCATTGCAAGTACAAAGGTGACGAAAAACACGCCTAGAGCGCGGGTTCGAGGAGGAAGTTTTATCCAGTAAGTATTCATTGGAGAGCTAAAATTTTTAGTCTATGGAGAAGGTGTTCTTGACTTTATGGTTCTGATGTTACCGCTAGTGAGAGTGATTCGCATTGGCATTCATAAGCAGTCGTGCAGTTATACTGCCATCCAGTCCAGTGGAGCAGGATCTGTAATACACATGATTTTATGTTTAAGGAGTTTTGGTATTGGTTGATGCATTAGTCAGGGTATCTGACACGATTTTGAAAAATTATGAGAGTGTTTCTAATGCTACCGTTCTCGGGGAGTTGTCGAGACGCGGATATACGAAAGTGTTTATGAATGGTGTTCGTAGTCTTGCTCCAGGTCGGCGTTTGGTAGGGCGGGCTGTAACTCTGCGGTACTTACCTTCGCGTCCCGATTTACAGGAATATGTGACGCGCGGTGGATACGGTGAAGGATTTAACGAAACCCCTCGATGGGACGCTCTTGAAGCCTTGGTCCCCGGAGATGTCTTGGTTGCTGACTGTATGGGCATGGGTGGCACTTCGACTGGAGGAGACGTTGTATTCTCCAGGATCCTGTCGAAACAGGCAGCAGGTTTGGTGACGGACGGAGGTGTGCGGGACGGACATAAAGTTATCAGGTACGGGTTTCCGGTTTATGCGGGTGGAAGCACACCAACTATTGGTGAACCGAACGTGTTGCCCTATGAAGTGAATGAACCTATACAGTGTGGCGGGGTGCTTGTCTGGCCGGGTGACGTGATACTGGGTGACGAAGATGGTGTGGTTGTTTTGCCTTCAAATCTCGCACAAGAAATTTATGCCGAATGTGTTCGTCATGACGAGGTCGAGCAGGCGATTCTGGAACACACTCAGAGAAAAGGGATATCTCCGAAATTCTTCTATCCCTTCAACTCTGAAACGGAGAAAATATATGCGGCATGGAAAGCTCGTCAAGAGTAGAACAATTCCATTACATAATAATTTGAGTTAGGGATACCGAGATTATGGGCGATAGGCAGGTTCAAATTTCTGCTGGTAATTTGACTGTGACTGCTACGTTGAATGATTTGGACACGGCGAATCAATTGTGGGAGAGTTTGCCTGTTACCGGGCGCGTTGAAATTTGGGGTGATGAGATTTACTTTTCAATTCCGGTTGCTGCCGAAGAGGAATTGGACTCACAAGAAACAGTTGAGTCAGGAACAGTAGCTTATTGGCCTCCAGGTTCGGCCTTGTGCTTGTTTTGGGGCCCGACCCCTATTAGTGCGCCTGGTGAAATTCGTCCTGCGTCAGCTGTGAATGTTATTGGGGTTCTAGATTGTGACCCAACTTTGTTGGCTCAAGTTCCTTCTGGGGCAACGATAATTGTCGAAAAAGCAGGGGGATAGAGCTTGGTTGATTCAATGCGATATTCCCAGCAACTTAAGGCTGCATGTGAAAAAGACTGGCAGAAGGCTCACAAAGATCACCCATTTGTACAGGCGATGGGAGACGGTTCACTTTCACTTGATCGATTTTCGTATTACATGCGACAGGATTACTTATTTTTGATTGACTATTGCCGCGTTTTGGCGATTGCTTCGGCTAAAAGCCCTGATCTTGAATCTATGGGGCGTTTTGCGTCATTGCTTGATGAGACTTTAAATTCTGAAATGGAGTTGCATCGCGGATTTTGTTCTGATCTGGGCATTACGGAAGCGGATATTGAGGCTACTTCTCCATCTCCTGCGACTGTTGCCTATACCAGTCATTTGGTACGCCGTGCCTATGACGGTTCGATTGCCGAACTCGCCGCATCACTATTACCGTGCCAGTGGGGCTACGATGAGGTGGCCCGTCTTCTAGAATACAGGGAACGGCCGGACCCGAATTCTTTTCACTCTAGATGGGTCGCCGGGTACTGCGACAGTGAGTACAGGAAAATGACCGATTGGCTTAGAGGTTTCGTAGATATTCTCGGTGACCAAGCGACGGTGGAGAAGCGACAACGGATGCATGATGCGTTCAAGGCGAGTACACGTTATGAATACCTCTTTTGGGATGCTGCATGGCACAGAGAGTCTTGGTAATTGTGAACTCGTATATTAAAAATTGTTTCTGAGTAAAAATGGTGTAAGTAACTAGAAACAGAGTAGGCACAACCTGAAAACTGCTTACTCTCCAAAGGGGAAATTATTGATCATTCGAAGATCCGAGCAGGAACCACAAGATCGATATCCAGGTGTACCCAGATACGCCCTGGCAAGTGCCGAACTTGGGCAAATGAGTTTGCACGTGGGTGATCTTTCTTACCTTCCGGGTTACGGGGTTCCACATCACTATCACACCGGTGGAGCTGAAGAGACCCAGATCATGCTTTCAGGGGAACTTGAATGTTGGGTTGATGGGAAACGGACTAACGTTTATCCGGGTGATACTGTTACTGCTCTTCCTGGGAAGGCGCATGCTTTTCATAATCGAACTGATGTTGTAGCTCGCATGATCACAGCATTCCCAGTGACTTCTCCTGAGACCGTGCATATTGATGACGCTGATCTTAAGGATGTGCTGGAGCACCCGTCCATCATACGTGCAGGGACTCGACGTTCACTTTTCGTTGAAGAGTCATATGGGGTAGAGCGAGTTGAGCATTCGGGGAATTTTTCTGGTGCACAATCTACTTACAGTTACTCATTAGAAATCCGGCCCGGGTCTGCAATTCCTGTGCAGAATTATGGCCATGAGACGGCTCTCTTTTTAGCAGAAGGCTCCTTGACCGGAATCATTGGCGAGAACGTTGTGCTTGATGCAAACGACGGGGCTGTTGTCGCTCCAGGGGTACAGTATGGCTTTTCTAACGAAGGTGGGTCATTGGCCCGATTATTCGTCATCCATCCTGTAACCAACCCTGTTTAGATGAGTTTAGTAGACTATCGTCGTTTTTCCGTAACAAACGTATCGTAGTTGAGTTCTACTCTCACTCCTGAAAGAAATTGATATGACTATTCTGAGACGCGCCGATCAACAAGAATCTTCTCCCATGCAAGGAGGAAGGCTGCTGACCATGGCCGGAGCTCCAACCGGGGCGACGATGGCGACAGTTGGAGATTTGACAGTCCAGCCAGGAGTACGATCTGCCTACCACCTGCATCCCAACACTGAAGAATCAATATTCGTTGTTGACGGAGAGATTGAGTTCCGCATAGATAACTCAAAGTTTCGAGCCTCATCAGGTGATTGTGTCCTAGCGCCCAAAGGAACCGGACACGGGCTAGAGAATGTTGGTCAATCACCTGCCAGGTTAATCACCATCTATCCTACGGCGAGTCCAGAGCGTGAAGTGTTAAGTGATGTTGAATACGATGATGTCGACCCGGGGGAAGGAGTTTTTGTCCGTGGCAATACAGAACCTTACGAGTTTTCCCCCGGGGTGTCTCGCTATGACATGGTTGGTGATTTTTTAGGATCATCCTCTACATATTTGAGTGAGTTGACTTTTCAGCCTGGTTCGGTTGCACCGAATCACTACCACCCATCTCACGAAGAGTCGATGTTTTGCCTAGAAGGTAACTTGATGGCTGTTTACGCTGACGACAATGGGGTGCCTTTGGCAACCGGTGATTGCTTTACATGTGAAGTTGGGATTCGGCATGGTATTTACAATGAGTCCGATTCACCTGCGAAGTTGCTGGCAATCCACCCTGTGTTAAATCCTCCTCCAAGAGTGGACGTTGATTAGGCTCAAGTTATCTGTTCGGGTTGTAATTTGCTACTTGAATCGTATGCAGCTCATTGTCCGACTGACACCAGGTGTGGTGTGAATTTTTTCTCGCACGATTTGGCCAACTTCCTCAAGGTTGTCCGCTTCGATGATGCAGATCAGATCATACGGACCAGTGACGCGATCAACTTGCACAGTTTGTTGCAGTGATTTTAAAGTTTCGAGGACAGTATTGCTTTCGCCGGCCTGAGTTTCAATTAGCAGGTAGGCCCTGATAGTGGAGGACATGTACTGCACCTTAATCGTTTTTTGTGTTCGAGATTGAAGCCGGATTGTTTATTTGGTGTTCCAGTTTCTATGAGGAACGAGATTATAGTGGTGGTGGCACTTTATAGCGATTATTCGGAACAGAAAGTGCGGTAAGCCACGCTGTGTGGGGAAACATCATGGGCACGGATGCCAGAAAACAGTTCGATCGTACCGCTGCAAGCTATGCGGTCAGCAGAGCGCATTCAAACAGTCGTAGTCTTGCGCTTTTGAAAGAATTTGCAGGAGATCGCCGATATGGTATTGCTATCGATATCGCCACTGGACCTGGATTTGCCGCATTCGCACTTGCTGATCAGTGCGACGAGATGATTGCGACTGATATTTCCAAAGGAATGCTTCAGCAGGTCCAGAAACTCGCGGCTGAGCGAAAAATTGAGAACGTAGAGCGGTCATTTGCTGACGCCCATGCATTGCCTTTCAGGGATGCTTCATTCGATCTAATCGCGTGTCGGACAGCTCCTCACCACTTTACTTCGATACCGACGTTTCTTTCAGAAGTTCGGCGAGTATTGGCGAGCTCCGGCGTTTTTTTGATGGTTGATACGACAACGAGTGAATCTGAATTACCGCGTATTTGGCACCAAAACATGGAATGGCGGCGAGATCGAAGTCATGTTGCTGCTTCGCCTCCGTCTGGTTGGCGGAGAGAGTTTGTTCAAGCCGGATTTAGGATTGTTGGTGAGCAGTTAACCACCGTTGATATGGAGTTCAACGATTGGGTACTTCGCTCGAATACTCCGCAAGAAGAAATCGAAGTGATGAGGAACGAGTGGAAAAATATCGATGAAAAAATCTCTGCTGAATATACCGTAAAAGATCACGGGAATGGTGATTATTCTTTCCGGTGGCCTGTGATCGTATTGAAGGCCGTCATCAGTTAATTCTAAGTCACTTGTCCTGTATTGATAGGTATGAGACGCGTACTAGTGGGTTTTCGGGCATCGGATCCTTATTTATACAAGTGCTCAATAATAGTGGGGAAAAGCCGACACTCATGCAGAATGCCACTCAGCATAATGGGATTTATTTTGGAAAAAATAGCATATATAGCGTTAGCGGGAGCAGCGGGGACTCTTGCCCGTTATGGGGTGGGAGTACTTTTTCAGAGAATGAATACCGAAGGCGTGATTGGAATGCCTTGGGGGACATTTTTCGCAAATATGGTAGGGGCTTTGTTGTTCGGTTTGATATGGGCCATGAGTGAAGAACGGGGTTGGGTTAGTGGCCATGTTCGAGTGATTGTACTGGTTGGATTCATGGGTGCCTTTACGACATTTTCTACCTTCGCATTCGACAACTTACAAATGGCTAGAGCATCAGAATGGGGATGGTTTGGGGCTAATCTGGTTCTTACGAACATAGGAGGACTCGCTTGTGTTTATGCCGGTTTTCGTATCGTTCGAGTGATTTAGTTGTTTGAATTACTTATGCCTTTGCTGGGGTTTCAGTTTATTTTGATCTTAGAATGATCTTGTTAGCCTTTGCTCCGGTATTTAGGCGGAGTGTGGTTTAATCGGTTGGATAATTGTTAAACAAAACTTTCCGATGAGACCATTACTCAATTAGGAGTTACACTAATCCACCTTCTATTTGTCCTGATTTATTAACAAGGTATTCCAGTCATAAAGTAGTAAAGTTTGAATCTAAGAGATTTACCTCAACAGCAGAGAAAAATTATTAGAGCCTGGTGTATGTACGACTGGGCTAATTCTGCCTTCGCTACGAGTGGTATCGCGGCAATATTCCCGGCTTATTTTGTTGTTTTATTTCAACAGTCGCTGGGTGATGATGCTTCCTTCTTTGGTCGAGAGCTTAATGCAACAGCCATGTGGAGTTTCGGGATTGCATTCTCGACGATTATCGTTGCTTTTTCGAGTCCTGTTATCGGGGTGATTGCGGATCGTTTTGCAATCAAAAAAACGTTGCTTTGGATTTATACGGGTGTTGGATCTTTGGCGACAGTCCTGTCATTTTTTTCGGTTTATACCGGAAACCCATGGGCTTGGTTATTTGCCTTCTTTGTTCTGGGCAATATCGGGTTCGCCGGCAGCATAGTTATTTACAACTCGTTCTTACCTAATGTTTCGCCAACTAAGATGTTGGATGATGTCAGTAGTAGGGGCTTTGCTTATGGATATGTTGGTGGTGGCATATTGTTGCTTGTGCATCTTGCGGCTATATCTTTGACCAGTGGTACGGAGATTGCAGATCTGGTGACAAGGCTTTGTATCGTCTCGATTGGAGCCTGGTGGTTTGGCTGGGGTCTATGGACTCTGCGAGTAATGCCTGAGCCACCAGTTTCCAGGTCTGTTGAGCCTATGCGGATTGGCCGCACCGTTTCAATGGCGTTTACGGAATTGCGTACTACCTTGAGTCAGGTAAAGCGATTCAAAGTGCTCTCTTTGTACCTGATTGCGTATCTGTTATTTAATGACGGTATTCAAACGGTTATGGCGATCGCAGGAGCATTTGCTGCTGAAACTCTGGGAATTCCTCTTCTTTGGATCATGTTGACACTTCTAATTATTCAGTTTGTCGCAGCGTTTGGTTCGATGGGTTTTAGTTGGTTAAGTCGGTTGTTGGACACCAAGAAAGCTTTAACCATCTCCCTGTTCGGATGGTCTTTTATCGTGCTTTTTGGAGTGGCAATTGCACCTCTTGCACCACAAGAACACAGTGAGCATGATTTCCAACTGGAGTACGACACCGAACCATCATCTCCTCATGCTGGTAACTACCGAGTCACGTATGTATCCGCGTTGGTTGAAGAAAATGAAGAACTTCCATGGATCGAGGCTTTAGGCAATATTAGTACGGGCCAACATTTCACTTCCTTTGACTTAGTGACTGTGACCAGCCTTGCAGCTATAGATGAAGATTTTAGATATACCATTTCAATACTGGGCGGTCCGCACGATGGCATGGTCATCATGGGATCTGCACACCCATCGATTTTAGAAGAGAGTCCTCTCGATTGGTGGCCAGCGTTAATTCGCGACTCGATCTGGTCTCCGCTGTCCCTCCCAGTGCATTATCAGTGGGTGTTGCTCGGTATTTCTGTCGGGTTGGTTATGGGAGGAAGTCAAGCGTTGGCTAGGAGCCTATTTGCTCAAATGACCCCGAAGGGCAAAAGCATGGAATTCTTTTCATTCTTCGGCTTTGCCGGTCGGGCGTCATCAGTGGTGGGGCCTTTGATGTTTGCTGTGATTGCCACAATGTTTGACACCCGCTTGGCCATAGGTTCTATTCTCATCTTGATCGTGGTTGGGGCCTTCATGTTGCGATGGGTTAAGGTGGGTGAGGGAGTTTTGGTAGCAGAGGAAGAGAATGAAAGGATTGGTCGATTACGTGCTGATGCCTAATTTTGTAATAACCTTACAAATTCTTGAGGGCAGTCAAGCGTAATCCCGTCTAATCCTAGTTCTAAAGCTTTAGTGACATCCTGCTTGCTTTGGATCCCCCATGCGCCCGTGTATAAACCTTTCTGTTTGCTTAGCGCCTGTAATTCTGGTGTTATCGTTTGGATGTACGGGAATATTCCTTGCAGGCCGTTTATTTCGCAGAAGTCGATGATTTCTCCAGAGTATGCCTCAGTTAATAAACCATGCCCAATATCAGGCATGATTTTTTTTGAGACGAGTAGTTGATCCATATTAAATGAGATCATGGAAATTCCCGGAATATGTGCAAAACGACTTTGAGAAGTGTCGAACCAACCATGTTTTTTTATTAACCTTTTTGCCAGCGTTACTAGGTCAGGGTCTTTGGACTTTATCTCCACAAAAATATGAGCTTGTCCTGAGTACCTCTGTAGCAAATCTTCAAAAACCGGTACAGACTCGCCCGAAAATTGCTCACCATTTTCTGAAACGAACCAAGACCCTGCATCGAGTTGCATTAATTGGTCTTTGGTGAAATCCGAGATAAGCCCGGATCCATTCGTCGTTCTGTCTACTGTTTCGTCATGCATAACTACAGGGATCCCATCGGAGGTCAGGTGAAGGTCTAACTCAATATAGGGAATTCCAAGGTTCAACGCATAGTCAAAGCTTGCGAAAGTGTTTTCCGGCCTTTGGCATGAGATGCCGCGGTGGGCGATTAAAATCATGATGATGGGATTTCCGTGCTCTTTTGAAGTGAATTATTCACATATCGTCGACGACGTAGACATGACCGATATGATGTTTGTGTCATTCATAAAAACGCATATCGTAAATAGTTGGGCGACTAATAGTTCGGTCACGATATGGCTCCCGAGGCAGGATTCGAACCTACGACCCGCTGATTAACAGTCAGCTGCTCTACCGCTGAGCTACTCGGGAATGCGATCGGTGTAGTTAACCAAAGTTACCACTGTACGGGGTTAAGCCGCAATCATAATCGAGCTAATTGCTTTCATGATGAAGTGTACTTTAGGATCATCAGTTGCCACGACGTCTTTATTTGCGATTTGGAACCTATACGGAAGATACACGGCTTAAGTATTTTCGTCCGAATATCCAGGTGTACACGGCTTCTAGGAATAGCGTTAGCGACCATGCTCCGGCTCCGACCCATAGTCCGTTTAGAGATGTGAAGTTGACTGTTGCTACGACCCAAATAATTAGTGTGATCAGTCTAAGGATATTGATGTAGATGAGTGGACGTGTGTTGCGTGTGCGCATGAGCGCAGCGGAGTAGACCTGTTCCATCACTAATGCAATTGGCAGTATCGATAACAGCCGGAATCCTGTCGAGCTGAGTTCTTTTAACCGTCCTTCTGCACCCAAAATGTCTCCAATTACGAAACTGGTGACGGGTGGTATATATGCGATCAAAGCAACTACAGCGAATGTGATCACCCCAATTGTCAGTGCGAATCTCCTGACGCGGAAAGGATCGTGTTTACTCGCAAACAAGGCTAAGGCCGTGTTTTGTGTGCCATTTGTGGCTACCGCTATCAGTTGGAAGAAGCCAAAAGCCATTGCAACTGCAGCTATAGAAACCACTGGTTCAGGAGACCTTGCCATTCCTGCGTTGAGAATTGGATGTGTTCCCGCGGGTAGTAGTGCTGCGAACAACAGGGGCGAGAAAAACCTTGTCATTGATTTGATCGAAGGTTTGGCGATATTCGATGTTCCTTCGAATTTACGTAGTGGTTGAATGGCGACTGCGGTCAATGTTGCAGTTTCAACCAGAGTTCCAGAAGTCATTGCTGCTGCGGCGATGCTCGATCCGTGGAGGAGATCTGTAGTAAATAAGATAATGGCGACGGTTACGGTTGTGATAGCTCCAGCTCCTGTGCCAATCCATGCTATTCGGGGCCGGCTAATTCGCAAAACAGCTCCGTATAAATGCATTTTCAGCACTAACAGGCCAGGTAGCGGAATGAGCCATAGCAGGGCGTCTGATGCGTTTTCTTTGAGATCGCCACTGACCGAAAATACGGTTGTTAGTAGGAATTCAGTCGTTTGTGGTATCACCATAACGAGCGCTAACCCTGTGACTAAAATCATCCACAAGCCGATAAATTTTCTTAGTTGTCTCAGAGATGTTGCATTGTCGAAAAATACTAAAGTCAGTTGTTGGATTCTTAATTGGGGTAGTGAAACAAACATTGATACGGATAATGCCAATCCGTATCCCCCGATTGCTGCTTCCGGATTTTCAGTACGAGTTAATATCGCCGACAGCACTGGTATTAACGCGGTAACTACCGTCATATTTGCCGCAGTTGGGAGCAGCAGAGAGATGGCATGCTTTGTAAAGTTTTGAGATTTTGTGTAGCCGATGTCGGCGTTCGCAGTTTGTGTGGTCAGACTGGATCAGTGGATTTGGAGTAAGTTTGGACGTTAAACTTGTGTTATTGGCGCACCATCGTGTAAGAAAGATAAACAGATTTGAGCACTAAGCAACTAATTCTCTGACAGTTTTTTAACTTCGTTCAACCGAAAACACGATACGTAGTGATCGTTGACCATACCGGTTGATTGCATAAATGCGTACATGATGGTGGGGCCAACGAACGACATGCCCCGCTGTTTGAGGTCTTTGCTCATCCTTGCTGATTCTGTGCTTTCTGTCGGGACATCGCTGGGAGAAAAGCGGTTACGTTGCAGCGGTGCTCCGCCCACAAAACCCCACAAATGCTTGTCAAGGCTGCCAAATTCTTTTTGGATTCTCTGTCCGACCTTTGCGTTATTTATTGCAGCGTGAATTTTGAGCTTATTACGAATGATCCCCTTATTTTCGAGTAGGGTGGTAATTTCCTTTTGCCCGTATGAAGCGACTATTTGGACAGAAAAATTGTCGAACGCTAGACGATATGCTTTGCGGCGTTTCAAGATGGTTTTCCAACTCAAGCCTGCTTGTGTACCTTCGAGTATTAGCAATTCGAACAGGTGGCGGTCATCATGGACTGGCACTCCCCACTCGTCGTCGTGGTAGGCCTCGTAAATATTGCTGCCGGTGCCGAAGCAACGGGTTGGATCAAACTTTGGCGAAGGATTAGTGGTCATGGACTTAAGTCGATGGTGGAATAGTACCCGATTAGCCATCTGTATTGATTGTCTATCTCAATGTTCATTGATCTCACTGAGATTCGTACATGTGAAGTTATGTCGTAACATGGTTGTTGACATGTCATTTGCATATGGGTCTATTTGTAGTTATCAGGAGTTCCTAGAATGACTGAACGAAAAAAGCCAGCAGCTCATCGCCTTACTCAGGCGATGGAAAATTACTTATTGTCGATCTATGTAGTACAAGAACGAGGTATTCGCGTCACCAACCCTAATTTAGTTGAACAACTCAGGCGTGTACCTGCTAGTGAGAACTTGGGCACATCCCTCCCGGCCGTATCGGGAATGCTGAGGCGTATGGAAAAAGAGAATTTAATCCGTCTCAGCGATACTCGTGACATAGACTTGACTATTAAAGGGCGGCAGCTGGCTGAGTCGATGATTCGGAAACATCGCTTAGCCGCTCGGTTGGTGGTTGATCTACTGGGCGTTCCCCTTCATGAGGTTGACGCTGAGGCTCATATGCTTGAGCATGCACTTTCTAAAACGCTTGAAAAACGTATTCAGGATCGGCTTGGGTGCCCACAGACTGATCCGTTCGGGCAGCCAATTCCTGGCAGTGGTTATCGAGAACCTCGAAATGTTGTGACACTTGATAAAGCACCGATAGGTAAGACGATGGTTGTCGATCGGATTCCTGAGGATGACGCAGAGTTAGTTGCCTACTTACACGAAAATGGAGTTCTTCCAGGGGTGGAAGTCGTAGTTTCAGATGTGGCGCCATATCGTGGAGTGGTAACTCTAGTGGTTGGGGATGACTCAGCGGTGCTTGGCTACAACGTATCGTCGGAAATTCGTCTACGTCCGGCCTGACCCAATCCGCCTAGCTAAACTAGATTAAAGCGGATATTAATATTCCGTAAATCGATCCGTGATGAGCGTTCCGGTACCGGTGCTGCTAGATTGCGGAACAATTTTAGTCTCAACGTGTTTTGGTACCGTTGGGTGTATGTTAAGACCGCGCAGGTTCGACCCTAGTTAGACATTAACGTTTTGCAGGTTTGATAAGGTGGATGCCGCACTCTTTTGCATTGGAATCCGTTTCCCACCACCATCGCCCTGCACGAATTTCTTCGCCTGGCTCAATAGCTCGAGTACATGGTGCGCAGCCTAAACTGGGATACCCTTTGTTGTGTAACTCGTTATAAGGAATTTCGTTGGCATCAATGAAATCGCGTACCTGTTTGAACGTCCAGTTGGCGAGAGGGTTGACCTTGTAATTATTATGTGCAGTGTCCCATTCAACGATATTTATCGAACCGCGATCCATACCTTGGTCGCGTCGTAATCCTGTTATCCATGCGTCTAAATCTGATAGCGCACGTCCAAGCGGTTCGATTTTTCTCACTCCGCAACACAGTTCACGGTTAGCGCGTCCTTTATAAAAAAGATTGTTACCGTGTTTGTTCACCATTTTGGCGACTGAATTCAGCTTGGGATAGTAAAACTCTACATCGACACCGTAACGTAATTTTGTTTGGTCAAACAAAGAGTATGTTTCAGTGGGCAAACGCAACGTGTCCAGTGTTATCAAACGCGCATCTTTGGTTACGGTCCAATAGATGTAAAAAAGCGCTTGGTCTTCAAGGCCAAAGCTTGATATTTGGGCAGCATTGCTGCCAAAGGTACTTTCAACCCATTTCAACACGNCTTCTGTCGTACCTGCTTCGAGGNNTTCATTGATNTNCGACAGTTCGAGTTTTGAAAATNTTGGTGATACGAGGGCCATTAGTTTGTACTTTCTAGCGCTATTGGAAATATCTGATGAAACGTGGCTGCAAAACTAATTTCTAGTTGGTTTTCGATAATAAAAAAACCCCTTGGATTGATTTGTCCAGGGGTCACAGCGACGGCCTAAAATTTTCACAATAAATACTATAAATCTCCCTGTGGTGTTTTGCTTTTACAGAAGCAGTTATTGACCGTTTTGGGCGACGATTCCATACGTTATGGATTATAACATCGGGTAAATTATTCAGATTGATAGACCAATGGTAAATTGAGCCATAGAATTAATTGGTCGCGTAGAGCGATGCTCTTATATTTTGACGTGTAACGGAGACCCTGATGACGTCGACTACAAATCCCGAAACCGTAAGTGGTGAACGGATCGAAGAACTCCAGCAAATGGCTGGCGATCATATGTTCATGCACGCCGCTCAAATTAACGACTGGCGTGGGAATTTGAGGGTGTATGTAAAGGGAGACGGTGTTTGGGTTGAAACTTTGGATGGCCAGCGACACTTGGATGCGATGGCGGGTCTTTGGTACAAATCGGTTGGATATGGGCGAACTGAAATTGCTGACGCCGTTTATGCACAGATGACAGCAATTGATTCCCCCCCTGCTGGCTCATCCACCATTCCTCAAATCGAGTTGGCCGGTAAAGTAGCTGACTTGTATCCTGATCATGGAGCGAGGTCCTTTTTTGTGTCGGGAGGGTCTGAAGCTGTTGAGACTGCCGTAAAGATGGCGAAGAAGTACTCACAACTTAATGGTAAAGGTGGGGCGTTCAAGGTGATAAGCCGTCGATACTCGTATCATGGCGGGACTGCGATGTCGGTTAGTCTAGGCCGGTCGCCAGCGGCTGATCCCATGGGTCCTGAAATGCCAGGCGCTCTACATGTTACAAATTGGAACTCATACCGATTGCCATTTGACGGCGATCCCATTGACGTAGCTGTGAAGTGCGCTAATGAGATGGAAGAAGTTATCATTCATCAAGGACCGGAGACTGTGGCAGCGATAATTGCTGAGCCTGTATCAGCAGCGTTTGGTATTCAAATTCCACCTGCCGTGTACTGGCACCGACTACGAGAGATCGCCGATAAATATGACGTCGTCCTCATTGCCGATGAGGTGATCACCGGATTTGGCCGGCTAGGCGAATGGTTCGGTCCTACCAATTGGGGTATTCAACCTGATATCACTACCGTTGCAAAAGCAATTACCAGTGGGTATGCACCACTGGGTGCTGCGATTGCTACTAAAAAGATAGCGGATGCGTTTATTGGAGGTCCGGACGAAACATTCAGGCACCTGATCACGTTTGGCGGGCATCCGATTGCATCTGCCGCTGCACTTGCGAATCTCAGAATTTTTGAAAGAGAAGATCTGGTCGGTAATTCAAAGCGTATGGGGACTTACCTCTATGAGCAATTACACAAGCTATACAACCGCAAAATTGTTGGTGACGTAAGGGGCGGGCTTGGTCTGCTTGCAGCAGTGGAACTCGTTGCAGACCGTGATAATAAAACAGCTTTTCCGCCGGGTGCTGGCTTGGCTAAAAAGCTTCCTGAAATGCTCTTTGATCGGAATATCGTCAGCTTCAGGGCTGGAGATGTTATTTCCATATGCCCTCCGCTCTGCATTTCCAAAGNGGAGATCGACTTTATCGTAAGCGCTATAGACGGAGCGCTAGAACAGCTTGAAAGTGATCTCGGATTTTAGGCTGCTTGACCCCTGTTCGCTGTGGCGTTTCCAAGTAAAGTTTGGTATCGTTCCGCGCAATTGCCACAGTTCTTTATCGGAACTGCGGACCAAGTTTCAAATCGAATACGAGTCGTAAAGCGCGATTGTTTGTAATCGGCACGGCTAGTACAGGGGACCCAGAATGGCAGAATCCACCGACACCGCTGTTAAAGAGAAGGATGAGATTTCTTCAGAAGCCGTGAGTGTGGACACCGACGGTTTTGGCGTGAGCGCTATGACCGATGAAGTCGTCCTAGATGTGAAAAACCTTCAAACGCAGTTCACGACCCGCTGGGGCACTGTGAAGGCGGTTGATGGGATTAGTTATCACGTCAAAAGAGGAGAAACTCTTGGGATAGTCGGTGAATCCGGATCAGGCAAGTCAGTCAATGCCCTCTCCTTGATGCGTCTTGTACCGTCTCCTCCAGGTGAGATTGTAGATGGTGAAGTCAACTTGAATGGCCGGGATCTACAGCAGCTTAGCGAACGTGAGATGACAGAGGTTCGCGGTGGTGAAATCTCTATGATTCTCCAAGACCCAATGCAGGCGTTGAACCCCGTATTTAACATTGAGAACCAAGTTGGTGAAGCTATTAAGATTCACCAGAAACTCAAGGGAAAGGCTCTTCTGGATAAAGTCGTCGACTCATTGAGGAAGGTTCGAATTCCAGCACCGGAAACCCGGGCGAAAGATTACCCTCATCAGCTTTCTGGCGGTATGCGGCAGCGTGTGGTGGGCGCGATAGGGATTTCATCAGCACCAGCAGTTATTATTGCGGACGAACCGACAACGTCCCTTGACGTTACGATACAAGCGGCATACCTCCGACTCCTGCGACAGATTCAGCAGGAAGAGGGTGTGGGTATTATTTTTATTACTCACGACTTTGGAATCGTAGCCAAGATGTGNGATCGTGTAGCTGTCATGTACGCTGGCCGAATTGTTGAGTTGGCTGATGTCCGTACTATTTTTAACGAGCCGCTTCATGAGTACACCAAGGCGCTGATTGGTTCGGTGCCGAAGCTGGAAGAGAAAACAGGAAGGCTTCCTCAGATTGAAGGTCAGCCGCCATTGTTGTATAACCTGCCTGCTGGTGATGCATTTGCTCCCCGGTCGACCTTGGAGTTCAGCCCTGAAGATGCAGAACGCCGACCCCCTCTGGTTGAGGTTGAACCCGATCACTGGGTGCAGCTTTCAAAGAGTTCTTGTTCTGCTTTCGATAAATACGCTCACTTGATGCCTGCAGAATAGGTAGCGATACTTGAAATTACGATCTACGGAGAATTGGTAAAAACCTAATGACAACCGCTGAAAAAGTAGCCATCCCTTCCGCACCGGGTATCAGTGATAATGCTGACGCTATCATATCGATACGTAACCTTCGTAAGTGGTATCAGGTAGGCGGAGGGTTTCTGGGTTTTGGCAACAAAATTTGGTTGAAGGCTGTCGATGACGTGAGCTTTGATATCGAACGGAATAAGACTTTTGGTCTTGTTGGCGAGTCGGGTTGTGGTAAGACGACAACCCTCAAACTCTTGCTCGGTTTGGAGCAGCCCACAGCTGGGCAGATTTTTTACGAAGGTGAAGACGTTTCGCAAATGTCCAAAGCCAGTCGGACGGAGTTTAGGCGATCGGTTCAGGCCGTCTTCCAGGACCCTTGGTCTTCACTGAACCCCAGAATGCGCGTCCGTTCAGTCGTTGGCGAGCCACTTGAAATCGCTACCACTATGACAAAAGGACAGATTACAACTCGCGTAGCTGATCTGCTTAGTGAAGTGGGTCTGAATCCTTATCAGGCAAACCTATATCCTCATGAATTTTCAGGTGGACAGAGACAGCGAATCGGAATTGCGAGAGCATTGGCATTGAATCCCAAGGTGATTGCGTTAGACGAACCTGTTTCGGCGTTAGACGTATCGATTCGTGCTCAGATCATGAACTTGTTGTTTGACCTGCAAGAAGAACATGGTCTGGCATACCTTTTAGTCGCTCACAACCTTGCCACCGTCCGATATATGTGTCATGACATGGCGGTCATGTACCTCGGCGTAGTTCAAGAGTGTGGAGAGACTGAATCAATCTTCAATAACCCGATGCATTTATACACTAATGCTTTGGTATCGGCGGCACTGCCGTCTCACCCTGACATACAGCGAGAAGAGTTTCTTCTGCCTGGTGAAGTGGTGTCACCCATCGATCCACCTCCTGGAGATGTTTTCATGACTCGAACGCCCTTGGAAGTCGATCCCAATCATAAGTGGGCCAATGAGCGTCCGCCATTGGTGGAGAAAGAACCAGGTCATTGGGTGGTAGAGACCCCATGGTCAATGGCTTCGGATGCTGGCATTAAGGTGGAACTGGCGGGGCATGCAGGAGCGTAGTTGTTTCTTAATAAGAAGTTAGGCTGAATAAGAAAAACCGCTGCGGTAAACAGCGGTTTTTTATTTGTTATTCTTTTTTCCCATTAGCATCTTGAATATGAACACGTTTTCCAGGGATTGACTTGCGAAGGTGGGCACTATTCTCGTTTCGATGGGATTTTCTGTCTGGATTGCATAGTGCACTCCAAGCATCAGAACGTTCATACCTAGCATCATCAAGTTTCCAGTTAACCAAAAAAGCGATGTATGTGCATATTTCACATTGAACGTGGATGGGATGAAATTTGCGACCAGACCGAAAACAGAATTCCCAATAAATGCGTGGATAAGATCTATAGCACTTTCCTGTTCCCCGAGACCCTTTGACCAGTAACTTNCCGATGCGTTTGAAATCCCAGATATGACACTGACNGAGAGTGTGAAATATATGTTGNTTAAAAGGTATGGGCGGAATNGGGTCATCAGCATGTCCGATCCTAGACATGTGAGAAGGTAGGGTGGCTCCCGGGCCTGGATTCGAACCAGGATTAGAGGCTTCAAAGGCCCCTGTCCTACCATTGAACGACCCGGGAACACAGCTATCTAGGATAAGCGTTGGTGGGGATGCTTGTGTACCGAAAGCAAACTAAGTTAGGGATGTTTGTTTGGCTTGGGATCTAGGCTGATGTCTTGGAATCACAGTTTCTTGTTGGACATGATTTTCGTCCATGAATAAACGGGCAATTTATATTAGCTGTATAAACCTTACAGGTGACGGTATTAATTTTTGGCACCAATAAACCGATCTGATCCAAAATCGGTAAAAAATCTCATGGATTATCAATATAAAGATCTTAAAAACATTGTGTTAAGTAAAGCGTAAGACATGGAGGTTGAGGTTAGTTCGATCGCGATGGAACGATTAGCCAGAGTATCTCATTTATTAATTGGTTACATGGGAATTGATATGGTCATTACAACGATGTCCTGTGACCGATAATTCGAGGCGATTTAACGTTGTTATCTAGGCTCTTCACTTTTAAAGTTTCAGGTTGTGTGCGGCAGTACGATAACCAAGTATTATCTAACTTAATGTCATGACCGTAGACCTATCAGTAAAACCTTTACCGTTGCTTCGCGTACGAGATCTCCGTACTTCATTCAACACGCCCGAAGGAAAAGTTACGGCGGTAAATGGCATATCGTTTGACATGAACCACGGTGAGACTCTTGGACTTGTTGGTGAAAGTGGTTGCGGGAAAAGTGTTAGTGCCCTTTCGATAATGCGTCTCGTGCCGAATCCTCCTGGTGTNATTGAATGTGGAGAGGTTCTGTTTGAAGGTAATGACCTCTTGAAGATCTCGGAGCGCGAGATGCAGTTGGTACGTGGCGTTGGGATTGGCATGATCTTCCAAGAACCGATGTCATCACTGAATCCTGTACTCACTATTGGTCGACAGATCACTGAACCGCTTGAAGTACATTTGGGGCTTACTGGTACNGNAGCTGAGAATAGAGCAGCCGAACTCCTAGAAATGGTTGGGATTGCCGATTCACGGCGTCGACTCACAGACCATCCTCATNAGTTGAGCGGTGGTCAACGTCAAAGAGTNATGATCGCGATCGCCTTGAGCTGTGAACCGAAATTACTTATAGCNGACGAAGCGACCACGGCCTTGGATGTGACGATTCAAGCGCAAATACTCGAGTTGATGAAGAACTTGACTACTCAGCTCGGGACAGCCCTTTTGATAATTACGCATAATCTTGGAGTCGTTGCTCGTTATGCCGACCGTCTCAANGTCATGTATGCNGGCAAGATTCGTGAGTCTGGTACTGCNGAGGAGGTATATCTAAGGCCTAGCCATCCATATACGGTGGGTTTGTTGAATTCGGTCCCAAGACTCGACCGGCCTGCATCCGAGCGGCTCGACCCTATAGAGGGAGAGATACCAGATCCGGCCAGTTTGCCAGCAGGGTGCGCCTTCCATCCTCGTTGCCGATGGTCAACTTCAAAGTGTGGGTTGGAGGATCCGGTGTTGGAACGGATTCAGGACCGTCAAATGGTCGCATGTTTTGAATCGGAGTCCGTTGCGCGTGCAACCGGGTTAACACTGTATTGACTATCATCGCCCGCGATCACCAGACAGATCGTTTCACTTCTGCAGTATCAGAGAATTCTCCTATTCTTAGCGTGAGGGATCTCCGGGTTCATTTTCCAATAAAACGGGGTTTCATCGTTCAGCGAGAAGTGGCACGTGTAAGAGCAGTAGATGGGATATCGTTTGATATCTATCCAGGTGAAACTTTGGGACTTGTGGGCGAAAGTGGGTCAGGCAAGACCACTGTGGCGAAAGCCGTTATTCAGTTGACTAAGGCGGATGTTGGCAGTGTCAAGTTCGAAGGGCAAGAGCTAGTTGGGATGTCGACACCTGCTATGCGACCGATCCGTCGAAAAATCGGCATGGTGTTCCAGGATCCTTATGGGTCTCTAAATCCTAGAATGCGAGCAGGGGACATCATTGGGGAGCCTCTTAAGGTTCACCATCTTGTTGAGTCTCGTGAAAATTATCAGAACCAAGTTGCTTCGTTACTGTCGACGGTTGGTCTCAGTCCCGCAATGGCCGAACGCTATCCCAACGAGTTCAGTGGCGGTCAGCGCCAACGATTAGGAGTTGCACGCGCCATAGCTGCAGGCCCGAGCATGTTGATTCTGGATGAGGCGGTTTCGGCGTTGGATGTTTCAATTCAAGCGCAGGTGCTAAACCTATTGCAGGACCTCCAAGAGAAGTACAATCTGGCCTATTTGTTCATAGCTCATGATCTCTCAGTGGTTCGTCACATTAGTCACCGGGTTGCAGTGATGTACCTGGGCAGGATTGTAGAAACAGCGGACAGCAAGGATATGTATGAGAATCCTTTGCATCCGTACACGCAGGCTCTCCTATCAGCGGTTCCTACTCCGAATCCTATTCACGAGCGATCACGCGAGCGTATCATCCTGCGAGGTGACCTGCCGAGCCCAATTGACCCCCCATCCGGCTGCCGGTTCCACACCCGATGTCCGATAGCTACAGATTTGTGTTCTGGAACGGATCCGCATTTAAGGACACTTGCGCCTAATCAGCTGGCAGCGTGCCTGCTGGCTTCTGGATATTCGGAGGCCAAGGGCGTTTAGCTGACTGTTAGACGTACCACCGCATCTTCGTTTAACTCGATTCCGAGCCCGGGACGATCGGATAGCACCATATTGCCGTTTTTAGGTATGACTCCATCCCCATAGAGCTCTGCTACATCGTCAAGGGGCCCTGAAAACTCGGTTGAAAATTCATGAGGGCGAATGGCATTTTGAACTGTGGAGTAGGCGTGAAGGGATGCCATAGAATTAATTCCAGCCTGTGGGCTGTGTGGCATTACAGGTTTGTTCCACATTGTCGATAAATCGAAGACACGTTTGATTTCCGAAGGGCCACCCACGCCGAGGATGTCGGGCTGGAGAATATCTGGGTCACCGAGTAGGACGAGGTGGTGGAACCACCAGCGGAATGCATCTTGTTCACCAGCAGATACGGCTACATCCAGAGCGTCCGCTACCTGTTTTAGTCCCGGTAAATCCCAGTTTGGAATTGGTTCCTCGAAGTGATCGATACCCAGTTCCTCGAACTTTCGCCCCTGTTGGATTGCAGTGCTCACAGAGTATCCGTTATTGGCGTCGAAACCGAGATAGTGGCCATCAGAGAGGAATTCTCGAACAAGCTTAAACATTTCATAGTCTTTAACCGGATCGGAATCCTGACGCCACCCTTTCCAGTCCATCCTTATTTTGAATGCCCTGAAACCCATGTCCCAACCATGTTTTACGAGATCTAGCATTTCGCTGGGTTGCATACGCCATCCCGACCCGACGCTCCAGTAGAGAGGTATCGTTGTGCGAGCCGCACCACCCATGAGCGTGTACACCGGCTTGCCAGTTTCCTTTCCAAGCAGGTCCCAGAGAGCGACGTCGATGATACCGACCACGTTGGCCGGCAGCTTGTATAGACGGTCATCCTTGCCTGTTGCAAGGGTTTCCCAGTGCCTGTCGATATCTAGCGGATCTTCACCTATCAAGACAGGTTTGATAATAGTTTCGAGATATGCGTTGAAGACTGATCCGTTGCGACCAGGTACTACCTTGTTGATGCCGGGCCCTTCAGACAAGCCTTCTATTCCAGCGTCTGTCTGAACTCGAACGAGTGACTTTCCGGTTGCTAGTGGGGTGGCAGTGATATCGGTGATTTTCATGTCGCATCCGGCGCTTTCTCTGGTAAGACTAGTGCTTGTTGATTCGAGTTACCGTGCCGATTTGTGGCGCGCGGGATACTTTACGACTTTTGAGGACTAAATGGGGTGCCCAGTAGTACCTATTAGATTCACACTTTCCGGCATTGCGTCACATAGTGAGCGTGGCAGATGTCTTAAAATCTCGCACTTAATTGTCGCTACATTTGGCTCTGCTGGTCATACAATGGGTAGTCGGTTTGGGGCCTTAGCTCAGCTGGGAGAGCGCCTGCTTTGCAAGCAGGAGGTAGCGGGTTCGAGTCCCGCAGGCTCCACCAAACTGAAATC
>PBRL01000060.1 GCA_002725925.1 Chloroflexota bacterium
GGTTCTCAAATGAGTCATTCCCGTCGGCATAAGCCAGACAAGTGCTCCAGGAACGCCTTGAAGTATCGACGCTGTTGATAGATTTTGTGTTCAGACATTGGGAATGATCACCCTTTGATTCCAGATTTCCTTCTGCGCTAGACACAGCCGTAGAGGAGCTTGTTGAGTACGATGAGGTATCGTGTCGCCAGAAAGGGAAGTAAAAGCCCTTTATGACGAAATTGACGGTATCAACTTAGAAAATACAGGTCAATGGACAAGCCCTGTCACCGGTGCGACCAACCTTTCAGGTCGGGTTGTTAACATTGAATCGCTTAATATGAATCTGACTTTTGACCCAATTGTGTCTTCTTATTGGGAAGGCAAGGTTCGTGTGACAGGCAATCAAAGCACTAGACTAATCAAAGGTGATGGTTACGTTGAATTGTCCGGGTTTACCGATCCTGATCCAATCGAATGGCTTGATCAATAGATGTTTGAGTTGGTAATGAACTTTTACCCGCCAACTATCTTGTTTCGATTGATTCAAACCTGCGCATCAGCGGGAGATATGTCTATAATTTCGGCATAAAACCTGCCATGTCAGAAGGGTGACAAATTTGCAAACGGCTGAATCCATAAATCAGCTATACCGTGAGGCTTGGTCCAGGTTTGCAACCGGAGTAACGGTGATCACCACGTTTGAACCGAATAGATCCGTTCATGGAATGACCGCAAGCAGCGTTACCTCCGTCTCGTTGGACCCTCCTTTAGTGTTGGTGGTGATTGGCGAAGAACGCCAGTCTCATGGGTTGATTGAAGCCACCGGACGTTTTGGGGTCAGTATTCTTGATGTGGGCCAGGCACATATAGCCAAGCATTTTGCGATTCCACCTGAATCTCGCACCAGCCTAGAATCTAAACACATCACCACCCTTTCTCAGTCTCCAGTTATTCAAGGTGCAATCGCTTCGATGGATTGCAGTGTCATAGCAGGGCATAAAGCAGGAGACCATACTGTCTTTATTGGTGAGGTAGAGGCGATAATGATTGGTGATGGTGTTCCACTGGTTTGGCTTGAACGTCAATTTGGTGGATTTTTAAGTCAAAATCTTCCGTAACGTTTGGTCTAGGATTTTTTTTGCGTATTGCGGCAATTTCAGTAGCTCCGTTGTTTCAGAACAGTGTTTTTGGGGGATCTCAAAAGATCCTTAAAGATGTTGTAGGTGGACTTGATCGATTAGGGCATGACGTTCAACTTTGGTGCACGAGAACAGGGCAACATACTTGTCAATTTGAAGTAAATGGCGTTCCGGTTCATCCTGAATTGCGACTTCGTGGCACATTTCCTGCAACTCATCAGGTCTCACCAATCGATCTGGCGAATACAGCAAAGGTACTTTCTGCTGCTGTTACCTGGGCTCAAAGGGTATACCTTCATGCTGATGCTATTTATATGAGACACGCTTTAGATGGCTGTGAAATTGTTAGGTCGATTCACGATTTTACCTATGAGGAGGCATTGCTTTCCGCTCTGACTTTGCCTGCTGACTTGACCATAGTCCCTAGCGACTATCTAAAACGGTGTATCGAAACAACCATAGCCATTTCTGGGCGTAAAACGATAGAGCCGATAGTTACGGTGCCAAATGGAATCCAAGTCCCCGATACCATACCTGCACCCCGGCTGCCGCAGGAACTTAGATCACCGGAAGATAATGATCTGATTCTTTTATTTCCTCATCGTCCCGTACTAAATAAAGGAGTTTCAGAGGCGATTCAAACCGCAGTTGAGGTACAAAAACTGATCCCCAGTCGCAAAGTTAGGTTGTTGATGCCTGCGTACCCTTCCGACGCTCTTCTGGATGATATGGCTGATACGGTACGTCAAATACAGGATTTATCTAGAGATTTTCATGCGCAGGGGATTGTTGAACTTCACCGCTGGATTAGTCCTGAGGAGATTTCAAGTTACTATGCCGCTGGTGACGTAACGCTTTGCCTTGGATCATTTATTGAGTCATTCGGACTGACACCGATTGAATCAGTCGCACACGGTACTCCTGCTATATGCGCTCGTGTTGGGGCATTTAGAAATTTCACTGATATCGACGGAATAACTCTTGTCACTTACGGGGATATCGAATCTGCAGCGGAACTCGTTGTTAAGGCATTGAATTCATCTAAAGCTTCTATAACTGCAGGTAAGCAGCAAATCTCTGCTCACTATTCATTTGAATCGATGATTGAAGGTTATGAATCGGCGATCACGAAACCACTAACCGGTCAGCGATCAATTATGTTGGAAAGAGATGGTTATCTCGATTTGGCTCCGTGGTGTGATCTACAAGAGCAATTTATATTTAACGATTACTCCGGAGAGATTGGATTTTATCCACAGTTATCACAGGCGTTAAATACAGGTGATAACCGAGTGCAGGCCAAGCCTCTAGATACTAGTTCTGCACTGGAACTAGAAATTCAGCGAGCCCAAACATCTGGATTACTCGTTCCTGCACACCGTATCGAGTAGCTGTTAGCAAAACGATTCTTCATCCAGCTCTTATATTGAGGAATGTGCATTAATGGTGAATGGTGAGCTAAATTCGCTAAAAATGAAATTGACCCTGCCTATGACACATTATTAGAATAGTAAGGTTTGGTAGCGAACGGATGAAAAACGAATGACCATAGATTACGCAATTATCACCACAGGCGGGAAACAGTATCGAGTTCGCGAAGGCGATACGGTATCTGTAGAAACGTTGGATGGTGAAATAGGATCAGATTTCATATTTGATCGTGTGCTGATGACATCAATAAGCGGAAAACTTACGATTGGTGCTCCCGCAGTTAAAGGGGCAAAGGTTGTCGGTCAGATCGCAGAACACGGTAAGGCAGATAAGGTGATAGCCCTGCGATACAAAAATAAAACGCGGCAGCGTGTGAAACGTGGTCATCGTCAACCATTTACTTCAATTACCATCAAGTCAATTTCACTGAAATAGTTTTCGTTAGTATCCTCTTAGAGAATTGGGATTTTTATATGGCACATAAAAAAGGTGGCGGGACTTCTCGAAACGGTCGTGATAGTGCAGGAAAGCGACTGGGTGTTAAGACATTTGCCGGCGAACGGGTGACTGCCGGATCTATCATTGTTCGACAGCGTGGTACCAAATTCCACACTGGAGATAATGTTGGTATCGGTCGGGACCACACTATTTATTCACTAGTCGACGGTGTGGTTAGATTCGATTACGCTCGCAAAGATACGAAGCGAGTCAACGTNGATCCATCGGCTTCTTAGTCAGGTAACAANAATATGAAAGCCAACATACATCCGACATATCACAAAAGCGCCACAGTGAATTGTGCTTGTGGTAATTCCTGGGAAGTTGGATCCACACAAGAAAGCCTCCGAACCGAAATCTGTAGCAAATGCCATCCTTTTTGGACTGGTGAACAACGAATCGTCGACACTGAAGGTCGTGTTGAGCGCATGATGCGCCGATATAANCTTGGCAGTTCTACGGATAAGAGCTAAATAGTTTTTGGCAAAACCTCCAGTTTTATATGGCGGTCAGGCGATAATNGAGGGCGTGATGATCCGGGGTCAAAGTCGCGCTGCTTTAGCAGTGCGCCGGCCTGATGGAGTAATTGTTCGTCGCTCNGTNCCTCTNGAGGGTTGGGCCAACTCGTCACTTCGTAAAATAGCGTTTCTGAGAGGTGTGCTGATTCTTCTTGAAACTCTTATTGTTGGTATGAAATCTTTGACTATTTCAGCCAATGAATCTGCTGTTGAGGAAAACGANAAAAANGAGCAAGAATTTTCTTCTGTTGCTATGGCGGGGTTGCTCAGTGTTTCAATCACAATTGGGATAGTTGTGTTTTTTCTTATTCCGGTGTTCGNCTCCCGACTAGTCGAAAACGTTGGGGCCAATAATTTCACAGCAAATTTCGTAGAGGGTGGTATTCGATTCGGTCTGTTCATCGCGTACGTATGGTTAATTGGCCGGATGGACGATATAAAACGAGTGTTCGGTTATCACGGAGCTGAACACATGGTCGTTCACGCGCACGAGGCCGGNGAGCCACTAACAATCGACTCAGTTAGGCGTTTTCCACCAGCTCATCCACGNTGCGGGACTTCATTTTTGATGACNGTAGTTCTAGTGTCTATCATCATGTTCATGTTTTTTCCGAGAGACCCTTTTTGGTTTTTAGTGGTTTCACGAATCGTTCTGATTCCAATTATCGCTGGTATCAGCTATGAGTTTATTCGTTATGCCGGGACCCATCAGGACAATGTGTTGGTCAGGGTATCCAGTTACCCAAATATTTTGCTTCAGGATTTAACAACTCGCCAACCGGACAGCGAAATGATGGAGGTTGCCATAGTCGCCATTGAATACGCGATGGCTATTGATGAGCATCGCGCCATTCCCAGTGATAATGCATCACAATTGTCCTCAGATCCATTTGAGTCTTTTGACGGTATTCCGGTGACCGGGTCAGAGTTTGATCCGAAGATTAACAGACCTGATATCTAGCCTCGGCGTTTCGCAAGTACTGCCCATATTTGCTCGGCTGGTATTCCTAGGGAGACCAGCAGCACCATACAGTGATACAGCAAGTCACCCATCTCGTTAGCTACATCATCTAAAGTTTGGTTAACAGATGCAATCGCAGTTTCTCCTGCTTCTTCTACGATTTTTTGNGCTACACGGCCCGTACCTTCATTTAGAAGCTCAACGGTGTAAGATCCCTCAGGTTTGTCAGTGGAGCGTTGTTTGATTACATCAATTAACTCAGACAGGATACCCGGGCCGAGATTATTTGAGATGCCTTTGGCGTCCAGGGAATCNTTATTCATTACACCGGAGTCGAAGCAGGATTTTGATCCAGTGTGACATGCAGAACCTGTTGGCTTCACCTTTACTAAAATGGTATCACTATCGCAATCGTGCTCAACTTGCACAACCTTGAGGAAATTCCCCGAAGTTTCGCCNTTGTGCCANAATTCCTGTCGNNTGCGTGAGTAAAACCATGCGTCTGGCCCCGCTAGCGTGCGCTTCAGTGCTTCAGCATTCATATATGCATGCATCAAAANNCGATCTGAGTCTGCNTCTTGGACAATTGCCGGNAACAGCCCTCGGTCNTCTAGCTGAATCATTTTTGGATTTCCTCATGTGTCATGTGGTTTGGGATAGGCTGATGGTAGGTTAGTCCAACAGGGTTTGACTTACCCACCGATATGTTCGAGTATCTCGGATAGTTCTCGTAGATCGGTGATTTCAATATCCGGAACAGGTTCGCGATCTAATTTTGCNTCGTCTCTATTGATCCAAACTGTTGTTGCTCCTGAACGATAACCTCCAAGGACATCATCGAATAACTGGTCGCCGACGTACCAAGTTTTGTTTGGGTCGGTTCCAAGCCCAGCATACAGGTGATGAAATGCAGCCAGTGCGGGTTTATATACCTGTGCTGATTGTGAACTGGCGACAAAGTCAAATTTAAGTCCTTCACTTGTGAGCAGNGGCAGCAGACCTTCATCATCTGCGTTAGAAAAAACTCCCAGTTTCACTCTGCCTGTTAATAAATCTAAAGCTTCCAATGTTTCCGGGTATATCGGTCTATCTGTCATGTGCAAAGACGCTCGATCACCTGCTGCTTTTGCGTCTGCGTTGACACCAATGTCTTTGAATACCTGTTCAAAGCACTCGGTCCAGGCTTCTCGGTAAGACTTGAAGGTTGGACTATCAAAAGGTCTTCCTAGATCAGTTCGAATACGACGGAAGTTAACTTCGTATTTTCTCCAGCGAGTCCAGAATTCTTCAGCCTTAAGGGGGAGATTTTGAGTTTTGATGATTTCATCAAATGTTTTCTTCCAGTCATCATGGGAGTTGTCGAACAGTGTTCGATAGCAGTCAAATGCAATTGCTTGAGGCAATTTGGGTGTTCCTGATCTCAAAGTAACTGCCAATTACCCGACCTTTCGAACTGGAATGCCGCGATTTTCAAGATAAGACTTTACTTCTGAAACTCTGAGTTCACCGAAGTGAAACAGAGACGCTGCCAAAACAGCGTCTGATTTACCGTAAATCAATGCATCGTAGAAATGCTCTAAAGCACCAGCACCACCGCTAGCTATCACGGGAACGGTCACGGAGTCTGAAATTGACGACAGGACATCATTGTCATAACCGGTCTTTTGACCGTCGGCATCCATGCTCGTAACAAGTAGTTCGCCTGCTCCGCATTCGGTAGCTGTCCGTGCCCACTGCACAGCATCGAGTGGAGTGGGCTGACGACCGCCGTGAGTGTATACCTGCCATGAAATACCTGTAACTGCTTCGGTCGTATCGTCTCGCTTTGCGATTTCATCACTGCTTCGTTTCACATCCATCGCTAACACTACGCATTGGGATCCGAATTCTTTTGCACAATCTTCGATTAGTTGAGGGTTTATGACAGCTGCGCTATTGATGGAAACTTTGTCGGCTCCAGCTTCAAGCATTTTTCGCATATTATCCACGGAACGAATACCGCCACCCACGGTTAGTGGTATGAAAACTTCTGAGGAAACTTTTTCTACTACCTCGACCATGGTATTACGTGCGTCGGAAGACGCAGTGATGTCGAGGAACACCAACTCATCGGCACCTTCAGCGTTATAGAACGCAGCAAGTGCTGCAGGATCGCCAGCATCTCGAATGTCGATAAAACTGACGCCCTTGACTACGCGACCAGCATCGACGTCTAGGCATGGAATGACACGGCGCGTCAACATCGCGGAATCTCCGGGTTACTTACGGGCGACGATTATGTATCGGTGAGGAGTCAGTTGGCGAGAGGTAAGAGTGGTGAAGCCAAGAGCTTCTACGGCTTTTCGTAAATTCTCTTGAGCCAATCGTTTTGAAGCTGCAGGTCCGACTTGAGGTTTACCTTTTATAGGAAGCCACTCTACGATTGACATCCAACCTGATTTTTTTAACAGCCTTGCGCCTTCTTTGATTAATGTCTTCGGGCGATTAGCCTCATTCAATACGTTTGAAAATACGACGCCATCGAGCGATTCATCATCCATTGGTACACTATTTTCTTGGGAAACTACCGTTTCAATGTTGCCGAGTTTGGCCGCTTCTCCTTGCGCCTCGACGTGCTTTAGCATGTCTTTCTGGACGTCAATTGCGTAACAGGTCCCCATGTATAGATATTTTGCGATTGGAATTGATAACCAGCCGGGACCAGAGCCTATATCGGCAACCTTGTGATCTGCATGTATTGGTACTAATGCGATCATTGATTGAGGATCGTACATTTCCTCAAGAGTCGGGTGTAGCAGAGCATTAACTTTACTTACCGAAGTTTTTGTTGGCATTCGTTTCTATTCCGTTCGAACATTTCATCTTAACCTATCATTTGCCATTTACTGTCATGGAGTCAATTGTTTCGATGGCACGTCTTAAATCTAGCGCACCAGAGTAAATTGCCATGCCCGATATGGCACCTTCCACACCTATCTTTGCCAGCTGGACAAGATCTTCTACGGAAGCTATTCCACCAGCGACAATAATAGGATATCGCAGGTTGTTTTCTAGTTCGGTAATTGCAGCAAAATTTGGGTGTCCCATTGTGCCATCTCTGTTGGTGTCCGTGTAAATAAATCTTCGAACCCCACGATTAATCATTTGATTTGCCAGATTGATAGCGGATTCTTTTGATTGCTCCATCCAACCATGAGTCTGGACTATGCCGTCCTTCGCGTCGATGCCGACAATAACGTGATCGGCACCAAGATCATCCACAGCGGCCTGAACCTCATCCGGGGCTTCAATGGCCGCCGTTCCGATAATTACTCGGTCAATACCCATGTCGAGGATCATGCGGGCTTCAGATGCGTCTCTTATACCACCGCCCAGTTGAATCGGTATATCGATAGCTTTCGCAATCGCTGAAACAGCATCTTGATTGCCTCGTACTCCATCTTTGGCTCCGTCCAGGTCAACAATGTGCATTCTGCGCGCACCTTGATCGACCCACCGTTTAGCCACAGTGACGGGATCATCGTCGAACACGGTTTCTTTTTCGTAGTCACCTTGGATCAGCCGGACGCATAATCCGTTTCTTAGGTCGATTGCTGGGAGAATATCCATTCAATTTGCCAGTGACTGAGTGTTGTTTAATTTTGAGTAGATAAAGTTAGCTCGAAAAAGTTTTTATAAATTTGAAGACCAATGGAACCGCTTTTTTCAGGGTGGAACTGGGTTCCGACGACATTTCCTCGGACAACCGCAGCGCAGACTTCAACCCCATAGTTAGCGGTAGCTGCGACTTCTGATTGCTCATCGGGGACACAACGATATGAGTGAACAAAATAGAAATGGGATCCTTGGGGGATCCCTTTAAAAATAGGGTTTCTTTCGCTTTTGCCATCGGTGAAATGGACTTCGTTCCATCCGATGTGGGGGACTTTCATATTGTTTCCAAGCTTATCTTTCATTCCCAATGGAATGAGTTTGACGCTTCCCTGAACGAGACCCAAGCCTGGTAAATCACCTTCTTCAGAACTGTTAAACAAAACCTGTAGCCCGACACAAATGCATAGGAGTGGTCTTCCTGAAGCAGCGAACTGTTTCACCGGATCAGTTAGTCCGAGTGAATTCAACGCTGTCATCACCGAATCGCTCGCACCTACACCTGGTAGAACGGCTGCATCAGCTGATGCCAGTTCTTTGGGGTCAGAGGTGATGACTGGATTTGCCCCAACTTTTCGTAGAGCCTTATCAACGCTGTGCACATTTGCTGCACGTGTGTTGATAATGACAATGTTCGGTGCCGAGAAGCTTTCAGTCATGTATATGATTTAGGAGTAATGTAAGCGAAGTTTGTTTAAGTGTGTCGTATTGATTGTAGTTCGTAATATCTTAAATCACTGTTTTGTAGACGAACTTTATGGCAAAATTTTTGCGCGAAAGTCCAACACACGCGAGAATATAGTGAAAATATTGAAATACCGTAGCAGGTGAAGAATTTATGACGACGATGTCGCCCCAACATTCCGTACCAATTAACACGATTCAGATTACCGAAAAAGCAGCCGGCAAAGTAAAGCAGTTCGCTGCTGAAAAAGGTATGGCAAAATTTGGTCTTAAGGTTGCAGTTAAGGGTGGTGGCTGCTCAGGGTTGACGTATGTGTTGGAAATTGTAGATGGCCCCGAAGCCGATGATAAGTTGATAGAACATCACGGTGTTGAGGTTTACGTTCCCAAGAAAGCATTCGTGTTTCTTGCGGGTACAGTGCTGGATTTTTCAGATGGGTTAAATGGCAAAGGGTTTGAATTTGCCAATCCAAACGCTGCAAAGACTTGCGGGTGCGGTACCTCTTTCTCGGTTTAATGTCGGTCAATTCTTCCTGTAAGAGATTCGAGTTACGGATTGACTCTTTGAATGTAGTGTTNAATTAATCTATGCCCCATGCAGATCAAAACCAGTTAAACGCTTTTGAGAAAGGATGTGCGATAGTTCGTTGGNNTAAACCGACAATTATCAACATGTCGGGAAGAGATGCATTGGATCTTCTCCATCGACTCACGACGAAAGAGTTGATGACTGTTAGCGTGGGGACAGCTCGTCGAACTGTACTAACATCGAATCGTGGTCGTGTTATAGANGTATTTCTTGTCGCTCACGTTTCTCAGAATGCTTTGCTTCTCATTTCTGATTCAACGGATCCAACCAAAACGATCTCGNCTATAGATTATTTCACAATTGCTGAAGACTCTGAGCTAAAGGATCTTTCGGNCTCCCATGANCGGATTTCATTAGTTGGNCCTAAAGCCGCTGAAGTTGCGGCNTCGGTGNTAGGGTTTNCNATTGATTCTGATAGTGTNAGAAACGTGGATTATAACGATTCAAAAGTGACGGTTTCCTCAGATACTTCTCGTGGCGTTACCTGGCTAGATGTTGTAATTCGTACTTCTAAACCGGACTTGGTGTCGACATTTGCATCAGCTGGTGCNGTTGAGGTCAATTCGGATAATTTTANGTTGTTTCGAATATTGCATGAAATTCCCGGTTCAGATTGCGAATATGGTGACCATGCGAACCCTATAGAAGCAGGACTTTTTTCTCTTATAGATTTCGATAAAGGTTGTTACGTTGGTCAAGAAGTGATCGCTCGACTTGATACCTATGGCAAGGTACAACGGAGCATTAAAGTATTGGAATCGAATTCCCCGCTCGCAGAAGGTGACAAGCTTACTTCAGGATCAATATTGGCAGGTGTTGTTACGAGTTCCTCTTTATTGGCCAATCGTGANGGACGTTACTTGAGTTTGGCTTTAGTNCGAAAAGCTTTNTGTAAGTCAGCGTCGGTGGTTGCCTCTGAAGGGATATCAGCGGTGGTCCGTTAATCAGATTATCCGTGTCGCAAAGTTTCTCCACCATCGACAACGACTACTTGCCCACGGATCATCTCTGCATCAGAACCACATAACATTGCTACGACGTTTGAAACGTCTTCCGGGGTGATTGTTCTTCCTGCTGGGGTAGGACGAGATGCAATGTTTTTTACACCAAGTTGATCCGGGAATGCATCCAGAGCTTCTGTCATTACGAATCCAGCAGAAACGGTATTTACAGCAATTCCTTTCGGACCGAGTTCTACTGCTAAGTAACGAGTCACAGCCTCTATAGCTGCTTTTGATACGCCTACTGCGAAATAGGCTGGTAATACCCGGGTCGACCCAGGGCTTGAGATGTTGATTATTCGACCGCCATCTGGCATTAGTCGAGATGCTGCTACGGAAAGCATCCAAGGGCCACGAGCATTTATACTCATAGTCCAGTCCCAGTGCTTTGCTGAAAGTTCATCTGTTGGAAGCATGACCCCTGAAGCGGCATTGTTCACCAAAATATCTAGCTGACCGAATTGTTCTTCAATTTTACTGACCAGTGAATTGATTGCAGTTTCATCCCCCACGTGGGCCTTCATACGNGTTGTTTTAATTCCCTGTATCTTAAGTTCCTCAACTGTAGCTTTAGCGGCATCATGATTTTTAAGATAATTGATGATTACCGTCGCTCCACGACGACCTAACTCCAGAGCGATTGACCTGCCGATTCCGCGTGAACCGCCAGTCACCAATGCTATTTTTCCCGAAAGATTTGGCTTTATTGTCAACAATGTTATCCGTGNTTAATACGAGACATAACTTGATTAAATATTAACAGTACCCGGTTTGTATCAAGGTTGGAGGGTTAAATTGCCATCCCACCATCGACACGTATGATATCGCCGGTGATGTACTGAGCTTCATCAGTTGTTAGAAACACTATTGTTGGTGCTACTTCGTCCGGTTCACCAAACCGTCCCTGGGGAATCCAGGTCATGACCGTATCTCGCTGTTTATCAGAAATATCCGCTGAGGTTGCAGTTGTGATGTAACCAGGAGCCACGACGTTTACGGTTATTCCTCGCGTTGCAACTTCTTTTGCGATTGATTGAGTGAAGCCGAGCACCGCGGCTTTAGAAGCTGAGTAGTTGGACTGACCGATATTCCCTCGCATCCCTACGACGGAAGAAACGTTCACGATCCGACCCCACCGACCCTTGATCATGCCAGTGATCACCTTATGGGTGCAATAGTAGGTGCCGTACATATTGACGCCCATGGTGTGTTCGAACTGATCGTCCTTCATTCTCATAAGTAAGGAATCGCTGATAACACCGGCGTTGTTAATTAGTATTTCTATAGGTCCATGCGCTTCGACGGCCGCATCGATCATTGCGACAGCAGTTTCCTTGTTGGCGACGCTCCCTCCTACGGCAATAGCGGTGCCGCCGCCGGCCCGGATTTCTTCAACAACTGCTATAGCTTCTTCTGGATGGCTGTTGTAATTGACTGCGACTCGATGACCGTTTGCTGCTAGTCGAATGGCGGTAGCACGCCCAATTCCGCGTGATCCTCCGGTTACTAATGCGCTTCTTGGTATATTGCCACTCAATTTTTGTTCCTTACGTTACAAAGTACGAGATACCGCGCAGCTAATTCTTAACTGCAATCCTAATTCTGTCGAGTTCAGCCTGTTGCGCTTCGATCAGCCCAGTGCCTATTACATATTTGGCAGTTCCAATGGCGTTGGCCACGGCATCGACACCTGAGGACCCGTGTCCAACAATAGCCAGGCCCTTTACCCCTAGAAGTGGTCCACCACCGAAGGCTTCTAAAATATTCATCTTTTCGAAAATTTCTTTGGACAGTTTGTTGCTTTCCTTTGTATCTCCAAGAACTTCGTGGACATGGTTTACTACGGCGTCACCAAGACCTTCAGTTAGCTTGAGAATTACGTTACCGACGAATCCGTCACATATAACCACCTCGGCTTTGCCTTTTGGCAGATCGTTCGGTTCGATATTGCCTATGAAGTTCAAATCGATAGCGTTAAACAATTCCGTTGTCTCTTTTACAAGGGAATTTCCTTTTCCTTCTTCGGATCCCACACTTAAAAGAGCGATTCGTGGATTGTCATTTTCGTAAATCAACTTTGACATCACATTGCCTAAAGCAGCGAAATCCACCAGTAGACCTGGCTTGGTATCCACGTTGGTCCCGAGATCAATAATGACCGTGTTCGATGCATAGCCAACGACAGGGCCGCCCAGAGCACCGCGGTCGATTCCATCCAAAGTGCCATAAACGACAGTGGCAGCAGCGATTGAAGCTCCCGTGGATCCCATGCTAACGAATCCGTCAGCTTTACCCATTTTTACAATGCCAGCCGAAACGAAGACAGAGGCTTTAGGTTTCGTACGGTATGCTAGGGCAGGACTTTCACCCTCTTGAACAATGCCCTCGGACGGAACGATATTGATTAAATGTTCTGGTGGCTTAGGGTATTTATCGAGTTCGATTTGAATCGTAGCTTGGTCGCCCACGAGCGAGATCGCAACTTCACCATTGTTAATAGCTTTTAACGCGGCTGGGATCATGACCTTAGGTCCGTGATCCCCACCCATGGCATCTAGAGCGATAGAAGTTATTTTTTCGGTAATACCTGTCATATTTTGATTCGTATTGCTGATCTGCACTGTTAGCCAGAAAACCGTTAGCTCATTCTATTCCAACGGAACTGTAGCTTGCCCGACAACTGCATTGGTCCCGTCCGGCTTTTTACATCCGATAGAGCAGGTCGCGACGAATCCGATATCGGTTTCGGTGATATCAGTAATTTCTCCATATATTTTTACAATTTCTCCTGGCATCACGGGGGCACTGAACCTTACCTTTATTTTCCCTCCTGAATGCCATGTCTTAGGGAAATCGATAACTAGCATTTCTGTAACTAAAGCTAGGCTGAGCATGCCATGAGCGATTCGGGTGCCGAAACGAGTCGATGCAGCATATGCTTCATTTAAATGAATTGGATTGTGATCTCCGGATGCCTCTGCATAGGAATTCACGCGGTCTTGGGTGATTTCCCGTTTGAATCCGCTAAGTTTGTCGCCAATTGAAGGGGTCACAATCATTGTTCCGTACTGACAATGATTGTAGTAGAGGAACTTCCGACGTTGGTTCCGGTTTTGTCGCTATATGAGACTTTTACCGTAGCGAAGCGGTTATTACCACGGACAGAGTTTCCGGCTAACGTTCCTTGTGCACTTATTTTCTCATCGATTGTGACGGGTCGCACCCAACTAACTTCTTGTCCGGCGTGGACCGTCTGTAGACCTTTTGAAAAGAGTCCTAGCTCATCAATTAGCCTTGTCAGAGCAACTGCTACGATAATTAACGGTGCCTGCGAATCCCCATAATCAGGTGATTCAACTCCACTTATGGCTTTCGTATAGATATTGGCGGTGCTAGATGAAATAGTCACGTCGTACGGACCAAATTCATGTCCAACTACTGCTGTTGAGATTAATGGGTGAGTCAATAAATGGGTTTTGTTAAATTAGGCAAGGATATTAAGAAACGGTAATTGTAAAATTACCCTGCGTGGGGAGCAAAAATTAAAACGATTAGGATCTAAATTCCAGTCGTTTTTCCTCCACCTCGTTGCATGGATATGGCCTCATCGACTAGCTCGCTTGCTAATTCGTAAGCTGTTGGATTTCGGAAGTTCAGTTGGGATAAAGCCAAGACTCTGTAAAGTAATCCCGTTGACACCAAACCGCTATTACTACTACCAACTGCAGGGAGTTTTATGCCCATGGCTTCGGATATTGCCACAGCAGCATTCATCCCACTTCGATTTAAGAACACGCGGGTTATTACACGACCTTTGTGAGTGACACTTACGCCGCTTTTATCTTGGTTTAATTCCACTTTCACATGTGAGCGAGGATGCTCTAGCAACCTGTATCCGTGCTCAAGTGCTTGTTTTCTGGAAACGGTCAACTTTATGCTCCATTCGCATTTCGNGCCCATATCGAAGTATATGGGGGTTCGAAATCAACTATCNCCAAGTATAATCTCACCTCGAAAATTGANTCGATGTCAGATTATTGAAAAATTTTAGGCAGATCAAAAATTGAATTTTAAAGATCAAGTCGCAGTGGTTACGGGCGGTGCTAATGGTATTGGACGTGCCATAGCGTTGAAACTAGCTGACCAAGGTGCTGCAGTGATGATTGCTGATACTAACAAAGATGCTGCAATCATCACTGCAGCTGAAATTGAGGAAATATCTGGCAACTCGGCTATACATGCTACTGATGTGACAAATTTTGATTTATGTACGGAGCTCGCTGCGCTGACAGCGGATTCTTTTGGGCCAGTAGACATTCTGGTTAATAATGCTGGGATTGCTGGTTCATCCGGTTGGCACAGCCGTTCATTTTCCACGGAGGAAGATTGGAAGTTGACATATCAGGTCAATGTTATTGGTATTTCTAATGTCACTTCTGCGTTTCGTTCTCAGATGCAGAACAGTAGATCCGGGCGAATTGTCAATATTGCTTCGATCGCGGGTAGGGAAGGGCGCCCGGGCCTTCCTCATTACTCCGCATCCAAAGCTGCGGTAATCAGCCTGACTCAATCTACAGCCTTAGAATTTGCTCCACTTAACATAAGGGTCAATGCAATTTGCCCGGGACTACTTTGGACTTCTATGTGGGAAGAAGTTGGCAGCCGATACACTGAGAACAATTCTTTGTATAAAGGGATGTCGGCCCGACAGGTTTTTGATGCAATGGTGGAAGAAAAAATTCCTTTGAAAAAAGAACAAACCCCAGAGGACGTAGCAGATGCGGTCTGTTTTCTCGTTTCGGATGAATCCAGAAACATTACCGGTCAAACACTCAACGTCGATGGCGGCTTCTTCATGCGCTAATGCGTAAACACATTATGGATTTTAAAAATAGAACTGCAATTGTTACAGGTGGAGCTCGAGGTATCGGTCGTGGTATCGCGCTTGCGTTGGCTGGTCGTGGAGCAAACGTGATTATCGCTGATTTGGATGAGGAATCGGCCCAGCGTGTTGTCAATGAAATCAAGTCTGGGGGATCTCGATCGTATTTTTGCGAAACCGATGTAACTCAACAATGGTCGACTGACCAAATGGTTGAGGCGACGCTTGAGGAATATGGGAATTTGGACGTGCTGGTCAATAATGCTGGAGTTGGTGGAGCGCCAGGATTTGCTAATCGTAAAATTCCCAACGTCGAAGACTGGCAGCAAACGTTTGATGTTAATGTCTTTGGAATAGTGAACTGTAGCCAGTCTGTCGAGAACTACATGATTGATCAAAGTTACGGCAAAATTGTGAACATATCCTCGATTGCGGGTCGTGTTGGTCGATCCGGGTTCGCCACCTATGCGGCCTCTAAAGCTGCAGCGATAAACGTTTCTCAAGCATGGGCGTTCAAGTTAGCTCCATTCGGGATCAATGTTAATACTGTTTGCCCCGGTCTTATTTGGACCCCGCTTTGGGAAAGTATTGCTGAGTGGCGTAAGTCAACTGAAGAACAGAACGCTGAATTGAGTCCACGCCAGATATTTCAACGGGCAGTGTCGGAATCAGTTCCTTTGGGGCGAGAGCAGACACCGGAAGATGTCGGGAACGTAGTGGCGTTTCTTGCATCAGATCGAGCTAGATCCATCACCGGTCAGGCAATCAATGTTGATGGTGGAGTCCGGATGAATTAATTCAAATGAATTGAGTTACTTTTATTTTAGTCTGGACTCGTAATGCCGAGAGCGTCATCTGTCATTTTGGTAAGGATGTGATCAAGAGTGTCAGCAGTGTTTGGCCCAACGATTTTTTTGACGATTTCACCTTTTGGATTGACAAAGAATTTTTCCGGTATGCCGCTGATTCCGAAATCGACTGCAATTAATCCTGATGTGTCAATTCCGTTTACGTACTCTATTTTATTCTGCTCGATGAACTTTTCGACTGGATTAACGTTATCCCAAATAGCCACTCCAATGAATTCCACGCCGCGTTCTCTCCATGTTTTGTAGGACTCGCTAAGAATTGGACCTTCGGTTCGACAGGGTGGGCACCATGAAGACCAGAAGTCAACGACAACGATCTTTCCGCGATAATCTTTAATGGAGATCAAATCTCCATCCAGTGTAGTAAGTTCGAAATCGCTAAAAGGATGTGTGGAAAGTTCTACTTCTCCGAAATTTTCGTTAACCCCCGGTTTTCCAGCGGATCCGTCGTTCTGAATAACACCCCATGTGAATAACGCGATTACGAGGGCTATTGGTATGCCAATCCCGATTAATACTGATGATCTCTGTCCCATATTTATTCTTCCGGATCTTTTGAGGGCTCGCCGTTAATTATTGGATTTTCCAGAGATGATGGTTCGTGAGTTGCGATGGCCTTTTGTTTTAGTTCATTACGACGTTTTTTGTATTCGGTTTCGTCTGTGTTGTGATTTTCGTATTGTTCATCGAGTGTAGCGATTTCCTTGATGATTTCCATCCGACGGTCGATTTCGTTATTATCTCGATGGCCTTTTGGTTTTCTTTGTGAACGGAATATAGCGTATGAGAGGAGGGCCAATAGTGCGAGTCCGAGGGTCCCTACAAGTACGTATACGTAAGTGCGACTGTTGAGGAATTCAGAAATCGTTTGTAAAGGTGTCGGTTGTGGCATCCCTGTGAAGGAGATGGAAATTCTTTCATTCACAGAAAAGTTTCCACCTTCAACAGCGTTGAAAATACTGTCCGCTACAGTGACAGGTTCCGTAGGGTCAAGCTTGTCAGCCTTGATAAAACCTGCTTCATCTGTGAGTAACATTCGAATTTGAGTGGCTCCGTACGGAAGCTTTAAAGTGAAGTCGAATCCATCACCTTCGTACGGAACAATGTAGCTAATCAGGATTGTGGCATCGCCGGGCGGTATGGGATTAGTCATGGCAAATCCGGTGGCGATATCAAGGATGTTGCCGGGTGGAAGTTCAGACTCTACAGAAAGATCTTTGTATCCGAGTGGAAGATTGAATCTAAATAAATCGAGTCCTGTNAGGTTTGGATTTTTGAGATCAGGTATCCAAACTCGATCACCAGCGTTGTTCAGATTGATGACCGAGAGTACACCTGCCTCACGCTCACGAGCATTAATGGTTGGGACCATAAGCACGTATGACTTGATTGTGATTTGCTCAAGTGACGTAGTTTCATCATAGATGGTCAGTTCAACGGCTTGCCAGTTCTCCACAAGTTGCATATCAACGGTTGGCGTATGGGTGCCAGTGTTTGCAACTACGCGAAAATTAACTCCAGATCTATGTACAACATTGTTGAATCGGAAAATACCATATTCGTCGGTTAAAGTGGATGCCTCCTCGATGATTTGATTATTTACAAGATCAATTGCGAGTAGAAGTACTTCCGTATCGGCAGGAACGTTTCCACCGTGAGTGCCATTTATTATTTTTCCAGTAATTTCCGTTTCGGGGTTTTGTGCATTGGCAATTCGAGGTTTGTCAAAATCATATGCAAAAAATAGCGCAATAACGATTGCCGTTACGCTCAGCCTGGACCACCACGCCCTCGGAGATTGGTGAGATATAAGCTGGCGTATGATCAAAATACGTCGCGATCTTCTGAGCCCCGCCTAGATTGTTCTCTTTGACGGGTAATTTCTACTTCGAGTTCATCTTTATCATTAGATCTACGTGGTTCTGATTCTTCTTTGAGTAGCTTTGCGGCCGAGACTTTTAGTTGATCTCGTAAGAGTAGGAACTCCGAGTTAGTTAGGTCACCAGATGCATGATCAATTTCTAGATCACGTATTTTGCTATAAATCCCAAGTCTTTCCATGCGGAGGTCGTCGCTGGTTCCGAATTTTCCCGAAATTAGCTTATATTTTTTTGACCCTAGAAATGGATAGGCTATGACCGCAATGGAAACTAGTGCAATAGCGGTCCCCAAAATGATGGCCATCAGATTTCACTCTCTCTTGTCATGTGCGTTTTCATCCGATTATGTGGCTTGTCAGCGGCTTGAGGCCAAAGAGCTACCATGGTGCCAATTATGAATATTGGCCCAGCAGCCCATAGCCACCAAGCGAGTGGATTGATGCTCACAGCCAGTGATACTCGCCCATCTGGGAGGAAATCGCGCGGNATAACATAGAGATCTTCGACAATGGTAGATCTAATACCTGACCGTACTGAAGCCATGTTGAAATCCAAGTAGAACCCATGCCAAGGTTCTAACTGACCTATTAGTCGATCTCCGGGTCTAAGTGTACTGTCGTCTAGTGTGAAGCCAGCAGAACCCTGTGCTTTCGCTGTAGCCTTTTCAGTCACATAGTTATTTACATTTATGTTGTAGACCGATATTTCAGCCCACTTGGNGATTCGGTCGGGTCTGCTGGAGTTGCCATTGTNGACATATTCAATTCGGTAGTTGTCAATGACAAGGCTTTGGCCGATTTCAAGAGCACCGTCTGTGCGTTGTTGATAAAAATTTGTGCCGATAATGCCTAGTCCTAGCATNAGGATTGAAATGTGAACGATGTAGCCGCCGTGTCTCGGGCGGTTGCCNTTTACAAGCTTCCACCAGGCCGTCNCCCAATTCTCCCCAAGGCGATGGCGCGCTACGGTTCCTCTTACCCACTCCTCAAGAATGGCAAGGGCGACGAACGCAATAACTCCGAAAGAGAAAATNGCTACNGGGCGTTTNACNCCNANNCNTANNAACACCAGTATNGTNAGTATGCCAACNNCTGTAGGCCANATNAACCATTGCNTAAGNGAACGGGANGANGCNTTTCGCCAGGGNAGNAANGGNCCAANCCCCATCATNACNACGATACNAAGTAGCACTGGTCCNTTNGCACGATCGAAGTAAGGAGTGCTGAAACACTCACTGATACATCTCGAGCAAGGTCCGAAAACAAAGGAAAAAGGACTCCCCAAAGTGTTATGCACATAACTGCGAGGAAAAGGAAGTTATTTACTAGGAACGAAGCCTCTCGTGATAGGAATGATTCCATAGCGCGATCAGATTTCAAATGTGGCATTCGCCATAGAAATAACGTAAATGCAAATATCAGGGCGAACATCATGAACCCAAGAAAAATCATGCCGAGTGTAGAAGCGGCAAAAGAATGTACACTGACGACTGGCCCCCCCCGGTTGATGAACATCCCAAGTTGCGCAAGCACAAAAGCAATGTTGAGTAGTGCGACGTTCCACATTCGAAACATTCCGCGTCGTTTTTGAACCATGATGGAATGAGCAAAGGCTGTCATCACGAGCCATGGCATGAGTGCAACGTTTTCGATCGGGTCCCACGCCCAGTAGCCACCCCAACCAAGAATGGTGTATGCCCACCAAGCCCCCAGTAGCATGCCTGTACCAAGAACCCCCCAGCCAAGAATCGCGGAAATTCTCGCTACGTTAACCCAATCATCACCATAATTTCCAGCAAGTAAAGCCCCGGATGAGAAAGCAAACGGTATCGTTATTGCAATTAACCCACCCATTAGTAATGGTGGATGGCTGAACATTCCAGGATGAGTTAGAAGTGGGTTTATTCCACGCCCTTCTGCAGGAACTGTTTCAAGTAACTCGAATGGGTTTGCAAAGAAAGACAATACAAAAAAGTAAAAAAGTTGCACTCCGGCCAATATTGCAATGGTCCACGGGATACTGCGGGCGAGTTGCTTTGGTGCGAACCTTACTGATATCGATGAGATGATTGACAATATCAGGACGATATATAAAAGTGATCCTTCGTTTCCTGAATAAAAAGCGACCCAGACATACGCCCGGTCCATGATCGTGTTTGAATGATCAGCAACATATTTAATCGCGAATTCATTTTGGATGAAGGCAGCGATTAAAGCAGTTGATGCTACGCTTGCAGAAAGAATGGACATGTATAAGGCCCGACGTGAACTGACTATTAATTCAGGCAGGCCAATCTTTACGCCGATAACTGATCCCAATAACGAGTACGCATTCACTCCAAGACCGATTAGTAGGGCCATTGTGCCAAGTTCTGCCATTAAGATTTTATCTCGTCTACAGATTGGTTATGTGGATTGCGATCCTGAGAAATTTTGTCTTCGTAAATACCTAAATCAGTATCGACCTGTTTTAAATATTCGGAAAGATCGTGTTGGTTAGATGTAACTGTCAGTGCAGCCTTCGTATTGGCGCGCCGCATATTTTTTAGAGCCAAAAACGCGATCGAAATTCCAGCAAGAAAGATGAATACTGGCATGATCCATGCCAAAAGATTAAATCCGATACCTTTTGGAGCTGCCAGGATATCTTCACCATATCGTAGGACGAAATAGTCCTTGATTTCTGAGTTGGACTTGCCTTCGTTAAGCAATTCTTGAACCTTTGCACGCATATCTCTAGATATTTGTGCATTAGATCCATCTATCGTTTGAGCATCACAAACGGGACACATTAACTGATTAGTTAATTGATGCATCCGTTGTTCAAGTGTGATGT
>PBRL01000061.1 GCA_002725925.1 Chloroflexota bacterium
ACTGGAAAAAGGGAAGTTTCGGAGAATCTAAGACCATTAATTAAAAACCTTGGACAAAATTACTTCAGTTTTGCCAAACATAACAGTCTCTTCTTCAAGACTGGCATGATCGTAACCTAGTAGGTGCAACACCCCGTGGATTGTCAGCATCGCTAACTCATTATCGATGGTATTCTCATTTTCTGCTGCTTGACGAGCTACTTGTGGCAGGCAGATGGCAATATCACCGAGCCGTTGTTTATTGACTCTGCCCCGAATACCCGAACCGGGAAAATCAGGCCACTCATCTGCATCTGCATCGTCGTTCTTGACGTATGTGTTGAATGCAAGTACGTCGGTGATTTCGTCCTCCCCTTTGAAGTCCCGATTTAACTTCCGGATTTGCTCATCGTTAGCAATCATAACCGTTACATCGATAGGCCCGGCCTTGTGTTCAGCATGCAGGGCAGATTCAGCAGCGTTCTTTACCACGGAAATTGTTGAAGAGGAAACTGGTTCCAGATCACATATAACTTCTACATGGTTAATTTTAATATAAGACAGATTAGTGTTGGATGAAGGTGTCACTGTGCCGTCATCCTAGCATGAGCGGATACAAAATCGAACTTTGGCTTCAGTCTATTCGAGAGGCGATCTCGGCTTCTTCTGCAAGTACGCGGATTTTGGAATAAAGGGGCGCATATCTCGAGTCTGCGTCTGCGAGTTCACCGGCTTTGGATCGTGCAGTTAAGATGCCAAGTCGTATTTCAGGAGAAGACAGCTGTCCGACTTCTATATATGTACGTGCGTTGTATAGGCTTGGGATCAGTTTGTCGCTTATAGCGCGAGCTACCCACCGTTCTGCTGGCGGTGCAGAAACTTCTTCTGCCATCTGCACGGCCTCATCCAGTGTGTTTAGTACATCCTGCCCCAAAGGCCAGAGGTTTTCAGCTTCTTTGATTACCATTTTTCTGTGTGTTTACGGAATTTTTTTTGAACAGCAGCCAAAATATCACAATAAGCGTCGATCCGAAAATATCGGAAACTACGTCCATGACATCGGATGTACGGCCTTCAATGTTGGATTGGTGTATTTCATCAATAATCCCATACGCTAGGCTCACAAATATCGTTAAATAGACTATAAGAGGCCTAGAAATGAGGCTTGATAACACAAGCATGCGTAGAACGAATACGCTTAGTACCATGAAAAGCCCAATGTGAGCTAACGAATTTGCAAATGGCAGCCACGTAACTGTGCTGCTGACGTTGTCGAAATCCTTGGCGGGTATATCTGANAGTGNGTAGATGAGGGCCATCCATACGATGCTCAANAACCCCCATAGCCAGGGTCGGTCAATCTTCTTCACTATGCAGTTTGCCTAGTCGAACCATTGNGAATCGAATGCTAGTGACATTGGGCACCACCAGTCGCTTTCTGTTGCTTCAGAGACTTTCTGCTGGAAAGTGGACATTAGATCGTTCCATTCTTCAGCTCGTTTTGAATCTGTGTAACTTTGGAAATCTCTACGCGGATCGAATTCGTCAGGCACCGTGCAATACATAAATAGGTGGTTGCCGCTTCGGAAAATCTCCATTCGTTCGATTCCGATTCCTGTCAACGCATCGATAACTTCTGGCCAGACGTTGCGATGGTATTCCTCGTATTTGGCGATGATTTCGGGATCGTCTTTTAGATCCAACACCTGAGCAATTGATTTCGACATTTGTATTCTCTCCACCTCAAAGGCGTTCGATGTGTTGTATTAGGCTGATTTCGATGGGCGCATAGCCTACACTCTGCAGCATATGCAATATCGACTAATTGTAAGTCTCTAAAGGATTAATGTTATGCAACGTGTGGGATTCGAGATGAAAATCCACCCCGAAATGGTAGAAGAGTATAAACAGCGTCACGATGATATATGGCCTGAAATGTCAGCCGCTCTGGTTCGGACGGGATGGCGAAACTACACGATCTTCTTCAAGGACGATGGAACACTATTCGGCTACGTTGAGTGTGAAGAGTCCTTTGAAGCATCATTGGAAGGTATGTCTCAAGAGGAAGTGAACCAAAAGTGGCAAGACGATATGTCATCCTTCTTTCAACTTCCCAAAGGGGCTCATCCCGATAAAAACATGATCCAATGGCGAGAAGTTTTCCATGCTGACTAGTCAATAGTGTCAAGGAAAGCTTCAAGTAAACTTGACCTCTATGATTAAACCGATTCGCCTTAACTCCGATTCAATCGAAGTGTCAAGTGCGCTTGAAGCTATTGAAATTTATTTCAATAAAGGTTGGTCTGATGGCCTTCCTGTTGTACCGCCGACAGCTGAATCCGTCTCGATAACACTTGAAGCGGCTAACCTGTCGCCTGAGGAAATTCTTGGGATAGAACCTGTAAAAGGTGGTGTTATCACAGCGGAAAAAGCCGCGATCAATGCCGTAATGGCTGGTTGTAAGCCGGAGTACATGCCGGTAATTGTTGCTGCGGTCTATGCAATCACAAGGCCAGAGTTCAATCTCCATGGAATCACAGTTTCCACGATGGGCGCGGCGATAATGATTATCGTAAATGGACCCATTGCCAAACAACTTGAGATCAATTCTGGTGTTTCGGCGTTTGGGCCAGGCTACAGAGCAAATGCGACCATTGGTCGCGCTATCAGGTTAATTGTTATGAATGTACTCGGAACCCGTAGCAACGACGGACTTGATAAGGCGACTCTAGGGCATCCTGGAAAGTACACCTGGTGTGTTGCTGAGAACGAAGATCGTTTACCGGCGGCATGGGATTCGTTGAATGTAACCCGAGGGGCTATCGAAGGCGAAAGTGCCGTAACTGTAGTTTCCGGGCTGAGTGCTACCCAGTTTGGCGAACATGAAGCTAATACACCCGAAGCAATCCTTGATGCATTTGCCGAGCGCCTTTATCCAATGGGCCCAGGTGTAGAGGAAATTGTGCTGGCCATCTGCCCGGAGCATGCCGCTCACTTCGATAAAGCGGGGTGGAATAAACAACAAGTTGGGCAATATCTATTCGAGAATGCGCGAAAATCAGCTTCCGATTGGGCTGCTATGTGCCTTCCTAGTGGCACGCAGCAACCACGCAATGAGAAACTAAGCGCTGATGACGAAGACCAGCCAATAAGTGTTCTGGTTTCACCTGAATCGGCAATTCCTATTGTTATCGGCGGTGATGGAGGGGCTTGGAGTGCGGTCATTCCACCCTGGTCACTAGGAACAAGATCCAAAGTTGTGACTCAATCCATTACCACAAACGGGTAATATGGCACTACAGGAGTCGGAAATGCCAAAAGAAAAATCATTTCGAGTTTTAGATCCTACTGCGTCAGCGTCCATAGCCACAGACGGTATGGCTGAACGTCCTGAATCGCTTGCAGGTATGCGTATTGGACTATTGCGTAATGATAAGTTGAACTCAGAACCACTTCTCGATGCTATTTATGATGTTCTCGCGGAACGTTTTGAATTCGCTAGCGCCTACCGAGCAAACAAAGGTGATGCAAGTCGACCTGCTGACCATGAATTTTTATTTGACTTTTCGAACGAAGTCGACGTGGCACTTTTGGGGAACGGGGACTGAGGAAGTTGTTCGTCGTCCAGTGTGTACGACTCGCTCAAGCTCGAAGCACTTGGTGTACCTGCAATTGCAATTTGTACTGAGCCATTTGAATCCGGTGCTCACGCGATGGCGAATCTGGGCGGAATACCCGATTATCCATTTGCATTAATACAGCACCCGATTGGTAGTCTTACACCTGAACAAATTAGAGAGCGAGCCATTGAAGCTGCACCACAGGTCATNCGATCTTTGATAGCTCGTCGAGCTTAATTGTTGCAACTGTTTATGGCCATCCGTTAGATAATGCCGAGGAAACCCATCCAGTGATCCCTGAATTAATAGATACGCATCATCATCTCTGGGATCTTGAGAATAATCCATACCCTTGGTTGACTGAGCCCATTGATCATTTCGTTGGCGACTATTCGGCGATTCGTAATTCATGGCTCATCAGCGACCTTCACGCTGGAGCGAAAAACGTTCCGCTTGTAAAATCGGTTCATGTTCAGGCTGAGTGGGATCATAACCTCGATCCAGTTGGCGAAACGACTTGGTTGCAGTGTGTTGCTGATGATCCCGACTCTCAAGGTATGCCAAACGCGATTGTCGGATTTGCCAATCTCTCTGACCCTGACGTTGAATCTATTTTAGAGAGGCATGCCTCTCATGCGAACTGGCGTGGCATTCGCCATATGCTCAATTGGTCTGATGACAAGGCCAACTTTCGATTTGCTGAATCAGGTGGATTAATGTCCGATCGTCAGTGGAGAAAAGGGTTTGAGTTAATCGGAAAATTCGGTGGTTCGTTCGATCTGCAAGTTTGGCCTTGGCAACTGGAGGAGGCAGCGAAATTAGGGAATGATATTCCCGAAGTACCAATGATCCTCAACCATACCGCGATGCCAATCGGCCGATCTCCTGGTGAGCTACGTGAGTGGCGTAAAGGGCTAGAGTCGCTCGGTAGAGCTCCGAATGTATCCGCCAAGATATCCGCTTTAGGAATGCTGGATCAGACATGGAATGTAGAATCGATTGCTCCGTTTGTTTTAGATACCATAGATATTCTCGGTGTGGATCGTTGCATGTTCGCTTCGAACTTTCCGGTAGACAGTCTTTTTAGTGATTACGAGACAGTCTGGAAGGCTTATGACGAAATAACGNNCGNNTTNACCGACTCAGAACGGGCCAAACTTTTNCGTACAAACGCCGAAAAGTACTATCGCATCTAATAATGCCAGTTNTTCACAGTATNTATCACACAGGCTTNGTTGTTNAAAANCTNNACAGGGCTCTTGAGTTTTACACACAAGTCTTGGGTATGGATATCGAACGGGAACCAACGNTTTCTGATACTCCATGGATATCCGAAGTAGTCGGATATAAAGGCGTAATAATGCGTCAGGCATATGTAGGTGTTGGAGATGGACATTCAATAGAACTGATCGAATATATCCACCCACGNGGCGAAGTTAGATCCGATCAGATTGATCGCAATAGGCAGGGATCGGCACACGCAGCGATGGTCGTTGATGATGTTCCGGCATGGCGTGAACGGATTGAGGCATCAGGCATAAAGGTTTTTGGGCCTAAATACGAACGAGANCTCGAGTATCCATGGGCAAGGTATGCAATATATTTTCAGGATCTTGACGGGAATTGGCTAGAAATGGTGTCTCGTGATTCCAAACCGGAAAACTCTAAAGCGAACTAGNGGTGACTATTTCAAGCTTGCTATCAAAAACATTTGATTTAATTGGTTACTTTAAGCGNTCACCGGCCGAAAGATCCATGGATTTTTACGAGAAGGGTGTAAAAGCCTTAGGGGAAGGGAAGACGATGGACGCAGTTAGGCATTTCACAGCTGCTATTGATGAGGCTCCAAATGTATCTAAGCTGTTTCACCACCGCGCTGATGCATACGCGAAAAGCGAACAACATTCTGAAGCAATCATTGACTACGACACAGCTGTGCGTATGAACCCTGCTTATCCTGACACATACTTAGATCGNGGTAATTCTCGATATGCAATAGGTGATCTTGAAGAAGCAGTGAAAGATTTCTCTGAAGCAATTCGATTAAATNATTCTTGGGCTGAAGCCTATGCTAACCGTGCCGTAGTTTATGCAGAACAAGGTGATGCCGCACAATCAGACCAAGACGCTGAAAAAGCGAGGTTANTTGGAGTCGACCAGAACCGATTAAACGAGATGTTGAATGCAGTTAATTCTGGNACTACAGCAGGTTAATGTTTCTACCTAACAATTAATCCAAGGTTATGAACATGGAATGCCGTATTTTGCCGTCCACGGCCCTACTTATGTGACCTTGGCCTGTAGTGTCTTCGGCCAGAAACACCGCACCTTGCTCGAGGATTCGTTTTTCACCACCGCCGACGGTGATTTCCACAGCGGCATCTAGGTTGATAACGTACTGACGACGCGGCGCTGTGTGAAAGTCGTAATCGTAGTCACCGCTAGTCTCCCTAAAAATCACGCCTGTTGCAGGGATAATTTCNGAAATGAGGCCCGANTTACTAGNCGCTATGTCAATTTCGATATCTTCGAAATGTGACCGATTATCATCACCCGTATAAATTCTAGTTAACTTCATTTTGTTCAAGGCTGGGTACCTTTCTTGCTCAAAATNAAACGCGTGTCTTTGGGGATTCAGGAATGGGCAATAACGCTTGCGCACACAACAGGGATGGTTNGNTTGNCGTCAAAGATCATGGATGTACATTTCATTTAGAAATGGATAGCTTCGTTGGATACTGCTGCTCCGGCTTCTTTGACAGCTTCGGACAATGTCGGGTGCGCATGTGTCATCTTATGCAGTTCAAGGTTCGTACCCTCAAGTAGCTGTAGCATTCCGATTTCAGCTATTAGTTCAGTGGCTTCAGGGCCAATGATATGTGCTCCAATCACCTCTCCTGAATCATCATCTGTGATCACCTTTGCGAAACCGTACGGCTCACCAATTGCTACTGATTTTCCAGCTACTTGGAATGGAACTTTGCCGATTTTTACATTGATTCCTTGTTCTTTAGCTTGAGCTTCAGTAAGACCAATCGACGCTATTTGTGGCTGGCAGTATGTGCATCTGGGCATATTGGTGTAATTGTCAATGGGAGTTGTTTCGTGACCCGCAATCGTTTCTGCCGCCACTACACCTTGATCGAATGCTACATGCGCTAACTGCAGCTTGCCGTTTACGTCTCCTACAGCGTATACACCACTAACATTGGTTCTCATGTTCCCATCCACTTCGATATATCCAGCCTCGTTCTTGTTGATACCCACGTTTTCAAGACCAATTTGATCGGTGTTGGGTTGGACGCCTACGCCAAGAAGCACCTTGTCACATATGAATTCTTGTTTTTTGCCTGAGACTTCATATTGAACAGCGAGTCGGCCATCTCTTTTTTCAACTCCTGAAACGTCAGCGGAGGTTGCAAATTCGATTCCCTGTTGGCTGAACTGCCGTTCAAGTTCG
>PBRL01000062.1 GCA_002725925.1 Chloroflexota bacterium
TTGACGAATTCCCAGGAAGCAAACTGACCCTTCACACATAGAGAACCCCGGCTGGGTGCATCGAAATCTGGTTCGGTTCCTTTTAGTTGTCCGTTTTCGCTTAGTAAATGTATGCCGCAGCCAACCCCGCAGTAAGGACAGATCGTTTTTGTTCGTTTGAGGTCTCCGGCTCTTGTTTTTCCTACAATTTTTTTATCTGTAAGGGCACCGGTTGGGCAGGTGTTAATGCACTGGCCGCAAAAAGTACAAGACGATTGAAGCAGGTCATTGTTGAAGAATGAAGCGATAGAGTTTTCTTGCCCTCGTCCGTGAACGGTTATTGCACCTGCCTGTTCCCAGTCATTACAAATATTGGTGCATCTGAAACAGGAGATACAGTAGTCGTAATCCCGCTGTATGAAGGGGTTTGCGTCCTCTGGCTTTTCACGAACTACTAATGAGGGAAATGCATCCCATTTGGCGTTATATTCTTCAGCTGCTTCGTGAAGTTCGCACGTTTTGAAGGATATGCATTTCGGACATGTCGTTGGTGATGATGTTTCTGATAGTAGGAGTTCTAGTATCGTTTTACGATAATCGACGATGTGATCTGGGTGAGTTGCAACTTGCATTCCGTTAGAGGCGAAAGCAGTGCAAGCTGCGACTTGCTGCGTGTTTCCATCGGCTTCTACTTCTACAAGACACATCCTACATGTGCCTTGCGCTCCGGTACGTTCATCGTAACAAAGTGTCGGGACATCGAACCCAGCTTCATTTATCGCCTCAAGCACTCGTGCATTTGAAGCGCATTCGATGCTGATGCCATTTACTTCGACATTAAGTTTTCTTTTGACTTCGGTTGTCATCGGTTGGATTAACCCTCAGGGAATTCAAAAAGGGTAACAGTAGTGCGGAGATGTGGCTGACTATATGGGAATATCAGGATTGTAATTTTTTGATCTCAGCTGGTTTAAATATCGATTAGCAACCACTTGTGACTATGACAGAACACAAATTGGAGTTGGATCACCCTGCACGTACTTGTCTTATTCGCCGCCATAGGAACCAAACGACGAAGAAGATGACGGTTCCTATGATCGGGATGTCGAATGGCTTTGAAACGTGACGTATTGAGTTGTAATTTTCTCCTAACAAGAAACCTCCCCATGCCAGACCAAGCGTCCACGGTAGGGCTCCGAGGAAAGTGAATACCGAGAATTTGATTACATTCATGCGTGCTATCCCTGCAGGGATCGAGATGAACCCGCGGACACCAGGGATCATTCTCGCGACGAACACTGTAAGTTCCCCTCGCGTTTGAAACCATCTCTCAGCGCGATTAAGGTCGTGAGGCGTGATCAGCAGGTATTTGCCATACTTTTCTATGATTGGGCGCCCGCCCCATTTTGATATGTAGTATTCAACTAGTGAGCCGATCAAGCTTCCAATCGCGCCCCATAATCCCGCAAGCAGCACGTGCGGGACGCCATGACCTTGATCCAGTACGAGGTACCACCCAGCGAGCGGCATGATTATTTCACTCGGTAGTGGTATGGCTGTGCTCTCGATCGCCATGAGCACGATAACGCCGAACCAGCCCATGAATTCGTAGACATCAGAAGAAAATGTGAGGACTAACGTTTCCAGGTTGCTTATCAGATTCGTTGCGAACTCTATCGTCTTATCTCCTAGAACTGTGGACTGACTGGAGGGGCAGGGCAGTGCCCAATCAAGTTCAGCAGCAATACAGCATTAGTTTATCAGTCACCACTAGAGAACCTCTCGTGAAACAGAGAATTTGATATCTGAGGCATACGGCCTTTTGAACTGAGGGTTGACCGTAGAGGTCCTTTCATGTTGGTAACACCCCCCTGCAGGCTGCTTCAAGCCTCCTGTCTCTGTTTAACGACTTCTGTGTTTGAAATTCCGGTAACTCGGAAACGTATTTACGTAATTGCATGTGTTCTCTAATTGCATGTTTACCTTATAACGTCGCAGACACTGTGGCTTGACATGGGTTTAATCAACGGAAGAGTACATTTGCGATGCTTTTTGCACACAGTCAATTCACAAATTATGCGCAAAATTTCCACAGAGCTATTCTAAGAATAAACTAAGATGCAAAATATGCCATAAAATATATAAAAATTCGAACTAATATAAAACTAATATAAGAAAAGTTCCAAATAAAGACCGAACATGTTCTTGACTTATCCAGAGGATCGTTGTTAGGCTGTGCGGGTGGCTGTTGTGGTGGGATTGCCCATAAATAATTGAGAGNNGCTATCGAAAATTGANCAATTAGGTATTGAANAAACTGGTCAAATACGANCGATTCAAANTTACATTTAGNTTTATGCCNNTATCAGTCCAATGAAGGAGANAAATGAAGGGCGCAAAAACGAANAANATGGTANTGGCTGAACGTAAGTTNAGGCGACCACTNGAGAAAGCTTTGCCCGAAATGGTNAANGAAGTTGGACTCACNGGCGCTGCAAAACGTTTGGGAGTNAGTAANGCCACGTTGAGNTACTGGTTGTTGAAGCTGGGNATAGAAATTCGACGTGTGGCATTAGCNCCAGGTGAAGAGATAGAAATTNGGCGNNTGTCGAACTGAANATNNNCANTATTCTTGCGTTGTCTCTTCCCAATGATTCAAAAATGTGATTGACCGNGATTAGCCTTGTTGCTAACGTGGGTNTAAGAACGAATTTTCAANCAGCTNCNTCGTGTNATTCGACGTGGTTGGAATACCGCTAAGGACGATATCGTGACGGGCAACCGCGTATACCTAATGATGCTAGTTTCTGTTTTGACCTTGTTTGTCTTGGCTGCTTGCAATGAGAAGCAGATTCCAACACAGGTGCCAACGGAATTTCATCCAACTCCAGCAGACGCTGTACAACGGTCAGAACGCACCGACACTACCGCAAACAAGGCTGAAACGATCACTTCGACTCCGACTGGTGATGCAATGGCAGGAGAGCAGTTGTTCTCTGCTAATGGCTGCACGGCATGTCATTCAACCGGTGAGNATACGATCATTGGGCCTGGTCTTAGCGGGGTTTATGTTCGAGCAGGTGAACGGACTGCGCTTGATGNGGATGGGTATATCGAACAGTCGATAAGAGAGCCGGNTGNATTNGTTGTNGACGGNTTTANNGCAGGTTTGATGCCTNCGNTTGATGAGTTGTCTGCATCTGAGATAACCGATTTGATNGCGTATTTGAAGACGCTCAACTAATCGATCTCTGGTTTCATACGAGTTTCATCAATTATTCTTTCCAGGTAGCGCCTACTATAGATGCGGCNTGGTAGCCGGCTCCGAAACCGTTGTCTATGTTGACTACTGATACGCCGGGCGCACAAGAGTTCAACATCGCGAGTAGTGCTGCCACACCGCTCAGACTTGCTCCATAGCCCACAGANGTGGGTAGTGCGATGACTGGNGCACGTACGAGGCCTCCCACAACGCTTGGGAGCGCTCCCTCCATCCCAGCCACGACGATGATGACTTTGGCATGATTTAACTCGTTCATTCGACTTGAGAGCCTGTGCAGGCCTGCGACACCCACGTCGGAGATGAGGTTAACATTGCAGCCCATCAGCGTTGCTGTGAGAACAGCCTCATTGGCAATTGGCAAGTCAGAAGTACCGGCAGCAACCACTGCAACACCTGGGATCAGATGTTTTTTCTTGCGCTTATCTGCCCAAATCGCTTGTGCCTCATCTTCCCAAACAGCTTCAGGAACGGTTTGGCGTAGTAATTTCGACGCCTCTCTTGAAGATTTCGTTANCAGGACCACACCTTCTCTGNCATAAATACGTTCTGCGATTTCGGCTGTTTGCTTTGGCGTTTTATTTAGGCCATATACAACTTCAGGAAATCCGATTCTGTCACTTCGTTGGTGGTCCAATGTCGCGAATTCAAGATCATTTATCGGTGTGGTTAGGCTTAATTCTGCGGTGGCTTGTTCGACTGACATTTCCCCATTCGCTAGTTGTTGCAGAATTTCAGTNATTTTCGAATTACTCATTGTTTGACAACTTGTGGGTCGGTCTTGCATTGCACAGCTAATATCTTGGGTTTACGTGTTTCAGTATCCGGACATTTTATCCATCATTCTTGTCTTGATAAATCGCGACATAATCNAGGCGGTCTCAAATTGACCAAACGTTGTGNTCGTACTTATACTGCGACACCATATATTGCGTTTTAGCGCGTCAGCTTCAATGACAACCGAGAGGATTAGTATGCAGGTAACTTGCCTTCGAGAAAACCTTAGTCGCGGTTTGGCCAATGTCAGTCGGGCCGTCGCAGCNCGTGCGACCTTGCCGGTGACACAAAATGTGCTACTTGAAGGTGACGATGGTCAATTGAAACTTACGGCTACAAATACCGAGATTTCTATCAGTACTTGGATTGGGGCCCAAATCGAAGGTGAGGGCACGGTAACCGTTCCTGCAAGAATGCTTACTGATTTTGTTAATTCATTGCCGGGACAGACAGTAGATATCGAGTTCAAAAATGAACCAGTTGGCGTTGTCGTCACCTGCGATAAATTTAACGGTGAAATAAACGGGATNGCATCAGAAGAATTTCCCCCAATTCCTACAGTTGATGGCGGTTCNTCGGTCACAATCCCTGCAGATACTTTTAANGGTGCCCTTGAGCGTGTTGTGCTGGCAGCGGCAACCGACGATTCAAGGCCAGTTCTTACGGGTGTGAAAGTTGAATTGTCTGACGATACGTTTACTCTAGCTGCCGCTGACGGATTTCGTTTGGCGGTTGAGAGTGGGAAATTGGATGCGTCGGTGGACACTGAGGTAGGTGTGATAGTGCCTGCCAAAACACTGGCCGAGGTTGAACGATTGCTTGGGGATGGGTCGAAAAGTGTTGAATTATCCATAGACGNCGATGGTCGGTCAGCTAAATTCCGTATGGACACATCAGAAGTCGTATCCGCTCTTGTGCAGGGAACATTTCCTGATTATGAGAAATTGATTCCAACCAGTTGGGGCACGAAAGCCACAATCGATCTTGCCAGTATGGTTCAGGCAACTAGAGCCGCATCGATATTTGCACGGGATGGCAGTGGGATTATCAGGGTGATTGTCAACCCGGGCGGTGATGATACCTCAGGAGTAGTGAAAGTTATTTCACGAGCGGAAGAAGTAGGCTCTAATGAGAATGAGTTGGATGCGGTTGTCGATGGTGTTGAAACTAAAGTGGCGTTCAATAGTAAATTCTTGATGGATGTGTTGAACGTTTTGAGCGGTAAAGAGGTCGCTCTTGAGACCACTTCACCATCTAGCCCTGGCGTGTTCAGATCAGCCAATCACGAGGGTTATACCCATGTAGTAATGCCCATGTTTGTGCAGTGGTAATCAAGGCTTCAGCAAGATTTTTTTCATGGTTGACACCACCATTTTGAGCTTGTAACCCTTAGTGGTTCTGTTCTATAGCGATCAGCCGATTCGGATCCTTTCGCNTGCATAGCGAATGNTGTCCTTACGTTCGCGTCCGGCCATGAACAATGTGATCGTTATAGGNCCGAATCGACCTGTAAACATCGCTATTGAGATCACGACCTGGGCCGCTTCGTTGAGATGGGGTGTGACACCTGCAGACCAGCCTACCGTACCAAAGGCTGAGATAACTTCGAAAATTGCTGTTCGAAATTCAAGGTCGGGCTGCACGATGAATAGGGCAACAACGAGCAGAANTAATGCCAACGTTGCTGTTGCGGCTACGGCCATCGCACGGTGAATATTTACCCGTGGGATTTCTCTTCCGAAGACNGTCGTTCGTTCCTTGCCACTGAAAATGGCGAACGACGCGATTATGATTACCATCAGTGTGCTGACTTTAATCCCCCCGGCTGTCGATGCTGAAACTCCTCCTACAAACATTAATCCTTCGGTAATACTCGTGTTGGNGGGATGCAGNTGNCTGTAATCAACTGATGAAAAACCNGCGGTTCTATTGACCGTGTGAAATAAACCTTGTGTCACTTTCGTTACAGTAGGCTCATTCCCAATTGTATTAGGATTTGACCATTCCAAGCTCAAGAAAGATGTTAATCCGACAACCAGCATCAAGCCAATGCCAACCAAGACCAACTTTGTATCCAGGCTTAAGAGCGCCCACTTACGGAATTTCACCACNTAGAAGATGATCGCCCAGCCTACGGTTGCCGTAAGNATTACTTCTCCGAGAATCTCTAATACCTCCATATCTCTGGANATGCCAATCACAGTGATNGCAGCACCGAGCCCCAGTGCAGCAATTAAGCCGAAAGCAGTTAGTANAGTTTTGGATAGCAGAGCGCCAACCTTACGGCCGCGGATTTCGACGAGGTTGGAAAGTGTGGCATAGCTTGATGAACCGATNAGGATCATGGTGCCAATGATCATCAAAGAGGGTACGTCTCTAGTGAGACCGACCAGGCTCTCACCGCCTATGAGCTTGTCTGGAAGTATTTCGAAGCCAGCGTTATTAAAGGCCGATATTGAGGTGAACGCACTTTGCCACAGCCCTTCTTCGAGCGTTATTCCACGCCATATAGGTGTCACCACGTACCATCGAATGAATATCAAAANCGCGCCGATGATTTGGACTATGATCGCCATCAGAATGATGTTTCTGGCTAGCGAAGCAATTGTTCCGAGCCGGTTGTCATCAAGTCCGGCGCCCACCACAAGTCGACCCTGAAGACTCGAGCGNCGCCCAGTTATGAGAAGCAAGAACGCCGCACCGGTCATGAATCCAAGTCCGCCTATGAAGATGAGGACAGCTATGACAACCTTTCCGAACACTGTCCAAGCCTCTTCCGTATCCACGATTATCAACCCTGTGCCGGTCATAGCGGAAATGGAGGTGAATAAAGCACCAATCGGAGACATGAAACCCGGCTCGGTGCTCGAGACAGGCAGAGATAACAGTAAGGCACCGATGAGTGCNACTACGAAGAAGCTGTACACGAGCATCATTGGTGATGTCGGGCCGCGCACCGAAACCTCGCGACGCCCGACGTGAGCGCGTACAGGGGATATTTCTGATTGCCTAGGTCGTCGNACGACTTTATCGCCTGGCCTNGGTCCGGATGGATTTTGCAACTTTAAGGTTTAGTTACCTAGCCGGCTACTCGAACGAAAAGATAATGACAGCCAACTATCGGTTACAGGTTTTTCTAGCGTATCGTCTCTGACGATACCATCTGCCCAACTCGAAATACCTTCCGTAAAGACCAGAAACCATATTCATGGGGACAAAAAANACACAGAAGCTCGTTATTGGACCAACCGTTGGAACTACGATGGTTTCTCTCCTCGCGCATAGGATAAATCCCGTTACGAGGCANCCAATTGTTGATAATCGTAAGATTTGCCATCGCCGGAAAGTTTGATCCTGATATGCCTAAAGCGCGTCCATGAATTCTGGTGTTGTTAGTATTTGATAATGATTCGAAGTAGAACAGTAATCCTCGCGATTTTCGTCCTTCTTGCCATGATATTTTCTATTGTGACTGCATCTTGCTTTGACAGTAATCACAACAGGGTTACTGGCCAGGTGTTGAACGTAGAACAGTCTTCCGTGACAATAATCTCAAGCCTGACATTGGAGGATGATTCTGGAAAACAATGGACGTTCGAGGGTGGAGGCGTTTTTTCAGGATTCACACCGGCTCATTTGCTTGAACATCGCTCTCGCGGAGAATCAGTAACTGTCGAGTATCAGGAAATTGGTTCTGGAATTTTGCGGATTGTGCATTTGGCTGATTAGGCAGCGTTAAGCGTTGGAAGTAGGTACTCTTCGATCTCTTCTGCGGTCACGAAACCTTCGAATCTCCCGATAACGATCCCAGAGCCGTTTATTGTGAATGTCCAGGGCTCGGTGTGGAAATCCCAACTATGAATTACAGGGGATTCTATGCCGAGAGAAGCGTCTCCGCTGGCAAGCATCTCCGCTGGGTTATCGAAGATTTCTACATGTATGAAATTCACTNGACCCTTATATTTGTCTTCAAGTTCGGACAATACTTGGGTCTGTGGCCCACACGCGCCAGATTGGCAATATGCTGGGGTAGAGAATGAAATTACCGTTGGACGCCCGGTTTTTATAGCTTCATCGAAACTGATTGAATAGAGGTCAGGATCTGGTTCCGGCGCTGTGGTAATTAACCTTAGATCTGTNTCTTTTAGACCGATCTTGGTTTTTGTGANAGGTGCNGCCTCTCCGATACCAGGAGNCTCAGTCGCNGATTTNACCAAAATTCCGGTTTCCGCTGATTTTTGAAATTCGTCGGATTTAACCTGTACTTTGATCTTCCAGAATCCGACCTCGCTGAATTCCATCGTTGCAGTATAGATGCCACCGTTAATTGGCCACTCCCTCCATTTCAAATCTTTGACAATCCTATTTTCTTTTGATTCTTCCGGGGAGTATGACACTTCGATTTCTGAAGCTATGTCTACCAAAANCGTGCCGTCAGGTTTACGTATGTTGAGAGGAATTCTNGAAGCCCCGAGCCCAACATCTGATGCTGTAGCGAAAACAACGAGTTCGTTTGAGTTTATTGCAACGTTAGACTCTAGATTGCCATGACAACTCGCAGCTAACACGGTGGAGACCAGTATGGCCAACGTCAGTAAAATTCGGATCTTGTTCAAAGTGAGATAAGCTCCTAAAGCTTCGGGCTTAAGGGTTTAAGTCGGGGGCTGGTCATCAGGCTTGTGTCAATTTCTAGACATAAAGATAAACGCTTAGCACTTAGGTTTGGTTAATGATTCGATCTTTGTGTTTCCATGGAACTACAAAAATCNGTTGTTTAACTGATCCTACGGACCCTCTCTAGAGGTAATATTCTCATCTTGAATTATCTGCCTCGTCTCTTCGCACGTTGAAAAATCAATAAGGATTTCAGATGCCCATTACGTCCTCAGATCCGATAATTGTTGCACCTACCAATATGCCTTTCAACGCGGATGAGTCNCTGAACCTTGACGCGCTTTCGAGAAATGTTGATAAGTTTTGTGAAACTGCGCTCTCTGGATTTGTCGTAGGCAGTNACGGTGGNGAGGAGTTCCACATGGGGGAGCCGGAGAAGGTTATTGCGATCAANACTGTTGTCGAAGCTCANGCTGGNCGTAAATTTGTTATNGCNGGAATCGACGCTCTCTCNCCNACGGANGCTGTCAGACTGTCAAATCTGTATGCTGAAGCGGGCGCAGATATGATAAGGGTCAGAATTCCGCCACCCGCAGGTGGGGGGAATGCCGCTCCTATTCAAGATTATTTTGAACAAGTCACGTCCCAAAGTCCTATTCCGGTTGTGATTATCCATCAACCTAAAACCCCGATGGGGGTGGATGTAACGCCGGCCGAGGTTCATGACATCACATCGTTTGGAAACGTTTTTGCATACATTATGTCGCTCAACTACAGATACGAGTGTCGACTGTCATCTTTTGTAGTTAATACGGTGAAATTTTGGACCTGTAATGGCACATTACTTATGCCAGGAGGAATGATAGGTGCGGTTGGAGCATGCCTTTTGTTCGGGAACTGGGGGCCACATATTGCCAGGGATATTATCCAGGCATGTTTAGACGGGCGGTATGCAGAAGCGCGTGAGTTGCAAGAGCGCATCAACCACATGGATTTCCTTGGGATGTCGTGGGGCGTCGCAGTGCAGAAGACGGGATTAAACCTGCTCGGCTATGAAGGAACAGTGCCTAGGAAACCTAACCTCCCGCTCTCAGACTCTCAGATTTCAGAGGTCAAAGATGCATTAGTCGAGGCGAGGATTCTTAACTTGGACGGGACACCCGCCCCTCAAATCTAGAAACTTGAAGCGTTGGGTGTAAGCTTTTCGCTCGTACAACTACTCCATCCGTTTGCAAAATATTTGAAGGGAAATATGAGAGTCACTAATCCTGAGATTATCCGCTCGATCACCAAAGAGTGGAAAGGCAGCCGCGATGCCAATGGACGTCCCCTGGTTCCAGACGACATTCTCAAACGGATGACGCTGGTCACCACAGAAGAAGCATGGGGAACTTGCAGACGAAATGGCTACCATTTTCAATTTACCGGTGATTGGTTGAACCTTCATCCAGAGCGGGTGATAGTTGGTCGGGCAGTGACTTGTCGCTGGGTCCCAACGCGTCCAGATATTCATAGTTCGCTCATCAAACAAGGTGAAGAGGACAACAGAATCGGAGGACAGAACTCCTGGGTAATCGATGAGTTGGAACCTAACGACCTGATTGTTGTTGATCTTTTTGGCAAGGTGTTCAACGGAACATTCGCCGGCGATAACCTGGCCACAGCTATCAAATCAAGATCAGGGACAGGAATGGTTATAGATGGTGGGATTCGTGACACCCAGAGAATCTTGCAGATGGAAGACTTCAACGCGTTTGTTCGGGGTGTGGATCCAAGTGCTATAGCCGACGTCACCATGCCGGAAATCAACGGAATTACCCGTATTGGAGAAGCTACTTGCGTACCAGGTGATGTCGTTCTTGGTACGAGTACGGGGGTAATTTTCATTCCGCCACACCTAGCAGAAGAGGTGGTGGAGAGATCCGAGGCGATTCGGCTGAAAGATGAGTTTGGCCAACAGCGAATTCGAGAAGGAATTTACACGCCCGGTGAAGTTGACCGAGAATTTTCAGATGAAATGAACGAAGATTTTGAAGAGTGGAAAGCTAGCCGTTTGGGCTAGACGGTTGTGCCTGAATCAACTACAGAGGTAAACACCAATTGACAGAACAGAACACCGGGCCCCTTGAACAGGTTAACACGCAATCTGCGCCATCAGAACTGCGAATCACTGATATGCGTATTGCTGTCGTTGGTGGTGGCGGATGGCGTTGGCCAATCATCAAGTTAGAAACTAATCAAGGCCTTGTGGGGTTAGGGGAGGTCCGAGACGGAGCTTCTGGTCGGTACGCGTTAATGTTGAAGAATCGTCTGCTTGGAGAGAACCCTTGCGATATCGATCGTTTGTTTCAGAAAATCAAACAATTCGGTGGTCATGGTCGACTTGGTGGTGGTGTATGTGGCATCGAAATGGCGCTTTGCGACCTTGCAGGTAAAGCATTTGGTGTTCCTGCATATATGTTCGCTGGTGGAAAATACCGTGAGGATAAGGTCAAGGTATACGCAGATACTCCACTAAAAAAAGACCCTGAAGAAATGGGGAATGCTCTCTTGGGAAGAATGGATCGGGGATTTGAGTTTCTCAAAATGGACATCGGTCTGTGGATTGCATCTGAGTTCGAAGGTGGAGTGATTAACAAACACGTTGCCGCAGAATCCGCGACTTTGATGCACCCATTCACCGGAATACAAGTTACCGATTACGGAATTTCCAAAATGCAGGAATATGTTGGAGCCGTAAGAGACATTATTGGATATGAAATCCCACTCGCTTCTGACCATTTCGGCCACATGGGGGTCGAAAATGCTATACGGATAGGCAAAGCTTTAGATCAGTTCACGCTTGCCTGGTATGAGGATATGATCCCCTGGCAATTTGTGGATCAATGGCAGGCCCTGAAGGCTGGAGTGGATACACCCGTTTGTACCGGAGAGGATATTTATTGCCTTGATGGCTTCAAGCCATTAGTCGATGCGCGGGCGATTTCTGTGGCTCATCCGGACTTGGCTACATCCGGGGGAATACTTGAGACGAAGCGCATAGCAGACTATTGTCGGGATGCCGGCATAGGACTGGCGCTTCATCAGGCTGGATCTCCTGTGGTTGCTATGGCAAATGCACAAGCTGCTATGGCTATGGAAAATTTTGTTGCATTGGAGATGCATTCGGTTGATAACCCTTGGTGGAACGACTTAGTAACCATGGTTGGCCAAGATGGCCCGATGATAAAGAACGGATATGTTCAAGTTACAGATGCACCCGGCTTAGGGCTGGAACTCAACGAAGAGGTAATTGCGGAACACTTGGCGCAGGCAAGCAGTCGTCGCCAGTATGGGGCGTACCCGTCAGGAGCATTTGAAGATACATCAGATTGGGATGAACTCGATGCGCATGATCGGGTTTGGAGTTAATCGGCTGTTGACCCTAGAATAAGCGAAAAGACTCAGCAGTAATCGTCACTTGTGGCTTCTCAAGTCAGATTGTTTGTAGTCTTCTGGGTTAATTTTCCCGAAATCAGCGGCCGTTTCAGACGGCACTTCTTCGAATCGATACTGGCGAACGCCTTTGACCAGCCACCAGATTAAGAACACGACAATTATTGATACGGCGCCACCGAGGAACATCGTTCTGTCGGCACCGATCAGATCGGACATGAATCCGACCTCGGCTTGTCCGAGTCCGTTGGCACTCATTGCTGCCAGTGAGTGCGCGGCGGAAGCCCTGCCACGCATGTGATCGGGTGTGGTCAGTTGAACCAGTGTCTGCCTGCTGGTCATTCCTACCGCATCGGTTGCGCCCAGGGCGACGATTACGAGCATTCCGGTCCACAACACAGTCGAAGCGCCAAACGCAATGAGGAGAATCCCGTACAGCAAGGTTGCCCACAATACGAGCATCCCTTTTGCTTTGTAGCCCCGGGTGAACATCACTATGAAACTCCCGGTGAGGCCTCCGGCCGAGTTCGCAAAGATCAATGCCGATACGGTGGCCCGTCCTCCCTTGAACAGTTGATCCGCAAATATCGGGAATAGTTGCCTGTAGAAGCTGACGATCGTCACACCTATGTCCAGGAGATATAGTCCCGGGAGAATCGGATGTGATTTTACGTATTTGAGCCCGTTGATGATGTTCTTTATTCGAGATTTATTGGAGGCCGGATTCTCGGCACGACCGTCAATGTTGATCAGTAACGGAAGTACGACGCTTGTTCCCGCCATGGCGGTGGCCAAGGCAAAAGTTAGAGTTAGATCAGGAGTCAAGCTTGTAAGCCAGAAGATAATCGGGGTGATCATTGTCCCAATCTGCATTGTTGCTGTGTTGGTAGCAACTGCGTGCATCAGGTGTGACCTCGGTACGACTCGAGCAGTTATTGATGATCTGGCAGGACCGCCCAGTACGGAAGTCGCAGATAGGACCGCCGTAATGACAAAAATATGTCCGATTTTGAGAGAGTCAAGCCCCTCGAGAATCATCATGAGGCCGATCAGGGTGAAGCTCGCAGCCTGGGTAGCTGCCATCAATTTCTTACGATCCACTTCGTCTGCGAGTGCGCCGCCATACAGGTTTGCCGGTATCCGCATTCCTAGTTCAATGATGCCGAGCCACGCGAGATCTGCTCCAGATCCGGTCTCTTCATACAGCCAAACGGCGGTTCCGGTTACCCTGAGTCCCATAGTCATCATTGCTGCGACGGAGCTTATCCACAGGAGTCGGTAATCACGGAATGCGAGGGCGGACCATGGTCTTATCACTACTCTTCGAGATTGGGATTGTGGCGAATTGGATTCGGAGAGCGAATCTTCAACTTGGTTCGATTTCAAATTGATTTTCTATCTTTTGGGCAGTGAATTCCGGCATGTTAGCAGCACCCCAGTCACCACCAGAGCTTAACTAGGCTAATTAAAGAATTACTGATCGGAGTTTGCCGCGATCAACTCCTCAATTTTTTCGGATAATCGTGAACCTAAAATCGCGCCTACCACTATGTCGTGAACTTTTCCATTCTGATCGAGCAGGAAAGTTGAAGGCATGTTTGTGATTTGCCAGTCGGTAATCACGCTCCGGTTGAAGGTATTACCGGTCACGTAGGTGATACCAAAATCTTCGACGAGATCTCTTCCTCCGTTGTAAGAGCCGAGACCAACGTATGGTCCGACGTCGACACCGACAAACAAAACCTTGTCTCCGTATTCTTTCCACGCAGCTTCCAATCCAAGCATTTCCGCTCGGCAAGGTGGACAGTTATTGGCCCAAAAGTTCAAGAGTATCGGTCGTTTTTCTTGAGCTATGAGCTTGTTGAACGCAATAGATTTGGAGCCAGCCTCTTTCTCGCCCGTGTAGATATTAAGAATGAAATCGCCATCATCTGTCGATGGTTTATCTGTACTGCAATGAAACAACAGTGTCATCAAAGTGACCAACAACGTAATGAGGAGCGCTTGGGATCGAATAATGGGCATGTAATTCCTGAGGTAGAGTACGTCAGTTGTTTTTGTAGTCTGTATAAAGTTGTTGGATTATTGGATGCGGTATAGACCGTGATGCAGGTCTCTCAGGTGATAAATTGGCGTAGGTTGCTGATTTTTCTATTGTGACCATTGTTTTAGACTTCAACTAGCTTGCGAGGATTTGAAATGGGTGAATTCGACGGAAAATCTGTGATCGTCACTGGCGGCGCACTTGGAATCGGCGGTGCTGCATCAGAAGCATTTGCTCGTGAAGGAGCCAACGTAACTATCCTTGATTGGAACGCGGAAGCTGGCAATGCTGCAGTCGATCGAATTGTTTCTGATGGCGGAACAGCGCAATTCATACATGCAGATGCCGGTACGACCGACGGGTGTCGGTCTTGTGTCGATGCTGCAGTTGACAAATATGGAGGCGTAAACGTTGTTTTTAACAATGTGGGGATTCAACCGCCAGACTCTTACGTTGATGCTGTCGAACTTCCGGAAGAGACGTGGGATAAGATCATCGCAGTCAACTTAAAAAGCAGATTTTTACTGGCCAAATATTCGATCCCTCATATGCGCAAAGTGGGTGGTGGGGTGATTATTTCTTCAGCCAGCGTGCAGGGCTTGCAATCAATGGGTGGTGTATCGGCGTATGCAGCCTCAAAGGGCGGAGACCTGTCATTGATGCGACAGATGTCTCTAGATTTTGCTAAAGATAATATTCGTGTGGTTTCCGTCAACCCGGGCGCTATCGACACTCCAATGGTTAGGAACGCCATAACGGGAACGGGTGGGAATTTGGAAGATGAGTTAATATCGACCGGCCTGGCGCATCCGATTGGGCGTATTGGTCAGCCGTCAGATATCGCTAATATGGTGCTCTTCTTGGCTAGCGACAAAGCATCGTTTGTAACCGGGTCGTATTTCAACGTAGACGGCGGTTTTATGGCAATGGGAGCTTGGGCCAACACGGTGGGTGCTGATGGCTCTAATTAGCGTTTATGTCCGGTGACGAGTAGGTGCTGCTGCGCTCAGGATATTTATTTGCNACCNAGTTCTTTGTTTTGTGGNAACGGNATNACTTATTAGATGTAGGCGATNGAATTGTCNGGGTTGACTCNGTCACCCCTGTGCCAGGCNCCCTNGTAGGGATGNTNAGTGAANTCTTCNTCGACTATATCGATGCCNANCCCGGGNCCNTCTGGGATNGGGTANTANCCGTCGACNGGGNTGATTACTTTGCTGACNGATGCAATTTCAGCTGGTTTAAGGNTTCTTGATTCCTGAACNAGGAAATTTGAAGTCGNNGCATCNAAATGAAGGTTTGCGACNGTTGCNAGCGGGCCCATAGGATTATGNGGCGCAANAACCANGTCATGGGCCTCTGCAATGAANGCGATNTTNCTCATNTCNGTCANTCCGCCGACGATGCAAACTTCNGGCTGAAGAATGTCTACTCCGCCTTCACGAATAAGTTCCCACATCTCGAATTTNGTATANAGGCATTCNCCNGTGGCGACGGCGCATGGCATCTTGTCCCGTAACTNACCCATTTCATGGCGATTTTCCATTCGAATGGGCTCCTCCATGAACCATGGATTGAACTCCATTAGAGCGTCGGTGAGCTCTAGTACCCTGATCGGTTCGAAAATTGCTGCATGGGCATCGAATCCAACATCAATTTCGTTACCGATAGCTTCGCGAACTGCTTTGAAACGAGCTACACCGTCGGCAACAGCGTCATTCCAACGCATTTCGCGCCAGNTTGGAGAAAGCGGACTNGCCTTAAGAGNTGTAAACCCTTTATCGACCTGCTTGCGGGCATCTTCAGCTAATTCGTTGGGAGTAGTGCCGTGTATATCCCAATATGCTCGGATTTTGTCACGGACTCGTCCTCCCATCAGTTCGTAAACAGGNTTGTCTAGCGCCTTACCTGTGATATCCCACAGCGATTGGTCGATTGCTGAAAGTGCCGCCAGTCCNGTCGATCCNATGGGAAATCTTGCTCCTTGATAGCANAGTGCCCAGTTTCGCTCGATTTCNGTCGGGTCTTGTCCAACAAGCTGTTCAGCAAAATATTCGACCCAGACGGGTGANGCTGCGTCTGGTCCGACGTGGTANACCTCACCAACCCCGTAGATANCGGNATCGGTTTTTGTTTTCACGTAAACNAGGTTACTGGCTGAGGCGTCGGTGGAAATCAGGCATTCAATGTTTGTGATTTTCAATTTGATCCTTTTTCGTCGTTGTCTTGTGATCNGATCGGTTGNGTGGGGTCTAGAGGAATCCAGGGGTTCCATCGCTGTATGTNGCGAAGCCCCTGTCCCANTGTCCAGGCGGATTGGCTGNGATTGCATCGTGGTTNAATGTCATACCGATNCCTGGGTTGGTNGGCAGTTCAAAATAACCATCCACTGGTANCCAAGATTCGTTNANAAATTCAGATTTCTTTTTTTTGTGATCGCCNTGCCACTCTAGAATCGNAAAATTGTTGATTGAAGCNGCATGGTGGACTCCAGCAGCTGTGGAGATAAGGCCGAGAGGGTTATGGGGGGCGACGGTTACATAGTGTGCCTCGGCGACGGCGGCGATCTTTTTCGCCTCTAGAAGGCCTCCACAACACAACATGTCAGGCTGGATGATATCGACAGCATCTGCGTTTAGCAGTTCCGTGTACCTNTGGAGCCCATANAGGTTCTCACCTGTAGCGAGAGCGACTCTGAATTCTCGACGAAGTGCTGCGGTGGATTCAACGAATTCGGCTCGCGCCGGCTCTTCGANGAACATAAGGCGATAGGGGGTGATAACTTTTGCCAACTGTATGGACAAGGCAGTTTCTCTGATCGCCGCGTGAACATCGACTGCTAGATCAGGACCGTCGCCTATGGCATCTCGTATAGACGACATCCTTTCATCAGCNTCTCGAAGTACCTGCCTCCAAGGCATCTCGCGCCAATTTGACGGTACCGGGNTGGTCTTGAATGCGGAATATCCTTCACTCATTAATTCTCGTGCATGTTCTCCAACAGCAGATGGTGAGTCACCGTAGATGCCGTGATACACCCGAACTCGATCTCTCGTCNTGCCGCCTAATAGACTGTAAACGGGGACGCCTGACGCTTTGCCAGCGATATCCCACAGTGCGATGTCTATTCCTGAAATTGCCGACCATGCAACTTGGCCAAGGGGGAATCGCATNGTGTTCTTGGCACGTTCAAGTAGCCACTCGATTCGACTTGGATCCTGATCGATGAACCAGGACTTCATTTCTTCTACCATTGAGATAACACTGCGATCGGGTCCGATCGAGTAGGCCTCACCGACACCGGTAATTTCCTCATCGGTATGAATCTCGAGAAATATGTTGTTTCTCTGCCCATCATTAGCATGAAACGTACGGATGTCAGTGATTTTCATTTTTTTNATCGTGTTTATTGNNCGGTGTGTCGATCAATTGTTAGTTCTGACGTATTTTGGCATATCCGTCGTCAGGATCAACTTTGCGTGGTATTGATTCTGTAATATTCGTCCAAGGAGTTCGGCTGTGTTTAANCCTTTCGACAAAATATCTCCCCGTCAGNTTCGAATAGNAATTTCTGTAAGTTTTTTCTTTGTGGGACTTTGGCTTTTATTACAGCCTGCCGGCCAACCCGTTTCAGCGGAGG
>PBRL01000063.1 GCA_002725925.1 Chloroflexota bacterium
TGGGATCTTCAGCGAGGTGATATGGGAGTGGTGGAAGAATAACGATGTTTAAACTTTTTAATTTCGGATCGTCATCTTCTGGTAATAAGCGTGACAGGCCCGCCAATGCAGAAGAAGAGCATTCGACCCTGCATGAGTCCGATGAAGAGATGTTCGCACAGTTGGACAGCACGGTCTTTAAGAGGTTCTTGTTTTATGCAAGTCCATATAAAAAAGCGATGGTTATTGCCACCCTTGCGGTGATCGGGTTTACTCTGGCAAACCTTTCGATACCACTTTTGATTAAGTTTGCCATAGACGGGGCGATCCAGAACGGGGATACAAATCTCCTTGCGACGGTTGCTATTTCACTGGTGGCGGTGGCATTTTTGTACTGGCTGACACATATGCTGCAGAACATCCTTATAACTCGTGTAGCTTTGACAGTTCTTTATGACATTCGTGCGGACATGTTCCTCCAACTCCAACGGCTGGCGATGTCATTTTCCGATAAGACACCAATTGGCGCTCTCATGGCAAGAATGTTCGGTGACGTCGGTGCTCTTCAAGAAATGCTTGAGGCCTCGATCGAGATAATTGGTGATTTTCTGACCCTTATAGGGATAGTAGTGATCCTCTTTATACTCGATGTGCAGCTCGCCGCAGTAAGCCTCGCGATTTTACCGATGCTGATATTCGTCAGGCTGGTGTGGCAGCCCATTGCCAGGAGAGCATTTCTAAGGATGCGACGTAATTCTTCCGTAGTCGGCGTTTACCTTGACCAGAACGTTACTGGCATCCGTGTGATTCAGGCATTAAACAGGCACCGAGAAAATCACAATGTCATGCGAGGAAAGGTCCGGGACTTCTTCGTATCTGCCATGCGAGCAGCCCGTCTCGGCGGAGTGATGATGCCGACCGTGGAGATTATGACAGGTATTGCTCTCGGCCTTGTCTTGATAGTTGGTGGTAATCGGGTACTGAGCGGTGCTATAGAAGTAGGAACGATGGTTGCTTTTCTATTGTACGTGCAAAGATTCTTTGAGCCGATACGTTCTCTGACTATGCATTACGCAATGCTCCAAAGAGCTGTCGCATCTGGACACAGGATATTTGAGCTACTCGATATTCCACTCGAAATACAGGACAAGCCCGGCGCCAAGGCAATTGGTGCAGTCGAAGGGCGTGTGGAATTTAATGACGTATCATTTGGATATAACCCCGATAGACCTATTCTCCGAAATATCACTTTCTCTGCCGACCCAGGTCAGACTGTTGCTCTTGTTGGCCCTACAGGTTCAGGTAAAACTTCCATCACAGCACTTGCCCATCGATTTTACGAAGTGCAGGAGGGATCTATCACAATTGATGGACACGATATCAGGGACGTTACCCAGGAGTCGATTGGCGAAGTCATGGGGATGGTATTACAAGAGCCGTTCTTGTTCTCACAATCGGTTCTGGAGAACGTCCGATACAACACATCCTACGCAACGCGGGACGAGATTGTGCAAGCCTGCATGATTATAGGGGCCCATGATTTTGTTATGGAACTAGAAGATGGATACGATACGATTCTTGAACAACGCGGTTCTAATCTGTCGGTCGGACAAAGGCAACTATTGAGTTTTGCACGTGCACTGGTATCGGATCCCAAAATTCTTGTCCTGGATGAGGCAACGGCTAATATAGACAGTTATACGGAACGCGTGGTCCAGGATGCGCTGAAGAAATTGTTGCAAGGGCGCACTGCTCTCGTTATTGCCCATCGATTGTCCACCATACGTAATGCGGACCAGATCGTCGTCATTCAAGACGGTGAGATTGATGAGGTCGGCACGCATGAAAAACTGGTTTCAAACGGTGGATTGTATTCTCAGCTTTGGCAAACGAACTACACTTCGTTTGACGACATCGCAGGAAATGCAGATGAAATCATGGCTGCTCCTGCAGTGAGTACTTAGACTGAATCTGTATCTACTCGTTAGTCTTCGAATTTCCGCCTGATTTTATATTGTCCGCCGCATCGGCAATATAAGGTCTTGTAACTCAGGCTTATATGGCTCGATCGCGTCTAAGTAAAACGCGATTTACGTGATTCGTAATTGGATTTTACGTCTATTAGAACTGTGCGCCCTTCATTGTTTAAGCGTTCAGCTTTTTTAAGCGCTGGACCTACTTCTTCGGGTTTACTCACCTCGATTCCGACTCCACCCATGCCCTCAGTAATCTGTGCGTAATTACCAACCATGTGTGAGACGCCATACTGTTCCTGTGCCGTTGGGAATCCTCCGGGGTAGGTGGCCATTCCACCATTATTCAGTAAAACAGTCGTGATTGGTAAGTTCGATTGTACTGATGCGGTCACGTCTGTACCGGACATGCCCCAGGCACCGTCACCCATAAAATTGAGGCAAAACTTATTTGGGTCGGCAAGTTTTGCTCCGATCATTAATGGGATTCCGAAACCAAGATGCGTAGTCTTGCCCCAACCGATGTAACTGTGGGGAGTCGTGGCGATGTAGAACGGAACCATGCAGTCGCGTGGACCGCCAGCATCGTGTGTCACGACGCTATTGTCGTGATCGAGGTTCTTGTTGATCTCGTTGATCACTCGGTAAGGGTTTAACGGTGCTTCATCGGAATTCAATAAAGGCAACCATTCCGCCATCCATTTCTCGCGAACTGCCGCGATGTGTGTCGAGACGCCGGTATCGCGACCATCTTCCCCAATCTGGGCCTTGACCTCTTCTATCAACATTTCGAGCGTGACCTTAGCATCGCCGATCAAGCCGATATCTGACGGGGTGTCCTTGTTGACATCGGCTGTATTTATCGTGTTGTGAATTACGGTCTTCTTTCCTGATGGGAGAGTTCTGGTGTAACTATTGATGGTCAGGCTCGTGCCAATTCCTATCACAACATCGCTTTCGTTGATCCATTCATAAGCCTGCCCTGTGGTTGCTCCGCTGCCAGCCCCTAAGGACAGAGGCAGTCGCTCGTCATAAGCGGATTTGCCTTCCATCGTTGTGAAAACGGGGATATCAGTAAGCTCTGCGAATTCAGCGAGTTCTGCAGTGGCACCAGCGGTGAGTACTCCAGCGCCCGCCCATATTAGTGGACGCTCTGCTTCAAGCAGTGATTTGACAGCATCTTTAACGTCACTTTCCGAGGGTGCGGACTTGGTTGCTACTGGAGATTTATAGTCAAGGGCGTGGTCTGGGACCTCCATAGCGCATACATCCAGTGTCATTTCCACGACTACCGGTCCACCATTGCCATTCCTGAGCGCCTGGAAGGCCCTGCGCATTACATCCTTGATTTGGGTTGGTGTGTGTATTACCTCAGCGCATTTCACAACACCTTTCCAGTTTTCGTTCGCAAGAAAGTTTGGTCTGACGTTTCTGCGTTCCAATGGATATCCGCCTGGAAGAACCAGTATAGGCACATTGTCTCCAAAAGCCTGAGAGAGACCTCCGACAGAGTTTTCGGCGCCACCGGCATGTTGCATGGCCACTACGCCAAATCTCTTACCATCGCTCATTCTGCTATAACCATCGGCCGCCATTATTGCGCCGCGTTCATGCCTGAACATTACAGGGCGAATGCCCTTCTTGGCTGCTTCCTCAATAAGAGCGTTACTTGGGAAGCATGTCATTTCGTTGACGCCCTCTTGCTTGAGAATGTGGGCTATGAACTCTGTTCCGTTCATTCAATAATCTCCGTGTCTATTCCTGTTACTGACCAGATGTCACCACGAATCGCAGTTGTCCGGGCGTGGAGATTCTAGACCTATTAACGGGTTAGTACAAAAGCCTGCACGAGGAAAGCGCGGTGTTTGATCTTTACTTAAGTTACTGGTGCCAACCTTAAGAGCCTTTACTCAGGTATGCGACGGTGCTTCTGGAGCCTCCATAGATTTTTGTATCAAACGTAATCAGGGCTTTCGGTAACTGGTTAGAATGACTATGCTTTTTGCGCAAATCCTTTTAGTTCTACACATTTGAATCCTGTATGGGAGTCCCGACATGGGTGCCACGACCGGCCCACTGACTGAAGATCTGCTCGATCAACTCAGGAAAATCGACACCCCGACGATCGCCAACGCACTTGAACTGATGGATATTCGATCGCGTACCGAAGGCTTTATGAGACCTGAGATCAAATCCATATCGCCGGTGACTGAAACTCATGTCGGCTACGCTGTGACCGGTGTAATTTCAGCCCGGCACAGGTCTCCTAAGGCCCTAGAACGACGCGACTATTATGAAGCCATAGAGGCGATACCGACTCCGCGTATGGTTGTTTTACATGATCTCGATTACCCCGCAACGGTGGGCTCCTACTGGGGCGANATNCANGGAAATATNGCANTGGGNCTNGNTTGCGTTGGGGCGGTGACTGATGGTGGTGTTCGTGATCTCAAGGAAGCAGAAGAAATGGGGTTTCCTTTCTGGGCCAAGGAAGTTCTNGTGTCACATGGATATGTACATGCAGTGGCCTATAACGTTCCTGTAGATGTAGGTGGCGTCTATGTACAACCCAGCGATCTCATCGCAGCTGACTTACATGGCGTGATACAGGTTCCTCTTGATGCCGCTGAGCGCCTTCCTGCTGCNGCTNAAGCNCTNGCNGAACAGGANGCNATCGTAATTGCTGCAGCACGAGNNAAGAGNNGTTTCTGTCGATTCCCTGAGTGAGGCCTGGGTAGCTTCCATTAAAAAAGGCGCACAGTCTAGTTATTAGATAATCTGTTTTCTCTGTCATGATCGTTGTTGAAAATTTGACCAAACAGTTTGCTGGTCGCGACTTGTTCTCGACGGTTTCGTTCACCGTGTCTTCAGGTGAAAAAATTGGCGTGGTCGGTCCTAATGGTTCTGGAAAAACAACGCTGTTAAAAATGATTGCTGGAGATGAACCGGTCAGTAACGGACAGGTGAATCTCACTGGCGGGCAATTGGCTTACCTGCATCAGGAAGCCGATGTTGAACTTGATAGATCTCTTAATGATGAGATGTGGACTGCGCTTCCTGAGTTATANAGTCTGAAAAACCTTATCGATCAAATAGAAGATGCTTTGATTCTCGAGGCACTTAATGCAGAATCTCTTGCCGCCGACTTAAATCGTGCCCATGAACGCTTTCGTGTTCTTGGAGGCCANGGTGTTGACGCTTCCATAGCGAGGGTTACCAGTGGTCTGGGTTTTTCTCATGCCGATCTGGAAAAGCNATGTGGAGATTTTTCCGGGGGCTGGCGAATGAGGATTTCATTAGCGAAGATACTGTTGAAGCGCGATGAACATCTCCTCTTAGATGAACCCACAAACCACCTGGATAAAACATCGAAACGGTGGCTTGCCCGTGAACTTGCCGATTACCCTGGTGCAGTGTTGATGGTGACACACGACGGAAANTTCCTGGAACAGGTTGTGACTCGCGTTCTTAATGTCGAACATGGCGTCGTGATGTCATATCCAGGAACATTTAGCCAGTANCTGCAAGGAAAGAAGGTTCGCCAGGAGCAACTGGATGCCGAGGCTGATCGACAAGACAGAGAAATCGCGAGGCAGGAGCAATTCATCGATCGATTTAGATCTAAAGCCACTAAAGCTCGACAGGTGCAGAGTCGAATTAAATCACTCGAGAAAATAGACCGTGTTTCACGAATGAGAGAATCAAAAGCGACCAGATTCCAGATTAAATCATCAGGCAGAATTGAACATAAAGTTTTACTGGCAGAAGGTATATCTCATGACTGGGAAGACTCTCCTGTGCTGCTTGATGTGTCACTGGAGATTGAACGAGGACAGAAAATAGCGCTGATCGGGGCCAATGGAGGCGGTAAGAGTACGCTTCTTCGAATTCTTGCCGGTGAAGTTGAGCCGTCCGAAGGTTCGGTTAACTGGGCCCAACGAGCACAAAGGGGATACTACGCGCAGCATCAGGATGAATCTCTTGTGCTGGATGCGACAGTTCTCGAATCTGTTAGGGAATCGGCAGAGAATCAACCGGATGGTGTTCTCCGCGGGATTCTTGGCCGTTTTCTCTTTTCCGATGATGACGTATTCAAGACCGTAAGGATGCTCTCAGGAGGAGAAAAAAGTCGNGTGGCCCTGGCCAAGTTTCTGGTTCAGCCTAACAACGTGCTCTTATTAGATGANCCCACCAATCACCTGGACTCNGCTACNCGCAGGGAGNTGCTTAGTGCNTTAGNTGATTANGANGGGACNATTNTCTGNGCNAGCCACGATCCTGCCATNGTCGAAGAAATAGCNACACANGTTTACACNGTGGAAAATGGTGAAATNACGCTTANNGATGTAAGGGTCTGATAAAGGCTTTCAATCGTCCCTATTGAACTGACTCAATTGGATTTACGGTCACACGGTTCATCGGTACATCGCCGGTATTGGTGAACTGATGCCTGACATCGCCTGGTACCAGTACAGCATCTCCTGCCTTTATCGGGTATTCCTTTCCGCCGAAGACCAGAATCCCTGAGCCCTCAGTGATGAATGCCTGATGTTCCCATGGATGAACATGGTCTGGACTGGACTCACCGATAGCGTGTTTTACGTAGAGCATTACATAGGATGACACGCCATCACCTGGGCCCAGAATAGGGTTTTCATGATCGCTTTGATTTCTGATTACCGGTTCCAAGAGTCACTCCTGTTCAGAACACTAAAGGTAGCTTGATTGATCGTGTTGATTTAACTAAACCTTACGCCAAAATGGTTCTCTTTTCCGTGCGTTTACTAGTACCGATTCATCCCAAGGGTCCATCTGATTACCTTTCGGTTGTGGTGCGCGTCCGTCCCAGCCGATCCTTGCGTGAACCTTGGGATCCTTGTAATAGACGATGTAGACGATCGTTCGTATTGTGTTGAAATGATGAGGATTGTTTGATTCAAATGTCCTTAGATTTTCATCTTGGATTGACGTCATGCTGGTTAAGAAATCGGGGCTGTTTATCTCAAATGCTTCCATCGCAGAATTGAACAAATCCTCAAATCGTTTCTGCTGTGCGGCAAGTTGAACAATCTCGGCAGTTAAGCCCATCTGTCCGGCTGAGGGCAGGTCTCCCACTGCCGGGATCATTCGATCCATTATTGCTTCTAGCAATTTTTCATGTATTGAATTTTGCAAAGCCATTTTCTTTAGCCTTTCAAATCATTTCGATTGGCGATTATGTAATCGGCTGTACGCAA
>PBRL01000064.1 GCA_002725925.1 Chloroflexota bacterium
CCATCGTTCGCGCTAAACTCCTACCCAATTCAATTCCACCTGCGCCTATATGTCCATCAATCGTTATTACAGACATTTTAATCCGTTCCTTCCTCTTTCAAGTGGCGGTCAGCATCTTCATCCGAAAATTCTAGGGACGTTCTAAACAAAACCCACATTGCAACGGCATTCTCACTCAACGGATGGGTAGATGGGTCAAACAACCACCTGGTCACAGCTGATTGGATCATACCGAAAAATATCATCGCAGCTGCATCCGGTGAAACAGTCTTGTCTATTTCACCGCGTTCAATACCCTGAGTGATGATCTCAGATACGAGCGAAAGGTATTTTTCAACCAATCGACGACCGGCTGATCGAACTCTTGGCTCTTCAAACTGCGCTGCCTGAGCTATAACTACAAATGAAATTCCCTGCCTCAGCTCAACATACGACACGTGGAGTTGAAGCATGTGCTCGAGACGTTCAAGCGCGTGACGATCAGAACGGGTTGCACGCGATATCGCCTGAAACAACGATTCTTGAACTTCTTGGAGAAGAAGCAAGATAACTTCCTCTTTGGAAGCGACGTGCCTGTAAATAGCGGCCTCAGTCACTCCAACTCGCGATGCAAGACCTCTTATAGTCAAAGAATCGACCCCGCCAGTGGCGATTAGTTCTCGCGCTGCTTCGACAATCTGATGCTGGCGCGTTTGATGATCGAGTCTTGTGCGTGTTTTCATGAGTTAGGAAATTGTATGTTAGTAATCGCTCACATACATCATAATATCCTACTTGCACCAAGTAGCAAAGAGTTACAGCGATATCAACACTTACAGATCACTGCAGTTTTTATATAAAAAAATCGGCCTCGTTTCATACGAGGCCGATTCAATATCAACACAGCAATTCATCTCAGCAGCTAAAAAGCTTAANCTTTTGAAAATAAATTAGCCTTCACCNTCTGGATCAGACAAGAATTTCAAAAGATCACTATCAGGNTCGAGAATAACCGTTGTCTGAGAATCCATNAACACCTTGTANGCCTCAAGNGATCGACGGAAATCATAAAACTCTGGNTCTTTCTCAAGTGACNTCGCCAGAATGGTAATAGCCTCTTGNTCAGCCTCNCCNNTCAACAAAGCCGATCTACCCNNGGCTGTTTCCAAGATAATGTTCACACNCCGGTCAACTTCAGCACGTATTTCAGAATCTCTCTGNGTNCCTTNAGCACGCAATCCGCTGGCGATTCTTTCACGCTCAGCCTCCATACGNGCGAACACGCTCGTTTCTATATCCGGCGGAAAGTCTGCGCGTTTTATTCTAACGTCGATAATCTCTATGCCTAGGGCTTCTCGAACACTCGCTGAATAAGTGATGCTGAATCCGGCAAGCTCTGGAGGATTTNCGCTAGATTCAAGTAAAGCCAGCTCCGTTGGTGTTGCTGGCCTTGAGCGAANCGTATCTGTAGTGTCCTCATCNATANNGACAGTAACCGCCGGATGATTCAGTGAGCCGTAGTCACTGAACAGATCCGACCGAGAAACCTCAATTCTGTTGCTGGCCATCGTCACACGGTTCATGATGTCCTCACGAGTTTCAGATATAACTTCTGTCTGAAGGTCTCGGGCAACTTCCTGTCGAAGCTGTGCATTTACNATGTCACCTACTCGGGCATCTGCACCCGACTCATTTCTAAGGTTTTTAAAGAACACCAAGGGATTTACAATTTTGTATCTCGCATACGAGTCAATTAGAAGGTTCCTCTTGTCCTTAGTCAAAATTGATGCGGGTGCAACATCCACACGCAACAACCGCTTATCGAATCTGGTCACCTGCTCCGCAAAAGGTGTCTTAATCTGCAGGCCTGGAGATCGATGTGATCGCTTAAACTCACCAAANCTAGTAACGATAGCAACTTGAGTTTCATCAACCACAAACAGCGTTTGTGGAAGAATTACAAATAAAGCGACAANTATTACGATAAGTGGAATCGACAGTTTTCCCATTATTGCTGNCCCCCTANTCCAGTGCTGGTTCCATTACCCGAGCCAGCTCCATCAAGCGGNAAGAACGGCAANACCGATGAATCNGACAAAATAAANTTCTTNATNCCAGGCAATACNTCTTCCATTGCCTCTAAATAAAGACGCTTCCGTGTGATGTCGGGTGATTGAGAATAACCCTTTAATATTGCTTCAAACCCATCCGCTTCACCTTGAGCCCGTGCAATACGCCCCTGTTTAAACCCTTCTGCAGCCTCGGTAATTTTCGCAGCGTTACCTGTTGCTTTAGGAATTTCCGCCGCTTGGTAAGCCTCAGCAAGATTAATAAGCCGATCCTTATCTTCACGAGCGCGAACGACATCCTCAAAAGCAGACTGTACTTCGAGAGGAGGATTGACGTTTTGTAGTAAAACCTGCAAAACATCGATCCCAGTATTGTAATTGGCAGAGAGCTCTCGCATTTTGAGAAGAACTTCCGTTTGAACTTGTTCTTTTTCCGTGGTCAGAACATCATCGATGTTTCTAGATCCAACCACCTGACGCAATGCAGTCTCTGCCATATCTCGCAACGTTCTACCTTCCGGATTGCCTGGGGAGATCCCGCGATCAGCATCACCTGGGTCATCCACCTCAAACAAGAAACTCTTCAAATCCGCGATACGATACTGAACAACCGCCTGCACATCGACAATATTTTCATCTCCAGTGATCATCAGGGATTCATTCGTAACCGACTGAGCCACTGTAAATCCATCAGCACCAGACCGGAATCCTAGCTCCATTCGGCGCGTTGTAGTGACAGCTACAACGTCTGTTTTACCAACGGGGCCAGGGTAGTGCCAATGCAGGCCCCCTGTCGTCGTACCTGTGTACTTCCCGAAAGTTCGAAGCACAGCCTCCTGATCGGGTCCTACAGTGTAGAAACCAGTTGCTGACCAGATAACCGCGACCACGATAAGAACTGCCAGAATCAACCCAAACGACCCAGATCCACCCAGGCCCGGAATTTTCGGCATCGAAGTTCGTATCCGTTCAATGATTTCATCGAGCGTGATCTGAGCTTCTTCCTGTTGGGGCGGTCGATACATCTTATTGTCAGCGACCTGCGTATCATCGGTTCGCGGGGCCATCAAATCTCCTAGCAGCAGTTGAACTTACAGCCGGGCGTCACTTAATATGTGAACACTTACTCGGCAAATACGAGCTAATTCGCGATCATTCCAGTCATTTCTAACCGGCGCAAGCCTAAGCAAGACTAACATCGCCTAAAACAAGTATACCGAGGAGAAGTAGAATCTTCATAAGTTTTATAAGATTTAATCTCACACAATTTATACCGCTGAATTGACAAGCACATTACTTTTGCTCCAATTCAACGCCCCGGTCAACTAACAGTTGCTCGAACTCATCGTACGCCGTTAGCCCCCTCAGCATCTTAACCAATTCACCAACTGTATCCACCTGTTCTCTCAAATCCCATATGTAACTCGCTATTGGGCTGCTTGAAGACGGGCTCTCAGCATATGTGCCATGAAAAGCAAAATATGCCTGATTGATCTTGCGAATCGAATAACCGTGGCCAAGCAGCTCAATCCGACGCGTTTCCATATATGCTTCAGCCTCTTCTATAAGGTCGTCTAATAGTAGGCTATCGGTATGTTGCCGAGTCTCACTCATAAATTGATTGAAGTTGAACTGATCCAGATTTCCTTTGCTGCTCGAACCATTGACTGACCTCCAACTCAAAAATGCTGTTTCAGGTCTAACGGGCGCAACATACGGTTCATCAAATATTCGTGAATAAACCATTTGTCCGACTTCACGTCCGAATACATCAGAAAGTGTTTCATTCACCGAACGCATTTCATCATCAACAAAATATGCCCTACCGAACGGATAAAACATCAAGTACCCATGAAGCCATTCATGGCATGCAATATCAACCAGTCGCTTTAGTTCAACCGTCGGAATAACACTAGGGAAACTGGCCAGTCCACCAGTTTGAATAATGAGAGCTGAGAGGTCGTGTAACTCAGACAGTTCACTCTCTATTCTCAATGTCTCGCTCGCCGAGATATCGGGATCTATCAATACTCCCTCGACGCGTCTGATCTCATTTCTGGGCGATGTCACAAGAAGTTTCGGCGGATTATCGATGCGAAAATCAACCGGTGGCCACACAAACGCCTGAACCAGATCTACATCATCTGTTGTAACAACTTCACTAATGATCTGTTCAAGATACTCCTCAATCTCGTCTCGTATCTCGTCTCGTTCCCTCACTATTTGATCAACTGCATCCTGTGCCTCAGCTACAAGTCGAGCATCAGAATCATGTATGGAGGTAACATCCCGAAATAAATCATTAGCTTCTCGGAGCTCATCAACAAGTACTACATAACGATCCAAAGATGAGCGGCGATCAGCATCACTACTCGGGGTCCATGGCAATATCGCCCATATGCGATGAGTCCATTTCGCGAGGACATTCTCTAACTCCCAAGAAACCAACCCATACTCATGTTCCAAAGATACAAACGTTGCAACACTATTCGCTCTGTTNTCCCCAACAGGNATTAACCACCCAAAAAAAAGAATTACCACTAGTGTTACGACGAAAACCCATCGAAGTCGTCGCCAGATCGGCATAGTTAAAATCCAAACCGCAGAACTTGACGTAACCGATATGGGCACATTTGATATCCGGTACAACATTATTTTCAAACGATGAAAATAAACAGCTAGCGAATGGAGAATTTTCAAGGCTTTTAATTGCATAAAAATAACCTNTNAAAATGGTAAAGGAAAAGCGTNANAATTTATGCAATTCGAGCTCTAAAAATCGCANTNAGCNATTAATACGCTANCTTGTTGAACGGNCCCAGAGAGTGTCGTACTGCTCACCCATTATCAANTNGGCCAATTCCTGCCGTTCCATACGCACGAGTTCGTCAAATGACTTATCGGCTGCCGCAAGAGCTTCAGGAAATCCGGTTTCCTCAATACGAGCAATAATCTTTTTCCATAAACCCGAAGAATCCATAGCCTCGACNTACCCAACCCANGGAATCGCNACAATATCGCGNGGACGGGGTAAAGCAGGTCTCATTCGCTTGATTGTACGGAGTCTGTCAGCGATAGAACGAGCCATAGGAACAACTCGTACAAGAGGCGGATCCTCTTCTTTTNGCCTCACGTCAATCACAATCGACTGACCAAATCTCGGAAAAAAAACAGCCATCACCTCAGCGTTTTCAATAAATTTAAAAACACCGTCTACACCNCTACCGTAGCCNAAATCCAATTTCTCACCTTTCCANTTTAAAANCGNTATCCACCTTACAAGCTCGCTAGGATTTAAGGTTCCTAACAGCATCCAAAAATGCAGGTAAGACTTTTTCCCAATCACCCACCACCCCATATCTCGCTTCTTTAAAAATGTTCGAATCAGCATCTTTGTTGATCGCAACAATCGCNCGNGAACTAGAGCAACCTGCCATATGCTGGCTAGCCCCNGAGATTCCTANGGCAATGTAGACATCTGGGCTAACAGACTTACCGGTTAAACCAACCTGGTAAGCGTGATCAATCCATCCGGCATCACATGCAGCGCGCGAAGCCCCAACAGCCCCGTCCAAGACATTTGCGAGATCATGAAGAACACTAAACGGCTCAGGTCCACCCAACCCACGACCACCGCTTACGATAACGTTCGCATCTTCCAATCGAATACCCTCTCGTGACTCTAAAACAGTGCCAGATACAAGAGCTCTGCGATCTACGGTCACCTCCGGAGTGAAATCATCTATTGAAGGTGTCCCCTTTTCAGTAGGAATAAGAAAAGCTCCAGGGCGTAACGTGATAACGGCCTGCGAAGTAGTGATCTCATATTCGGCTAACGCACTACCACCAAAAACAGGACGAGTCACAATGANGGAACCANCAGNGTTTGAAATTTCTGTACAGTCAGCAGCAAATGCTGCACCTATCCNAAAAGCCACACGTGCNCCAACCAAAGATCCNAAATCAGATTTACTAAAAAGTACAACCTCAGGGTTANTNNAATTAACCACTGAGGCGATATCTGCAGTCGCCTGTTCGTAAACACCAATATCACTGGTATCTATTTCAGAAATNNTGACCACACGGTCAACCGGCAATGAAGATGNNGATTCGGACAAATCACCAGCAATAACCACCGTGATACAAGAATCGATAAGCTGATTAGCAGCCACAATCGCCTCTAAAGAAGGTTGTGTAATTGAGCCATACCCATCACTTTCTGCAACCAAAAGCACAGATGTCACTAGATCAATTTCTCCTCACGAAGGCGCAACGCCAGTTTNNTGCCCGAATCTGCTTCGTCCTCACCTTCAATCAATTCAACCTCTTTGTTTGATTCAGGAATGTACAACTTTCTGAGCTCAAGTTTCGGGGCAAGNTCAGAAACTGAAAGTCCAATGTCTGCCAAAGCGAATATTTCTGGCTGCTTGCGACTCGCNTGCATGATGCCGCGCAGGTTCGGATAACGAGGTTCGCCAAGCTCATTCGTAATTGTTAAAACTAAAGGATACTCAGCTGATATGACCTGGTATCCATCCGGAATAACTCGCTGAACTGTTACTGTCTCTCCATCCAATTCCAATTTCTGAACCAGAGATACCAATGGCAGGTCAAGCACTTCCGCAAGACCCAACATCACATGAGCTTGATCCCAATCGGAAGCCTGCCGACCTCCCAAAATCAAATCAAACGGACCATCTTTCTCCATTATCGCGGACAATACTTTCACAGTTCCNGCAGAATCAATTCNGTNCAGTNCTGGATCGNCAACAAGTACTAACCGATCNGCACCCATAGCCAACGGCTTCTTCATTGCGTCCATCACAAATTCACTGCCANNCGAAAGAACAGTTATTTCAATATCNANTCCAGAATCTCGTAATCGTAAAGCTGCTTCAANCGCGTTCAAATCGAACCCATTTACTACTGGCGGCACGCCATTTGGCGGAACCACACTATTAGTGGATTCATCAACCTTAAANTGNGACNGNGGAAGTTCCGGATCTGGAACTTGCTTCACTAGGACCACAACACGAATCGCCAAATCAGCATTCCAATTCTTAGCCAACTATCACCTGTAAAACATNACCTTCTANAACTGAANCACCCNTTCTTCCGCAGATCAATTGTCGGACTACACNCTATAACATTACCGTTCAAACTTTGTTTATGCTTCCCTTTTTTATAAATAACGAAACTAACCAGACCCANACATAAGTCGACTCTCGAATCTATCCTCCNGTAGTAGAAAACTAAGAAAGGTACTTCTCCACAAGTGGATTCTGTAGTAACAGCAGCCCAAACGCTCGGTGTCTACCTCGACAACAAACAGCAGTCCCAGTTCAAACAATACCGAGAGTTAATAGAGTTACGTAACAAACAGTTCAATCTCACCGGGTTGAAAACTTGGGAGAAAATCCGGGAGGAGCTTTTCATCCGATCGTTACGAGTACTCGCTCCTGCAGGAGGCAACGTACCNACGCGCGAATGGTTTGAAGGAAAACAAGCGATCGACGTCGGAACTGGAGCAGGAATTCCCGGGATAGTATTGAAAATTGCCGTGCCAGAACTTCAAATTACCTTAATTGACTCAAATAAAAAGCGAACAAATTTCTTAACCGAAGTAGTTAATGCTCTCGAATTAAATGACATACAGGTGGTAAATGGTCGGGCTGAAGAAATAGCTCAAGAAATCGATCATCGCGAAAAGTACGATTTNGTCCTTGCTCGGGCAGTGGCCAGATTGAATGAACTTGCAGAACTTACAATTCCATTTGCAAACATTGGAGGAACAATAATCCTTGCAAAAAGCAGAGGAGTAGAAGAGGAAGTAAAAGAAGCTGCGNTCGCAGCCGACATACTAGGAGCCGCACCGGCAATCACAATTGAAGTTAANAAACCCGGTAANTCCCCGCCAGACGATATGGTTTATTGGATGAAAATATCTCCAACCCCCAATGAATTCCCGCGTAGAGTTGGCGTTCCACATCAATCCCCTATCAAATCTAAAATGGATCAACGCACCTGAAACAATGTTGTGTGCCAATTAGCCAAAACAGCGTAATAAATGACTAAGACAACGAGCCACATAACGTCTCAGCCTCGCATTAAGACTGAGCCAGGAATCCCAAGTGTCACCACGCTACGCCAACGCGTTTTATCTTTACCTACATTAATCACAATTATCATCGGAGCATCATTACTGGGATTCGCACTCTGGCGTATTTTCGATTTTGCATGGGATGAAATTTGGACAAACATTAAGGGCGTCCATATAGGCAAATACCTATTGGCGTTAGTTCTCTACTACGTAAGTTTCTGGTTTCGAGGGCTTCGATGGAGGTCTTTGGCCAGAACCGCGAACATAGGCGGACATAACGGCAACAACGTTCCCGGACCCACAACACTGGCCGGAATAATTCTGATGGGTTGGTTCGCAAACTCTGTTGCATTCTTAAGGCTCGGCGACGCCTATCGNGGATGGTCACTTGCNCANGAAACCGATAGCGCATTTCCTTCGTGCCTTGGAACAGTNGTTGCGGAACGGGTACAGGATATGGTCGCCGTGTTAATTCTCGTCCTAGTAGGTGCAATTTGGATCACTGCAGAAGGNGATTCAAAAGTACCNGGATGGGTCATTATTACAGCGTTTCTACTGGTTGCAACGCTTGCAACCGNACTACTGGTGATGCGAATAACAGGTGAGCGAATTTCAAGGCAATTGCCGAACAGGTTCAAATCAGCATATATAAATTTCCAGCAGGGGACACTCGATAGCTTTTCAGGTCGAGTAATTGCTCCTCAACTAATGCTAGGCATCATTGGCTGGTTGCTCGAGATCTGTCGCTTTTATTTCGTGGCAGATGCCNTGAATATAGAAATTTCATTTGGGATCATAATGTTTGCAGCCCTTGCTAACGCTATGCTCACAACAATTCCAACTCCCGGTGGATTCGGATTTGTAGAAGGCGGATTAACCGGGTTACTTATTCTATTTGGACGAACCGATTCGGAGGCAATCAGCCTCGTGGCTGTTGACCGGACGATTAGTTGGTTAAGTGTCGTGTTTTTCGGTGGAATATTNTTTGNTACATGGCACGCAATNAAAGCCAAAANATCCTCAAGNANTTNACTCANTATCAGAAAAATAGTNCCTNTCGNGTNTCAAAAACTCGGTTAATATCATGAGCGCGTAANCAAACACTCACATTACAAGTACAAGGNTTCATTCAAATGGNGGNCAAGAAAAAAGTACTGGTCACCGGACTNAGTGGTCTGGTNGGAACAGCACTTCGCAAAGATTTCGAGGANCGCTACGAGCTTTCATCATTGTCACGCTATGGCACAGATGGGATAGCCAACACCCATAATTTCAAAGGTAACATCGCTGAACTCGACACGATGATTCCAGCATTTGAGGGGCAACATACGGTCGTCCACCTGGCAGCTGACCGTAGCGCTAATGCCAATTGGGAGTCAGCACTTCGAAACAACTTTATTGGTGTTTACAACGTTTACGAAGCCGCCAAACAAACAGGCGTCAAACGGGTAGTGTTCGGTAGTTCTCAACATGCAGTAGGAGGCTTCTACCAGGATGAGCCCTACAAAACTATCCTCGCAGGCAATATCGATCAGGTGAAACGCCCATACAAACTAATCGACGAAACTGTTCCAATCCGACCTGACGGGTACTACGGCGCTTCGAAGGCGTACGCGGAAGGTCTCGGAAGCTATTACAGTGAGTTCCACGGAATCTCATCCATCAATATACGGATCGGCTGGACCATATCCAACGACGACCCCACTGTCGCTGGTGGCGGGCTGGCAATGTGGTTGTCACACAGAGACACCGCACAAATACACGTAAAAGCAGTCGATGCACCAGATTCGCTTATGTATACAGTTGTATTCGCTATGAGCAATAACTACTGGAGTATATTTTCGCTAGATAAGGCCCGTAAAGTTCTAGGATACGAACCTCAAGACGATGCAGGGAAGACATTAAATCTTGACCGTGAGTTACCGGTAAGGGACAACACCGAATACAAACAACACGAAGAAGATCCAGATACTTACTAGCACATGTAAATCGCAGAAAACAAAAGGTGCTTAAGCATTTCACTGTGCTACGATTTTTTAGTTGAGATCAACAAGTTTGCGAAGCACAGGTCTCACATAAATAGGGGCTGTAGCTCAATTGGGAGAGCGCTTCAATGGCATTGAAGAGGTAGAGGGTTCGAATCCCTCCAGCTCCACCAAATATTGCTTTGCGTGGCACTACTTCACAACAGCCTCGACTTTTCTTTTAATAGATGACAATTAATCCCCTAGGTAATCTAGGTGTTAGTATCGCCCCCATTAATCGAGGGTCGATAAAGGTAGATCGTGTCACGACCTCAGCACAAATTGGAGGAAGTTCCCATATCAATGGCATCTCACAAATCCTTAGATCCTGAAAACCCGGACATACTTTATGGCTCTACCAGTTCTCTTTGGGACGCCCGCCACTCTATCGAATGGGGGATCAAACGAATTGCTGCCCTTGGCTTACAAGGTATAGAACCATATGCGAAACAGATAGAACAACACCGTTCTAACCCACTGGCCCTCAAGGAAAAATTCACTGCAGCGAACGTCACGCTTATCGATGTCTCGAACGGAGCAAAGGACCAGTCGACAAATTTCATCGACCCGGAAGAAACTGAGAAAACAATCGAAGACCATGTAGCATTCGCCCG
>PBRL01000065.1 GCA_002725925.1 Chloroflexota bacterium
ACGATTCCCGACAGTGTCACAAGCATTGGGGGGGGTGCCTTCTTAGGCTGCAATGGTCTGGCGAGCATAACAATCCCTGACAGCGTCACCAGCATTGGGAGTAGGGTTTTCGAAGACTGCAGTGGCCTGACGAGCGTGACAATTTCCAACAATGTTACCAGCATTGGGGAGAAGGCCTTCTGGGGCTGCAGTAGTCTGACGAATGTGACGATTCCTGACAGCGTCGCCAGCATTGGAGCTTGGGCCTTCAATGGCTGCAGAAGCCTTACGAGCATAGAGGTAGGCAAAGGTAATGCCGAATATTCTTCTGATGACGGAGTTTTATTCGACAAAAGCCAAACACGTTTAATTCAATTTCCTTTTGGAAAAAGTGGTCACTACACCATCACGGACAGTGTCACGAGCATTGGGAATGGTGCCTTCTTAGGCTGTAGTAGTCTGACCAGCGTAACTATTGGCGACAGCGTCACCAGCATTGAGAATGGTGCCTTCGATCGCTGCAGCAATCTGACAAGCGTGACGATTCCAGACAGTGTAACCACCATTGGGAATGGTGCCTTCGCAGGCTGCAGCAGTCTGACGAGTGTTGTTTTTGAAGGTAATGCGCCTTCTTCTACTACACAAGCTTCCGATGTGTTCAATGGATTATCCGAGAATGCTACAATAATAATTGATCCGGAAGCAACTGGTTTTGAAGAAGCATTTTTGGGTTTTTTGCCAGTCCAGATTCAAGAAAAACCAAGGATCACCACGCAACCACGGGATCAAAACATAGTTAGTAGGGGCACTGTAGAGTTTTCCATTAAGGTGATAGGGGAAAAACCTTTAGGTTGCCAATGGTATAAGGATGGGAAAATTATTGCGGGTGCCAATGAGGCAGTTTTTCGGATAAATAGAGCAGAAAGTAATGATACAGGGAATTATACTGTAAGGGTGGAAAACAGTTTTGGAATGGTTGACAGTGCATTTGCTAATTTAGCTATAGCTTTAGGAATAGAAGAGTTGTTTACGACAAAAGAGGTTGAACTGGGAGGAAGTGTTAAATTAGCAGCGGACACCATCGGAACAGATTTAAATTATCAATGGTACAAGGTGGATTACAGCAAGGCCCAGCCTTATGAAGCAATTGTTGGGGCGATAAATAAGGAACTCATTATTGAAAATTTAGGCGATAATGACTTGGGAGTATATGCGTTTGAAATCTCAAATACTTTTGGCCAATTCAGGAAATTAGTATGCCGACTACGCAAACCAATAGATTTACTGAAACCGGGAGATGTGATTTGGGAATTTCACGTAGAAGATAATGAAACAATTTTAACTCCATCTTTGGATCACGGGGACAATGTTTATTTTACTACGCAAAATAATAATGGAGGTATTTTAGACATAAGTGATAAACTATATGCGTTAGATGGAAAAACCGGACATAATAAATGGACTATTCCATCAGTTGGCCCAGCTTCGCCGCAAGTTGGTGATGACGACACAATATATATAATTGATAATGGTAAATTAAGGGCTTTAAATAATGAAACTGGGATAAAAAAATGGTTAAGTGATTCAAATGTTGGCAGTAGTATTTCTATTGATACCGACGGGACTATTTATAGTGCATATAAAAAAGACTTGTTGGCGATTAATGGTAACGATGGTACCACTGTATGGCAAAAGAAAAACCTCGCTCCTTTTGAAATTCAAGGGACAATGGTAGATAAAAATAATATATATTATTATGATTATCATTCTTCGTTTAATTATTCGACTATGGCTGCAGTTAACAAGATAACGCAAGATTTTGTTTGGCAAAAAAAACATACAAAGCCAAAGGGTGCAGCCTATAAAGATTTTTACCTAATCCCATCGTTCGGTTTTAATAATGAAATATTTTATTTATCTGATGCATTAGATTGCCTCAGTGGTGAGATTATTCACAGGGCACCCCCGGAGGTCACGCCAGTGGTACTTGGGGTTTCCACGGGCCGGGGTCTCTTAAGCACGATAATTGGTCCTAATAATATTATATACGGAACAAGTTCAATGTTGAACAAGGTAACAGAAAACCAAGGAGAATTGATGTCATATGATGATAAGATATATAAACATAAAGTCTTATATTATGATAAGAATGTAAGTATGCGAACAGTTCCATTAATAGATGATAATGGACTTATTTACTGTTTCTCACAGGCAATTGACTGGAATGGCTTAAGGGCGTTTAACTCGCATTCAGGAAATTTAGAATGGGAGTTTAAAATTATTTCCAACCCTGCGTATAGCCCAGTGTATAAATTTAGACCTTTGGTTCTTGGGTCTAACGGTTATCTAATCATGGGTGTAAGTGATAAATTATTCGCGTTAAAAACCTTAAGCAGTGGGCCAGCAGATTCACCATGGCCAATGTTGGATCAAAATCCACAAAGAACGAACCGATCATCAAATTCAATTTTTCTGCATTTTGAAGAAACGGAATTGGTTCGAGGCTATAACACAGTCCTGCAGCCTGTGAGAAATATAAATGCCCCATTCGATTATCAGTGGTATAAAGATGGGGATATTTTGCCAGGAGAAAATAAAGCCAGATTAATTATTGAATCAGCGGAACCGAGTCATAAGGGATTATACTCAGTTATCGTAAGCAACGATAATCACACAGTAAGTGAGGGCATTTTATTGGAATTTAGGGAAAGGATTCCCGGAAAACACAAAAAAGTAAAAATTCCTTTTGACGAAGTTGCTCCAAATCCCAACAATCAAAACAAGCCGAAATATGCCATTTCGTCACCAACAATCGTCAATAATATACTATATGTTGGCACAACCCATGGTGTACTCGCTTATGATACAAAAAACGAAAGTGTATTGTGGGTATTTCCAGCAATACCAAAAGGGGCTAAAGAACCAAAAAAATTTAATGTCGTTTCTGCCCCCACAATTGGAGATGATGGATCTGTTTATTTTGGGTCTAACGATTCTAAATTATATTCCGTTGATGGGGTAACAGGAGAAAAAAATTGGGAATTTAAAACAGGCCAACCTGTGCAATCTTCACCATCTGTAGGAGCGGATGGCACAGTCTACATTGGATCAAATGACGGGAAAATTTATGCCATTAACCCAAACGGTACCAAGAAATGGGAATTTATAACGGCAGGTTGGGTGCATTCCTCCCCAGCAATCGGCAGTGATGGTACCGTGTATGTAGGATCTGTAGACAAAAATATATATGCCATTAATCCTGATGGCACTGAGAAATGGGCGATTAACATGGGCCGAGAAGTGTTCTCATCCCCGGCAATAGGGAGCGATGGGACTATTTATATTGGGTTTAGCAGCCCATCTGGTGCCATCTCTGCAATAAACCCCGATGGAACAGAAAGATGGTCATTAAGCATGGGTCATGCTGAGTTCTCATCCCCAGTGATAGGGAGCGATGGAACGGTCTATGTTGGATCAGAGAACAACAACGTCTACGCCTTGAAGCCGGACGGAGACGTCTTTGGCGCAACTATCAAATGGGGATTTAATGCCAACGCTGTTGTTGGCAGCGCCCCTTCAATTAGCAACAATGGAATTGTTTACTTTACGACAACTGAAAATATTTTTGCAGTTGATGAATCAAATGGTCATAAAATATGGGAGTATGAATTTGACGAGCCAGTGTACGGCACGCCTGCTATAGGATATAATAGAACGATTTATATGACAGGAGGCGGTATCCTGCATTCTTTCGAGAGTTCAAGCACTGGTCTCGCCTTAAGTCCTTGGCCTACATTCGGCGGTAGTGCGCGAGGGGTGGGTATAAAATCTGGACCGCCTATCATAACGCAGCAATTTATTGATCAAACTGTAGAACTGGGAGAATCTACTGAATTTAAGGTGGCTGTACATGGCATCGGTTCTTTTGCCTATCAATGGTACAAAAATGGAAAGCAAATCAAGGGTGCTACAGGTACAGTTCTAAATCTGAATGATCTAACCAAAGAAGATGAAGCAACTTACTCTGTAACAATTACAAATGATTTTGGCAAGGTCGATAGCAGGATAGCTCAATTGATTGTAAAAACCTATCCACCAAAAATCACAACGCAGCCTATAGGTTATGTGGTGTATTTTGGCGATAATATTGAATTCCGAGTTGAAGCAACAGGAAGCGGCATTCTGGAATATCAATGGTTCAAAGATGGAGAACAAATGATAGCTGCTAAATCATCGAGGTTAAAATTGGAAAACGCAACCAAAGAGAATGAAGCAATTTATTCCGTTAGAATCAAGAACCTGTACGGTAATATAGTCAGTGAAAATGTTGAATTAATTGTAGTTCCTGAACCCCCAACAATTATCCAGCAACCCAAGAGTCGGATTGAGATGTTTGGGGGATCGGTTGTGACCTTTAGCGTTGTGGCCAGCGGGACCCTGCCGATGAGTTATCAATGGAGACGTAATGGTGTGTTTCTGGGGCCGGCATCCGAAAGTCCGAAATTCGAATTGAGGAATGTGCAACCAGGACAGGCCGGAATCTACCAGGTGGTGGTGAGCAATGTTGCCGGGGAAGTGATTAGCGAGGCTTCCGAACTGGTGGTTATAGGGATAGAACTGAAAGTAGGAGCAAGAGGAACGGAAGGCAGCAACGTAATGGTAACGGTTAATCCCAGTGATTGGAATGGACAAAGTGGCGGTAATGCAAATTTAACTCTATTATATTCCAAGGGAGAAACGGTTGCACTAACCGCACAACAAGGCGTCGGAGATCGCGTACTGTTTAAGCAATGGTTGGATAATGGAAAAATTGCAAGTGCAGAACCAATGGTGACCGTGAAGATGGATAAGGAACACATCATGCTTGCTGAGTACGAGCCTGGATATATGCTGACGGTGACCTCTGGAAATCCAGACAATAGTGCTCTGGTAACTATTAGCGATAATAACAGAGGTGATTCTGACATAACTCCATTCACCCGTTTATACCACCGAGGGACAATAGCAACACTGACAGCCGAACAAAAAGCAGGAAACAGCTGGTTTAAACAGTGGTTGGAGAATGGGGTTCCGAAAGGGGCCGAGAAAACTGTGACCGTCGCAATCACCCGTGACAAAATTCTTCAGGCGGAGTATGTTTCTCATAACACACTTCCGCTGCATACGCTGACGTTGGATTCAGAAAATCCAGATGATGGGGTAGCGGTAACAGTCAGTCCATCGGACACTGAGGGGGAAAGCGGTGGCACAACCCATTTTACGCTGGAATATCCCAAGGGAGCCCAAGTGACTTTAACAGCAGAGTTAGCCGTCGGAGGCAACCGGTTTAAGCAGTGGTTGAGGACAAAGTCAGCGCCCACTGGGCCAGAGGTCGCCTATGAGGCTCCCGAGGGGGGCTGGGCCTACTCGGTGGACGTTGGAGACATCTCCGCGTGGAGTCACGACAACGGGTCGGACCAGTGGGACGGATCGGCTATTGGCGGTGAATTTGGGGACGACAATCGTCCGGGCGGCGTGAGTTTGCTTGACGGCTACGTTCGTCTACAGGACACCGGTGATCCGCGAGATTACGGCTATTCAGACTCGGGCAGCAACCGCAAGATCTACCTGGGCCAGAGCATCAGCGACCAGGGAGGCTCGGACACCATCCTGAATGACGGGGCAACGATCCACTTCATCGCGAGGATACCGACCGATGGACCGCTGGATCCATTGCACGTTGACGGAGGTGCAGGAGTTGAAGACTACCCGGCAGGAGGGGATGGCTACGAGAACCACGACGGTGGCAAGGGCAACATCGGGATCAAGCAGGGAGCGGGAGGAAACATCTCCTTCTCACTGAGTGAGGCCGGCAAGGTGATCATCACCGAGGACGGGACCGAGTTTGATTTGTCGACCACCGAATGGCATGAGTTCTGGGTGACGATCGAGCAGAGCGACGCTGGGCACACGGTAAGCGTGTACCTGGATGGCAGCACAGAGGCCAACGTGTTCACGGTGACCGCGGGTGGTGGCAGCGACTATGCTGGGAGTTACCTGGCGATGGGAGTTGGCTCAACAGGCCGTAGTGGAGCGCTGGACGTGGCCGCGTTTGATTTTGCACCGGGTGCGATCGCGCCGGCTGGTGCGGGTGGTGGCGGTGGTGGCTTGGTTGACATCAGTGCCCCAGGAGACGCGGTTGTTGCGAGTTCGGACAACAGTCCGGGTGGAGAGCAGGCGCCGAATGCGATCGATAACAACACGCAAACGAAGTACCTTAACTTTGATGGTGCGAATAACACACCATCCGGTCTTACGATTAGTACTGGTAGTGGTATTGTTACGGGATTAGGCCTTACATCAGCGAATGATGCGCCTGAGCGTGATCCAGCTACGTATATCATTTGGGGGTCCAATGACGGTGAAAACTTCACGGAGATCTCGTCGGGTGATGTACCATCGTTTGGTGCCCGTTTTGAGCGTCAAACGGTGTCGTTCGACAACGATGTGGCTTATACCGATTATAAGATCCACTTCCCGACAACAGCGGTTTCCAATGGCTGCTGTATGCAGATTGCCGAGGTGGAACTGCTCGGGACAGCCGGAGAAGTTACGGAGCCAGAGACAGGGCTCACGGAGCCAACGATTGTTGATTTTGGTGATTTGTCAGGAGATGTCAGTTACGAGTTCTACTTCAATGCAGTCAAGGGAGGCGCATCGACTGCGATAGCAGGTAATAATGCCGTTGCTATTAAGCTGGACCAGTGGAACCAGAAGGGTGTCTTTGGTACAACAGTGTTCGGGGTTGCCGATAATGTTTTCACGGCGGTTGAGGGCAAGAGCGTCGCATCTGTATTCGATCGTGATGTTCATGTCGTGCTAGTGAACGACACGGCCACAGGGGAAATCCGTCTATATGTGGATGGTGACCATGTGGGAGTGTTGGATGGCAACTTAGAACTTGCAGGCGAGGCCAAGGTAATGGGAGCAAGGACGAGGATCGAGGCCAACACTGACCCGATGGGCGAAGGAAGCGTGATGCACAAGTGGGCTGTGTATAATTCAACCCTCAGTGATGCGGAGATAGCGGACCTGGCAGCCGCTGCCGAGGTGGAACTGCTGGATATGCCGGGAGGTGTCCTGGTAGGCACGGAGCCAATGGTGACGGTGACAGTGGACGGTGATTTCACCTTGCGGGCGCTTTACGAGCCGGGCCCCGTAGTCGACCCCGACTTGAAGCTGATCGTTTCGCGGGATTTATCCAATCAAGGGCAGGTGACTATTCAGCCCGTGGGCAAACTCAGGAAACCCTTTGAGATGGTCGAGCTTGAACTGTCCTATGACCTGATCCATTGGCAGACACAGGAATTAAAGCTCCTGATCAATCTACCGCTGAGCTTTCCTCTGGCACAGGATATGCAGTTCATGCGGGTGAAACGAATCAGAGATTAAGAACGGGTGTGCAGTGGGTCTGTCGAATTTGAGAGGAGGACAAACAAAGTACTGGTGTTCGAGTCTGATTGCGGCTTGACATGAGGGTTGCGGGTTGAAGAGCACCTTTCTTAAGTCAGTTCAATGAAATCACCTAAAACAAAAGAAATTATGATCAAGTCACGATACACAGTTCAGTTGGTTGCGCTCGTGATCGCGGTTGCGGGCGTGCAGGCCGAAACACATTACGTTTTGCCCGGGGACAAGATTCAACCCGTAATTGACGATGCGAAAGACGGGGATACAGTCGTGGTAATCGGCGGGAAGTACCCTTATGATGTAACTATCGATGGGAAAGATATTAAATTTAAAAAACCGTTTGGAGATGAAGTCACGATCAATGGAGATGTCTATTTAAGAAATCTGGACAAACATTTTGAGTTAATAGGTTTTACTGTTTTGGGTGATGATAATGGAGGTAGCGCGATTGGTATCGTTAATTGCAGTGATATTGTTCTTTCAGACATAAGCAGCGGAGGAGTTGATATCAAAAATTCTAATGCCTCG
>PBRL01000066.1 GCA_002725925.1 Chloroflexota bacterium
CCCGCATTGGTGGTCGTCAAGCAGGTGAGGCGCTCATCAAGGCGTTCGATTCCAGCCACGCCGATATTCGTGCCGCCGCAGTTACAAGTGGTTACTCTACAAGCTATGGTCCTGCCTTTACTGCTAAACTTGGCGAATTTATCAGGGACAAAGACCCGAGAAAAGACCAGAACGTTAGATTTAATGCCTGTCATGTTCTCGGTAGGTATGCAAAATGGCGCCAACTCGATGCCCAGAAAATTCTAACCGATACAGTGCTCGATACATCTCTCAGTCGGCATATCAGGTTCCAACTTATCACGGCAATTTCAAGGACCTATGAATTGATGATACCTGGCAACATGTATGACGACAGGAAGATTATCCTGACACTAGTCAAACTTCTAGACGACCCAGATGGGGGGGTTCGTGGTTACGCGCATATTATTCTCAAAAAAGGAACTGATGGCGTCGGAAAGTTCGGCTTCAATGCCGGCCACAATAAAACTGATCGCCAGGCAGCCATAAGACGTTGGAATGATTGGGCAGCCCAAGCTACAACCCCGCTGCTTTCCGATAACTTTATAAAAAAGCCTCTAAAATAGTCAGCCTCAATATGACATGACTGCTGCTTAAAAAGTGATAAAAATGACCTCTTCTCTAAACGCAGAATTACTTGCCGATGAGTGAAATCAGTACAGACATGAGCAAGTATGAAATCCATCACTTCCGCGACCTGGTGGGCCGCCCGGTCCATCCTGGCATCGGTGGGATTCGCGGCATGACCACGATCAAAAACCCGAACGGGACCGGGCACTCCCTGCTTCTCTTCTGGACCACTCCTAGTCATGTGCTGCAAGCAATGGGTCTTGATGAGGAGGCCGTGAGTGGTGCGCTACGTTTTTCATGGTGCCATATGACGCCCCAACCAAACTGGGAAGGTTTTGTTTCAGCAGTTGAAAGTCTGACAGGATAATTAATCGAAAATTCTGTCCTGTAATTATTCGCAATGCCTCCATGCATGAGGCCATGTCACTTCACATTCTTCTGAATCATCCCGAATACGTTGTCTAATGCCTCTTTAGCTGCTTGCTCTGCCATTTGCGGATCTGTGGGATTTGCCTGAATGGCGAACGCCTTTGGCATCCCTTCGAGCAATTCCCGGAGTGGCACAAGAACTTTACGGATTGCCTCCTTCGCTTCGGCCATGGGGACAAGGTTTTGTGATTGGCGTTCCAACTCGAGTTCCTTGAGTTTTCGGATGGCTTCCTCCTTGCCAACCTGTGCCCTGAGTAGTTTAAGCCGCAGTTTCTGGTAGTCCTTGGTGCCCAGTTCAATCGATTGGCTTGCCCCTGTTGCCAGTGCCCTTCTTTCCAAATATTCGGCCCACTCTGCCGGATCGCTCGACAGTGGTCCCTTGTGTTTTGCTCTCAGGTGGTAAATGGTTTTGGCCGTAATCCCAAAGGCTTTGGCCAGATCAGACACCTTGTAGCCGGTGGCGATTTTTTTGTGACCGGCACGTTTGGTTGCTTTGCCAGATGTCTTTCGTTTCATGGTTCGATCACGTGAACCTCACCGACCCAAAATTTTCCCATAAATAAAGAAAAGGTGCCCCGCGTCCGCGCTGTCTCGTGCCTTACCCCCCACGGAGAACCTAACCCCGTGGGGGGGGTAATCTGGATGCTTTCTCTCTGTGTCTCTATTTATTCGAATAGAACCGCCAATAATCGGAGGGTACGTCAACTTCCCCCTGATGCAGAATTCTGCCGGAGAGGCCATCGGCCAGGGCTTCGGCCTTGAGCCAGCAAAGGATATCTTCCCGGCCGGCTTCAAGCTGTGCTCGTAGTGGTGCGGAGAGTTTGCTTGAACCTGACACTTTCACCTTCTGCCAATTATCTGAAAGGGCTAATTCATAGCCCGCTTCCTTGAGCCGTTTGGATAGATGCTGCCCGTTCATGCCCTAAAACTCCTCCACGTAGGCAAACTCCTGTGATTGCCCCTCTTGCGTGTCTGCCCCTTCGATGGGGGATACCCCTCCCTCATCCGCTACTCCGCTACCTTGCCCATTTTTATGGGGTGAAACGGTTGTCTTCGTATCCGCTACCGTGGTTTCCGGTAGCGGACTGGAATCCTTGTTTTGCACCGTATTTTCAGGGTTAGTAGCGGGTAGCGGCTCAGGGGTGGATTCTATTGGCGAAAGATATCTTTCAATGACCGGTTGAAACTCCTCTCGTAAATACCCCTTTGGGCGTTTGTCCTCACCTTTGTTTAGATTGCGGGGCGTGATGCCAAAGGGCTTGAGTTTCCGGGATAACAGGCGCTGGTCTATGCCCCCACCCTTGCGCAAATCCTTGAAGGGAAAGTCTTCCTGCTCGTTGAGCCAAACGCATATTTCGGAAGAGGGCAGCCTATCGCCAGGGGTTTCGTCGAGATAGCGGCGCATGGCTTCGAGCAGTTCCAAATCCTCAGTGATTTCAGATGCCGCCCCCGTGGCCTGACCCGCTGCTGCTTTCCAGACCTTATGGAGCCATTCCCCGCCCGCGATCTGGGCGATGGCGAACAAGCACTCCCAGATATCATCCTGTCGATCGGACAGGATGACGGGCATTGCCGGCCGGCACTCGGCAAGGGTGTCGAGATTGTCCTTTGTCCAGCGCAGGCACTTGCGTTGCAATTCCTCAGGTCCGTAGCGACGGAATTTCTCCACCTTCTGTGCCTTGAGCTTCTTCTGCATCGACAGCCGGATGGAACGGTCGGTCACCGTGTCAGTCATATAATCCCCAATACCGGCCAGGGCCTTGGGGCAGTAGACGTTAAACGTCCTGACCTTGTGCTCATCACCCTCGCAGCGGTCCACCGAGCCATCCCGATGAAAGCCGGCATTAAGGACAACCGTTATCATTTCCTTCTTGTCCTTCGGGGAGCGATCCATCTCATCGAGCAGCAGGGTCGGTTTCCATGCCTCGATGGTGCGAAACATGGTGGCACCGGTCATGTTGCTGGATGACTTCGGGTTAAGGCTGAGCTTCGCCAGAACATCTAGGACCCGGGACTTGGCGCACTGCTTGGTGGGTGCGGTGACGTGGAGGATCGGCGAGTAGTCGAACTGTTCGAAGCAGTAGGTGTGCAGGTTCCAGACAGCCAGTATAACTTCCCCGTGACGGGGCAGGATCAGGAAGCGGAGAAATTCACCCGCCAGTTGATTTAGGAGTTCCGCCCCGTCAACCGGATCGGGCCACGGCTCAAGTGACTCTTTTGGTGAGGCTTTGGTCTCCGCTTGTTTCTCCCTGAACTTCGCTACCTCAATTTTTAGTTCTCCCTTGGTCAGGCCGGAATATTTCTGCCAGCGCTCGTATTGCTCCACAGCCTTGTCCAGTGGCATCCTCGCCAAACGGGCTGCGATTTCTTCAAGTCGATATTTTTTGGGGGCCGCCAACCACGCCTGTTCAACCTGTTGGTTCACCTCTTCCAACCCTCGAGCCACGTGAAGGTCATTAAAATCTGTCACCTCCCCGCGTTCCTCAATCAATGGAATGGCAATCCTCAGTGTGAACTCCTTGGCCACCTCCGTCGCTTTGTCCAGACCCGGGTTCTTCCCTTTTTTCTCCTCGGGTTTGAAATCGTCGTCTGCGCAAACCAATAGCTGGTGTCGAGGGGCGAACTGTTCGGCCACGGCCTTCAGGTTCCCGCAGTTCATGGCGCATACGACCGGCAACCCGGTTGCCTCATGGAGAGTGGCCCCGGTTGCCCATCCCTCACATAGCAGGGCCCGACAACCCTCATCAAGATCCCCAAAGACGTAGTGGCACCCGCTGGTCCTGCCGCCGGAAATGAAACGCTTGGTCCCGTCACTTGAAACCAACTGCAGCGTTGCCAGTCTCCCATCAGGATCATGGAGGGGAATGAGCAGGACAGCCCCCATTCTCCTGAGACCGTGGGGCTTGACCTGCTTTTGCTTGAGGTAGGGATGACTGCCATCAGTGGGTGTTGCCTGGTCCCACAGCCGGGTAGCCTTGTCTGCCGCCTCTGTCTGTTTGACCTTCGCCTCCAGCCTTCTTCGCTGCGCCTCAATCTCCCGCTCATGAGGGTTTTGAGGCAGGCCGTCATTACTGTCAGCACGCCAATAATGTGTATCGCCGCCCAGTTTCCAGTTGCCGAGACAGGCGCGGTTGCCGCTGTACCAGTACCATCCCGATCGTTTGCCCGGCTTGTCATCATCGGTGGGGACACGACGAGGACGGCCATCGTCAATGGGTTCGTCAATCAACAGGCCGTGGAGGGCGGCAAACTCAACGAAGGACATCATTGTCCGCCTTCATCACGGTCCTTCATCTGGATGAACTCACCGGAGGGTTTTAGCTGTTTGTCCTCGAGTGGCTTGCGAACCTCCTTCACATACACACGACTTTCCCCGTCCTTTACGTACGAGACAACAAGCACTTGTGCAGGGCGCCCAATGAGGTCGTCAGTATCAATATCATCAATTTCTTGCTCTGACATCTCCCCGCCGAGCCACGAGCAAAGCATTGTCCTTAGAGGGCTATTTAGACCCAGTGATTTGGTGTAGCTTTTGGCGACCCGCATTGGTTTCCCTCCACTGGTTTTTTCCTCCACTTCCCACAGTAGGCGGATCTTAGGGGTTTGTTCGGACTCCCCCCTGACATCCCATGTCTGCAACCCCTTATCTATGACGTCTATGAGAACAGCATTGTGCAGTCCCGGTTTCGGATTATCCCAATCATTACTGATGTCTATTTTGGGTATTTTCATATAATTTCCTTATAGGTTTTTGTTTTGGTTTAGTTTTTCTCACCATGAGAAATTCAGAAAAGTGTGTTGGGGATCCGCCCCGGCTTTGTATGGAACGAGCAATATCAGGGTTTGCCATATGTTAGTGTGCCTCGTTTTTCCAGCACACGAAGGACCGTTGGCCAGTTGAACCGGACGAGTCTGCCAACGCGGATATGGGGTAATTGACCGCGCCTTATTAGGTTGAAGATATGCCGTTCAGTACACCCTAACCGTCGGGCCAGTTCACCAGTGTTCAATAATTCACCAGTTAGTATGGGGGGGATTCCGTCGTTTTCTATCATGACGGCACATTGAACAGGAGTGTTCGCGTAACGTCATGGACGCGAATTACCCCTATTCAATCCCCGCTTAAGGAATGCCATCTGGCAAACCGGGGAATGGCTTTGTGGAAATCTCTTTTAATCTGGTTTCGAATCTCGGCGGCTGGCACCTTGGAGTCAGGCGCTCCCAACCTTCTCATTACCAAGTTCTTCAATTCTGGATCGTTCTCCGGGTGGCCGGCGTATTTTTCCAAGAAGACAGCTTCCAACCAAGGCTTCCACAGCTTCACTGTATCTGGAGAGAGTTCAGGTAATTCAATAAGAGGGACGACCCCGGGTTTGGTGATTTCAGGAATCTTAATTCCTGGCAACCAACTGCATTCCTTGGTTGATTTAAACATCCTGAAGGTTCTTATGATCAAGCATGCTTCTGCCACCTCTCGGTTAATGATAGTTAATGGGTCATAGGGGCGCCCTGGTCGATTGGTGATAAATCCCTCGTCTTGAAGGTATTGGAACTGCCGTTCCCTCATGGACTTGTCCCGCCATAGGTTTATTGGAATAACCGGGGCCTCTCTTGCTACGGACAGGAATTCTTCCGGGGATTCACTGGCTTTCTCCCATAGTTTCTCGACGGCCATATGAACCTCGTGCAACAAGAGGCGGATACTATCCCCCTTTTGCTGTTCAGGAGTAGTGGTGTTTTTTTTCATTTCAAAGGCAGGATCTTCACATTGTTTGCGTATTTACTCAGCTGGGCGAAGGATAGCATCCATACGGTTCATACGGCGGCAATGACATTAGACTGGGTTCCCCCCGGAATAACTGCAAACCATTGATGGCCATTGGCCGGGGTAACCAATTGACGATAATTCCTGTAAATGATTTCCCTGCTGTTGCCCATTTCATCGGCCAGCTGATTGACATTGCTGGTCGTAGCCAGTCTGTAGCTGGCATAACTGTGTCTCAAACAATTGTGAAGACCCGTCACGCCCACCTCTCGACGTAATTTACCCAGCGCACTGTCAAGTGCGTGCTTGGATCGGTTCCACACGGGGCCTGTCCGTCCCTTGTATGGTGAAAGCCACAGTTCCAGGGACTCAAAGCGCGGCACTAGGCGCCGCTGGGCGGTTTTGGTCCGGTGCGCGTTTAGCTGAATGTATCCCTCTATCTCAAAGACATTATCCCAGGAGAGCCGTGCTGCTTCAGAGAAGCGAATACCACAAAAGCCCAACAACGCCACAACCGGCCTCAGTTCAGCATTGGCTGTCTGGAGCATGATCCTGAAGGTATCAGGCGAAATGATCTGGGGCGGGGCTGAAATCACTTTTTCCGGCTTCAACAGTGATTCCAGCCCGTGGTTTTTGGACAGCCAGGAGCGGGCGACACAGTGTTTGATGATCCCGCGCAGCGTTTCCCGGAAATGGTTCCGTGTTTTGGCCGATTTCCCGCCCAGTGCCGTCTGCAGGAAAAAGCGGACGGGCTCAAAGCCAAGATCGCACACGTCGCACTGGAAGGCTTCAACCAGTTTTGCCATACGTCTTTTATGTGCGTAGTGGGTTGTGTCCTTCCAGCGGCCTCTGTTTGTTTCGAACCAATCCAGGCCAGCTCTCCCAAAGCCGACTTTTTCAATGTTGGCGTGGCCGTTATTCCAGTGCCGGGTTACTTCCAGCAAGTCAGCCTCCGGTGCAGCCTGCCGGAAGGCAATGTATTCGGTTGCGACTTGTAACGGGTTTTCAATGCCAGCATCCCTGAGGAGATCACGTGCTGCCATTAACCGGCGCAACTCCTGATTGTTTAGACTGGCAATGTCCGCGTGTCCTTTATGGATCAGCTTCAAGGCGGCCAGTGCCTTTTCCTTGGCCCGTTCAAACTTCTTTGATGCTGCCTTGCCTCGATGGCCGCCACAGTTCCAGTAGGAATGATAGAGGCCATCCCTTGCCGAATGGGTGATTCGTGCCTTTAGATTCCGGTAGGAGACGGTCTCGGGCACTTCCATGCCTGAGGGTGCCAGTC
>PBRL01000067.1 GCA_002725925.1 Chloroflexota bacterium
ACAAAGCCCTCTTGGAAGAGTGGCTACCTCTGAAGAAATAGCTCAAGCAGTTTTGATGCTTTCTATGGATGGTATGGAATATGCTACCGGAACAATTTTAGATATAAACGGCGCTTCTTACTTAAGATCTTAAGCTTATAGTACTATGAAAAAACCAATCTTGATCGCTGGACTCCTACTCGTTGGTGGATACTTTTCTTATACTCCTGATGCTTTTTCTGCAAACCACCATAACAAAATAGAAATTACTGAAGTCTCGATCACAATGTCCGATGGTATCCGATTAGCGGCCGACATCTATTGGCCTGCTGGGGCTGATAAGAAAGATCGTTTCCCGATTTTGCTGGAATATCTTCCCTATCGAAAGGATGATAATCGGGCTCGCAATTACTCCCTTTATTCCTATTTCTTAGAACACGGTTACCTGGTTGTTCGTGTTGATATGCGAGGTACAGGAAATAGTGAAGGAATAACCATCCCTTATGAGTACTCAGACATCGAATTAGACGATGGGGAAGAGGTGATTGACTGGCTATCACAACAGAAATGGTCAACCGGTAGCGTAGGTATGTTTGGTATTTCCTGGGGAGGGTTCAAATCAATCCAAATGGCTATGCGAAACCCACCAGCTTTAAAGGCATTCGTCGCCGTGATGGCAACCGAGTATCTCTATCAAGAAGACGTTCACTATATGGATGGTATTATGCATACGGATTCCTGGATGATGAGCAATGATCTCTACAATGTTTTGCCAGGTGCACCCGATTTCAAGATGGATGACGAATGGGTAAGAAATCGTTTCAATGTGGAACCCAGTGTCTACACTTACATGCGTCAGCAGCGTGATGGTGCATTTTGGGATAGAGCATCTGCAAAAGGCCAGTATGAAAAGATTCGTATACCGGGATATCATATTGGCGGTTGGTACGATGGATATCGCAACAGCTTGCCGCGGATGCTGGAAAATGTTCAGGCACCTGTGAAAGCACTGATCGGTCCTTGGGATCATTATTTTCCTCACAATGCCTGGCCTGAACCACAGATTGAGTGGCGACATGAGGCTGTTCGCTGGTTTGACCAATGGCTTAAAGGTGAAGATACAGGTATTCTCCAAGAACCTGACTTCGCCGTGTATGTTCGTAATTATCATGCCCCTGATCCTACTCTGGATAGAGTTTCTGGTTACTGGCGATGGGAGAATGACTGGCCGATTGAACGGATTGAAAATCACAGCTGGTACGCACATGCAAACCACAGCTTGTCTACTGCTCCGGCAGAAAATGCAACACACAGCATGACCTACAAGCCTTCCATAGGGCTGGAGGGAGGTGGACCCACCATGTGGTGGGGCAGCATCCTTCCAGACCAGCAACCGATGGATGACTATAGTTTGGTCTATGATAGCGAGATACTGGATACTCCTCTTGAAATACTGGGAAGACCGATAGCGAGACTCCGTGTCTCAGCAAACGCAACTCGTGCAAATTGGGTTGTCCGTGTCTCGGACGTGGCACCGGATGGACAGGTAACCCAAGTAGCAGGAGCCGCCTTCAATGGCACGCACCGGATCTCTGCCCGTGAACCTAGTGATATTGTACTTGGAGAGGAGTTTGACTTAAACATTGATCTTCATTTTACATCCTGGGTCTTTCCAAAAGGACATAGGGTTCGTGTTGCCATTAGCAATGCGCAGTGGCCGATGCTTTGGCCGACACCCATGCAGATGAAATCGACACTCGCAATAGGTGGCAATAATGGTGCGCGGATTGATCTTCCTGTCGTTCCCCCCGGCGAGAAAAATGCACCCAACTTTAAAGAACCTTCACCAAATCCCTGGCTTTCAGGGTATGAAGTTATAGATTATGGCAATATTACTGGTTATGCCGCGATTAACTCAGTTCAACACGATCCAGAGACCGGTGAAGCATTTGGTGTTGCAACCAATACAGGCGCGGTACTTTACCCTTGGGGCATTGAACGCTTTGAAGAAGAGATTGAGCATCGAACATCTGATGAAAATCCAGAACTTACCTCCGTTGTAGGGCGATACAAGATAACTGAGGAATTAGAGGATCGGACCCTTGATTTCGAACAGAATGTAGAGTTTAAAAGCGATGAAGAAAACTTCTATTTGACATTCCATCGTTGGGTGTCTGTCAATGGTGAACTCTATAAGGAGAAAGTTTGGCAGGAAATTATACCCAGGGATTTTCAGTAGAAGAAGACAAATAAGGATTAAATTAGATAATTGCATTATGAAATACCTTTTAGACAGCGGCATGGGTGATGAACTGGAACAGCGGGGATTTGAAGTCCCTGATTGGAAAACTTCCATTTGGTCGGTCTCGGCACTCATTAAATCTCCCAATGCAGTGGTTGAAATTCATAAGGACAACATCAAAGCTGGCTGTAATGTGATCACCACCAACAATTATTACGTCACACCAAACATACTTAAGAGAGAAGGTATTGAAAGCGAATTTGAGAGCCTAACCAGATTGGCAATTGATTTAGCCGAAGAATCTAGACAAGGATTTCCTGAAGTTCTCATAGCTGGATCCTTTCCACCTATTGAGACCAATTTTCGGCCAGACCTTACACCCAGCAATGATGTACTTGATGACTATTATTCAAATCTTGGATCATTCATACAACAAAACGTGGACTTAATCATATGTGAAACAATGGGCTCGATTAGGGAAGGCATCAATGCAGCAAGGAACGCCTTAGAATTTAGTGACCATGTTTGGCTGAGCTGGACCAACAAAGGGGTTTCAGGAGACGCATTACCCAGTGGGGAAAAATTAAAAGACGCCATAACGGAGGCCAATCAGTTGGATATCGAATGCCAATTAGTCAACTGCTGTGCTGCTGATCTGGCTACAAAAAATATAGAGATACTTAAAACAGCAACGAATTTTGGGATCTATGCCAACTCTAGAAAACTCAAAGAGCAGAAATTAATTCAAGATCTGGGAGAAACTGTAGATATCGATGTAAATCACTATGAAAATACCCTACCTATGACAGCTGAGGAATATGCAAAAGAGGCTAAAATTTGGATTGATGAGGGTGCTTATGTGGTTGGTGGTTGCTGTACTACAAGACCGGAACATATTAAAAAAATTGCAGATGAACTGAAAAAGTAGATCGGGATATTCATAGCTCCACAACCACCCCATTTTAGAACAATACTTTAGTCTAAAACAGCATATAACTGCTCCATTCCAAATACCTTTCTGTTGCCACAAGACTCAATGTGTTTAGCATATTTATCGGGTATTCCTTTACCTTGAATAAATTGCCTCATTGCTGAACCTTTTTGAACATTCTCAGCTCTTTTATCACGATTATACCAATGTGCCATTCTTATCATATCGTAAGGAAAATCATTTCAGCTATGCTAGAAAGGTAATTATAGAAGAGAGGTAGTTGGATGAAAAAAATACTGATTGTTTTAGCCACCACGTTCATTTCATTTTCAGTATTCGCTGATAACCATAACTCATCAGCGGCTACAGAAGTTAAAAATGCAACTATAGCTTTTAATAAAGCTTATGAAACCAATGACGTAGAAGGGTATTTCAATATGTATGCTGATGATGCGATGTTGTATTTTTACGGCAACCGATGGGAAGTGTCGACTTATTATGATTATTGGAAGACCTCAATGATCGGAGCCGGTGGCGGTGTTGAAAAAAATACGGTGTCCGATGTACAAGTGATGGTAGTACCAGGAGGTAATACCGCCATTGTTTCTTCCTTTATTGAAAATCGTTCGCGCTCACCGAAAGGAGATATCAACGAAGAGAAAGGTTTCGAGAGTGAAGTTTGGCAGAAAATTGATGGTGTATGGAAAGTTATTAGTCTGCATTACAGTGTTATTCCACCCGAATGAAACAAAGGTCATTCATCAAATAAACTGAAACCGGTCCCACTTACTGCTTCATAAGTTGCCCTCCAGATGTTTATGAAGGAAAATAAACTTAGATAGGAGTTGGTTCCAATTTTTAACCATAAGCTCCACCACCTTGAATACCTTATAAATAGGGCGATACAGAGCTCTTTAGTCTTTAATTAAGCTCTAACAGGTCTCTTATTTACAAGACGTTAGGTGAACTCTTTTCTACTCTCTTGTTCTGTTTGTTGTAAATATTTCCTTTTTGTTCTAAATCTGTATAAAAACTATCAATGTAAAAACTAAGCAAATAACATATGCTCAAGATGCCATATATATATCTATTGACGGATAGTGTAAATCTCTCCACTGGGCCATTATGATTAGATCGTAAGAACTAAAAGAGGGTATACAATGAAAAATTTAACCACATTACTTGCTGGCTTCGTTTTGCTAAGCATGTCAGGCAGTCTGATGGCTCAAACAGAAGTCTCTGACGAGCAAGATAATCAAAACCAAGCTATAGAAGAAATAACTGTCTCAGCGTCTAGAACTGATGACACAATATCTACAATGCCCAATCAAGTAACCATTGTATTGGAAGAAGAAATTAAGCGAGCTATTACTATTTCGGACAACATGTCTGGTGTCTTAGAAACTACGGTTCCAGGTTTTAGCGGTTCTACAAGCACCCAGACACTAAGGGGTATTTCTTTAAGAGGTGGTAACCCTCTAATACTGATTGATGGAATCCCTCAATACGTCAGTATGTTTGACAGCAACAAGGAGGCAAATCCCATAGATATGGACTTTGTATCAAGAGTTGAAGTTATTCATGGAGCATCAGCTATTCAAGGAATAGGGGGCACGGGTGGGGTAATAAATCTGATAACGAAAACTCCTTCATCAGAAGACGGGTTCTCACAAGATGTTACGCTCCGAATTAATTCGGCCATGCCTACCGGCGATGACTCGGTTAGTAAGAAAATTGCATACACCGCGGGCATGAGACAAGGCAACCTTAATGTATTATTTGGTTATGCTAAAAACACCCGAGGAATGTCTTATGATCCAAATGGAGACGTAGTTGGCTTGGTGAGATATTCGGGAAGTATAGGTGATACTGTATCAGACGATATTTTGCTAAAAGCGAATTATACAAGCGGTGTGCACTCTCTGAATATTATGCACAACAGATCTGAGATGGAAAGTAGAAGCGGGTGGGCGCCTATTGCAGGATGTCACCCGAACAGATGTTCTCCTGCTAGCGTGCAATCTTCGACAAAAGGCTGGGATGAGGCAACCAATGCTATGCCTCCGTGGGCTGATAACGTGGCAACGAGCATAGATTATGTTAATCAAGACCTATTCTCTTGGAAGTTAGTCGCTCAATACTATATTTCAGACTTTGAGTATCGCTTCGATGGGTCTCCTAGTAGCTTCTATAGCGATAGTATGCCTCCGGTTACTGTTATGGGACAGACGCAGGTAATCTCTGAAAAAGATGGTTTCAGGTTTACTTTATCTAAGACACTTAATGACAATATCGATATCACCTTAGGTTATGACGCTGTCTCTGAGGAGACCTCACAAATAATCCCTCAAAATAACATGGTGCTTATTCCGCCAACCGAGCTTGACCAATCTGCTCCTTTCATATACGCCAACTGGAAAATCAACGACCGCTTCAGAGTCAACGCAGGCGCACGTCGGGTAGATAGTGAGGTGTCTATGCCAGATTATATGCCGATTCCCTATTACCTTATAAGAGGAAGCGGGCCACTTACAGGCGGTACAACTGACAGTACTGACACTATTATAAATTACGGGGTGATGTTCGATATTACCGATAATATTTCTATGTACGCGAGTGTTACTGAAGGCTTCGAATTGGCCGAGGTAGGACGCGTGGTTCGTGCTAATGGTGTAGCGGCAGGCGTGACTCTATCCAATGACTACATGGCAATTGTCCCTAATATTCATGAAAATACTGAGTTTGGCCTGCGATATAACGATGGAGTGACGAAGCTGGAACTATCTGTATTTGAACAAAATGCACCCTTTGGTAATTCCTATTCTCCGAATGAAGAAGGCCTACTGCAAATTTCTAGGTTGGAAACCCGAAGAAACGGCTACAATGTTAGTTTTAGTCGGCTGATTTCTGATTCTGTTAGTTTCGGTCTTAGCTACGCTCAGGCTGATGCGAAGACTGATGGAGATTCAAACGGTTCTTTTGAAACAGATTTGACCTCTGTTTCAGCGGGACCTCCGGATCAAGTGAAGCTTTATCTTAACTTTGCATTAAATGATTGGGATGGAAGAGTTTCAATGATTAAGTATTCCGACAAAGACTTTAAAAACACGATATATAAATTCGATGGTTATAAAATAGCGAATTTGAATTTTTCTAGAGAGTTTGGTAACGATAAGACTTTTGGTGTTGGGCTTTACAATTTATTCAATGAGGAATATATCGATTTGTACTCTCAAATCAGTAGAAATAATAACTGGTATGTTGCTGGCACCGGAAGAACTATTAGTATGTCATATAACCAGAGCTTCTAGACAGCAAAATTTATGGTAATGAAAGAGGCTGCTGATTTAACTTATCGATATCCAACAGACTGTTAGTACGCCTCCTTGGCCTACTGGTGTCTGAAATGCGTAGTGCCGCTTAAGGTATTTCCTGTAATTGACGTCCACGTAGGGTTGGACGGACTCGCGGTGCGTAATTCGCGTTAACTCGTCGATCAATGCTGATGCGGTCGTCAAAAAACCTGCACACGACAGTATCAACCCATGCCGTCTCAACGAACTGCCATGTCATTTCAAGAGTGTGCTCATCCCACCACTGACCATGGGCCACTACAACCATGGCTTTCGATTGATATTGATGATGTAGTTTATTTCCTGTTACGCTTGTACGACCTTCTATCCAATCTCTCATTCCGACATTCACATGGTGATCACCACGGTCGTCTGAAATTCGGAAATCCAGGTTATCGTCTGAGAACGTTAGTTGGATCTCGGATACATTGTCGTCATTGGGTTCAATTACGTAAGTTCGCCCTGATATTTGCTTAGCTAGAGGTGACTCTGTAAAACGTGGTTCAGGCAACAACCTCAGATTATCAGTCCTGCTCCGAAGCTCATTGTTCGCCATTACGTTTTGGCGTAGTGTTGAATAGAGAAATGCTGTGGGAAAGTGCTCCCAGACCAAATCAAGCAGTGTTTCGCCCTGAACGCCAGCTGTCAGTGTTAGAACAGCATCATGCTCTGGGAATACAATTGAGAACTGACCAAATGCTCCTTCTGCGAAATATGCGCTGCCAGAAACATTCTGCCACCAGTGATAACCATATTGCTCGCCCGGGACCTGTGTTCGAGTCGCCTGGTTGACCCAATTACGAGGGATAACCTGCTGCCCCTTCCACTCGCCCATCATCAAATGCAGAATACCCAGTTTGAGTGAATCAACCGTTGTCCAGCTCAGCCCGTTGCCGCCAGAATTGATTCCGTTCGGACTGGCGCCCCAAGTCAGGTCCGAAATTCCAAGAGGTTGAAATAAGCGTGGCTCCAAATAGTCCCGAAGCGACTCTCCTGTGGTCTTGGTAATGATAGCGGATAACATGAAACTTAGTGCACTGCTATACAGGAAATGTGTCCCGGGTTGATGGATGACTGGTATTTTAAAGAATTCTGCGACCCAGCTTGTCTTCACCTGTCTAAAAGTCGATCCAGAAACACTGATGTCGTGTCCTGATCGCATCGTCAAGAGATCCTTGATCGTCATAGATCCGAGTTTGCTACTGATGACTGCCGGCAATGCCTCATCAAAGAAAGACACAACCTTGTCATGCAATGAAAAGTACCCTTCATCAAGCGCTAGACCTACGCCGCATGCAGTAACGCTCTTGGTCAGAGAGTGCATCATATGTGGCCGGTGATATTGATAGGGCCAGCTCCAACCTTCTGCGACCACATAGCCACTGCGGTACAACATAAAGCTATGTAGGTCGAGCTTATTGGTAAACGCGCTATCAATGAAATTAAGAACAACACGTGGATCAACGCCAACTTCATCCGGCGAACGCCTCTCCAGACCATCATCAGATTGTGTTATCGTTTGGCTTGTTGAAGATGCAAACATCGCCGCAGGAACCAAAGAACTACCGGCTGCGCCTGTAATTACTCGAAATACTTGACGCCGTGACAGGCTATATTTTGATTTAGACGTGACCATAGCCGCGCTTGTTACGAAGAGTCCGCATTTTCTTTTACGTCGCAGTGAGTCTCGGTGCGGCCGAAGTCATTTATTTCAGGTGCTTATCCAGAAACTCGATAATACCATTCAAAGAGTCCGCTGCCTCAGGTGTATCAGCGTCACTAAAGTTGTGGCTGCCGGGTGCCCGCTCGTAGAGCTTATATTCATACTGCTTTTCATGTGCCTTTAGTGCCTCAACCAGTCGCTCGGCATGAACTTTGTGGTTGACAGTCTGATCGTAAGTCGTGGCGTGTATCAACAGTGGTGTTTCAATTTTCTCGACGTGCATTATCGGTGACACGTCAATGTATGCCTGTAAGTTATCGAAAGGCAGGCCATTAAATTGCGGCTCTTTGGCAATTTGCTCACGACGATACTCAGGTTTGTACGCCATATACATTAAAAAGTCAGCCAATCCCACAACATCCACAGCGGCATTGAATAGCTTGGGCTTTTGTTCTATTGCAAGCAGGGTCACCATGCCGCCACGGCTTCTACCAACGATGCCCAGGCGCTTAGAATCAACATAGGATTGCGAGGCAAACCATTCAGCTGCAGCAATCGTATCTCGGACGTCACCACTGCCATACTGCTGGTCGTCATAATGCGGCTTTCCATACCCACGGCTGCCACCATATTCTGGGAAAATGACAACATAGCCTTCCCGAACGAACCGTGTAATGTAACCAAAAAAATGCTCATCAAGTGAATAGTGAAAACCCCCATGGACGGTTACCACCGCAGGGTAGCGCTTGCCTTGTTTTAACTTTACGGGCTTAAACACCCAGGCTGGAACAAGGTCGTTGTTCACATTGGGAACCATGGCCCGCTCCATTTTGATCTCATCGCCGTAGCGCTGGATGAAGGAGAGAGTGACAACTTTTTGATTCACCTCATCGAGTTGATGAAGAATCTGGTCGAGTTTGACATTAGTGTCTTTCGATTCCAAATCAAGGTATACCTTGAGCTCATCCGCCCTTCGATCCACAGGCTCTTGGGCATGTACAGTGCACACCATCAATAGCACACTAATTACTCCAAACATTACATTTTTCATCTTCACTCCTTTGGTTTGTCAGAAACCATGCTACTCCTACTGAATATCAATTGGTTTTCAGTAGTACTCTAATTTACATAGGTTCAGCTCTCACTAATAGCCAACGAACTCGGCTCCGAATAGCACCACTCTTATGATAATTATACGCGGAGAGCCGCGCTAGACTATCCGTCAAAAGGTCCATATCAATCTTGTGGCTATCAGTATTTTGAAACGTCCTGTGTATTCCAGAAACTCTTTTGTGTGAGTCAAGCCGCCTTTGGCTGAATCTCTAGTTGCTCATAGTATGCCTTAATATCCTATGAAAGAGGCGGTGTAATTCTGATCTTTCATTAACTCTGTGGAAGCCAGTAGTAATAATTAACAATTAACCTCAATAATTACTCTGTCAATTCAGTGTTAGACAAGGCCACCCAATGAGAGTGCGTGGTTGCTGTTTTGGTACGAAGACTATGCTTTATTTTCTTGAAAGACTTGAACCTGACATCCTCCTTCGCGAGTTGCTCGCCAACTTTTTTGTTGACTTCTGGGCGTTGCGCATAGGCGAGTGGGCTCTTATATTCAATGATAAGTAAAGATTGCCAGGGTGCAGATGAGCCTGGGCGCGCAAAGAAACTGGTGTAGCGCATTAATCCTCCTAGTACTTTTCGTGCTTTCATCTCTGGCAATTGATAGCCTTCGATATATTCTTTGAATTGTCTCTGGTCTACCAAAACATCGTATTGCATGACCAGAAATACTGAATCAGATATCGAATGAGGCGAATGCCCGATATCTGCTAGCAAATCTACCTCGGTGATGAGAGTATCTTGCGGTAATACGGGTTGGGTAGCTTCTCTCCATTGCTGCAGTGAGTTTGAATCAAGAAAACTGAGTATGCCAAACAGTTGAAACTGCGCTTCCTCCCCAGGCTCACTTTCAAACAACTGTACTTCGTCAACCATTCCTGATTGCTGCCAACTTGCCAGTTGGTCACGTAATGTATCGCTATACTTTGTGCCCAGAGTGGTGCTGATCAATATAAACTCCTTAGTTGCATGCACGGTTGTTAAGGAGAGTAGGAGAACACCGCATATCATTAATATGACGAGTTTCATGTTAGTTTGGGTTCTGTGGTTACTTGACCTGTTCATAAGTATACTCTCAGTTATTATTTGAATGCGTGCGCAAAAGGTTCTCACTCAATTACCGGCGCTGTTACGCCACCGCACGCTGGAAGTTGTTGCTTCTTTCTTCTTGCCCAATTCTTCAGCGCCTTTAATTATGCTAAATATTTACACAAGAGGAAGCTGTTCGCTATCCGTCAATAGGTACATGTTGTATCCCGCAATATGATAATTTTACTATGATTCACAAATTTCACTCATTGGGGTAACGGAACTTACAATCAAGTGGTGGGACTAATCCAGACTCTCAGCTGTTCATGGCAAGCACTCAGACGAAAGACGGATGGACTAGAGCATTATTAAATTATACAAATAGTCAGTAGTATATGACGTGCGTCAGTAGTATATGACTGCGCTGATGATACGTGCCTCCGTTGGCTTGAGTCACTAATGGTTCGATGTTTTAGAGTAAGAACTTGATTAAACCTGTACGTCAATTTTTGAATCCTTTGGATGCAACGTACATCACATTTTATGGAAAAGAAAACATGAATAATTATAACAAAGTTTCTAACACTCGCGTTATTCGGCCCGTCTGGGACCGCACAACACGATGCTTTCATTGGATCAATGTGCTTTGCGTTTTTGTGTTATCAGCGATCGGTACAGCAATTCTGTATGAAGACAACCTTGGCTTCAGTAACGAAGGTATTATTTTGCTAAAAACCGTGCATGTGTACACCGGTTATGTGTTTACAATAAATCTGTTGTGGCGCCTAGGGTGGGCTTTTTTCGGCAATGTCCACGCTCGCTGGAAAGCCATCCTGCCCTTTAGATCCGGCTATATTTTGGAGTTATGCACATACGTGAAGGACTTCAGGTCAGGCACACCACCAACTTATCTTGGTCATAATCCTCTAGCTCGGCTGATGGTGACTCTACTGTTGATGCTAATGCTGATGCAAGCCAGCAGCGGTTTAATATTGGCCGGAACCGATCTCTACAAGCCACCATTTGGCGGTGCCATAGCTAAATGGGTAACCAATGGGGATGCTGAAAGGTTGGCTCAATTGAAGCCTGGCTCAAAAGACTTTGTAGACCTTGTTGCTTATAAAGAAATGCGTACTTTCCGCAAACCAGTCAAAAAAACCCACGAGATTGGATTCTACCTTCTTCTGATCGCCATTCTAATTCATATAGTCGGTGTCATTATCACCGAAATTCAATTGAAACAAGGTCTCATTTCCGGAATGTTTACTGGGCATAAAGTCCTTCCCGAGTCACCTAAGAATAAAGATTGATACTCATAAGGCAACTGTCACAAATAGTTTCAAAGGACAGTAACTCAACATGTTGAAAGCCCTGTTAGTTACCCTTTTTTGAGCGCGCCTATCAGGCCTGATTGTCTACTCTATTTTGGGATAAATCTTTTCTTCTTGCTGCCTAGATTCCATTGATTGCATAAAGTCTTCGATAAAATAGGCCGCCAAATCAGCCCTGCCATCAAGCCCAGCTTTTTTGTAAACTGCTTGCGCCTGTTGTCGCACAGTTCTCTCGCTAGTGCCTCTGGCGCTGGCAATTTCCTTCAAGCGTAATCCTTTTAACGTCAGCAATGCAATATCGCGCTCCGCAGAAGAAAGTCCCCAGTTGTCAAATTCTTGCTGACTCTGGACATAAATGCCTGCCAGAACTTTCTCAAGCTCCTCCTCACGTATGTTGGCTTCACCAATTGCCGACTCTAAGGCATGTTGCAAGCCCTCTTCTTTATAACGAGATCGAGAGCGCTGAAAATAGATAATAACAACGAGCAGAAGCGATAACAGTCCAAGCGCCAAGGCCCAGGCGTAACGACGAAACAGCACTCCACCAATAATCTCGGCATCTAATTCATCTACCTCCTGATCAGCAGAAATACGTGCTGCAGCCTGATTCTGTTCGTTTCTAACAAACTCAACAAATTTAGCACCAGGCAGATAGGAATCCTGCCAATGGTTCTTATGCAGTAGCTCTTGCCACTCAGCACTCTGGACCATGCGTTTAATAACCCCCATCAAAAGAGCAAGTTGCCTATCATCAATTCCTGGCGGTGCAAAAATACCTCGCCAGTTGAGTCGTTTTATCTTTATTCCAAGTTCATCAAGGCTCGGTACATCAATGTTTAACAGGCCTCCTTTGGTCACTACGGTAAGAATGCGTAGATCCCCTTTGTTGACAAGATTTTCAAATTCACTGTATCCGCTTATCCCTGCCGTAAACTGACCAAGGGCAAGTGCTGAGCCAACTTCACCACCACCAGGCAGTGGCGTGTAATGCAAACTGGACGGGGCCACTCCAATTTCTTTGGCCACTTCCAGGAGCATCATTTCATCAACACCACCCTTCGACCCCCCAACCCAGCTGATTGACTCCGGTTTTGAGAGCAGCGCTTCGATTAAGCCATCAGCTGATTTTATCTTCGAGGACGCAGGCACTGCAATAACCGCGTTATCAAGGGTTAGTCTTGCCAAGGGGGTCGTGTTGAGAAGTGATATTGCTGAATGATTTGGTGCGACCGCACCGATCGTGAACATGCCGCCGACCATTAAAGCGTTACCCTCGCCATTCCTAGACCCAACAAACTGCGCCAAACCTATCAAACCACCTGCTCCCGGGCTGTATTTGATTTTTACTGATTCAGCACCGCCCGTCAGTAGTAGCACATCAGACATGGCTTTGGCTGTTAAATCCCAGCCACCACCTCGTTCCGCCGGAACAAGAATTGTGATTTCTCGGAACGCTGGATCGGCTAATAAAGGCTCAACCCAGGACAACAACAAGAAAACAACTAAGAAAGCCTGGCAAACTCTGGCACCTCGTTTTATTAAAAACCCTTTCATTTATGTAGTATAGATGACTATACTAAATAAATTACAGTAGTTAACCAACGAGTCTAAATACATTAGATCGTTGTATATCATTGTCAATATCGACGCCGCATTGTTGTAATGACAAGACTACTGATACAACCATCTGTGAACCGTTCTTTTACACCCTAAAACATTGGGAATGACTCCGGCACAAGGTCCCGTAAATAATCTGCAACACCAGATCAGTATGGGGGTCAAATCTTTCAGTCATTTGTTGGGTTAATAGCAACCAGGTTTTAGGCGGGTGTCTTCTTTTTCAAAATGCGCACACATAATTGCCAGATAATCGGGCCCAGTAAAAACATCCCTGCCATTATCCACAGCGTGATGGAAATTGGACTGGCGAACAAAATGTCTGTATCTCCATTGGAAATGGACAGGGCGCGACGTAGATTCTGTTCCATTAAATCAGCCAGAACAAAACCAAGAATGATCGGTGCAGTAGGAAAATCTAGCTTGCGCAGGATATAGCCAAAAACTCCCAACACAACCATAAGCACTAGATCAAAAGTGCCACTGTGAACTCCGTAAACACCAATAAAACTGATGGCCGCAATCATAGGCACCATAACCCAGTTGGGAATAGACAGTAACCTTGTAAAAATTACTATCAGGGGGATATTCATAAAAACCAACAGGACATTGGCAATAAACAATGATGCGATTAAACCCCAAACAATGTCTGGTTGATTTTCGAACAGCAAGGGTCCTGGCGTAATATTGTAAAGCGTCAAGGCGCCCATCATCACTGCCGTTGTAGCGCTACCAGGCACACCCAAGGTCAACATTGGAATAAAAGATCCCACTGCCGAGGCATTATTGGCGGCTTCTGGTGCGGCAATGCCACGCACGTCACCCTGACCAAAAGTTCCATCTTTGTCATGGAGGCGTTTCTCGCTCATATACGCCATGGCGCTAGCAACTGTGGCTCCAATACCAGGCAAAATGCCAATACCAAATCCCATCAGTCCTGATCGAATCATGGTGAGAAAAGAACTAGAAAACTCTTTAATATTAAATAGCAGTCGGCCAGAGATTTTCACCACCTCATTTCCAGCGTGAGTTCGCTCCAGTAAAACCAGAATCTCGCTGACCGCAAAAAAGCCGATGACCACGACAATAAACGGTATGCCGTCGCTCAAATACACACTCCCAAAGGTCAAACGATAAACACCAGTTCCTGAATCAATACCGACCATCGCCAAGGAACAGCCGATAAGACAGCCTAACAATGCTTTGGCTGGCTTGCCACCAAGCATGCTGCCCATAGTAGCAATGGCGAAAACCATTAACGCAAAGTATTCAGCCGGACCAAAGTTCAAGGCCCACTTGGCCAGTAGGGGGGCAAACAAAACCACGCCTATTGTGGCAATAATGGTTCCGACGAATGATGAAACCGCTGAAATCGACAAGGCAATACCTGCCTTACCCTTTTTTGCCATTGGATAACCATCTACCGTCGACATAACAGCACCGGCATCGCCTGGTACATTCAGCAAGATCGCAGAGATGCGGCCTCCGTATTCACAACCCATATAGACAGAGGCCAACAAAATCAACGCTGATTCTGGTGGCAATTGCATGGCAAAGGCCAGTGGCAGAAAAATAGCCACCCCGTTGATCGGCCCAAGTCCAGGCAACATGCCAAGTGTCGTGCCAGTAAAACAACCAAAAGTTGCCAGCAACAGATTGACTGGCTGCAGGGCTATCAGAAACCCCTGACCTAAATGAGAAAAACTATCCATATTGCATCAGCCCCAGAGGCAAGCTTACCCCTAAAAGACGATCAAAAAACAGGTACCCAAACACACCGGCCACCAACCCAGCAATCAACCCATTGACCCAGCGACCGCCAAAAATTCTGGAAACAATAAGTATCATTACCGTAGTAGACAAGGGAAAACCTAATATCTCAAACATTGACGAGTATCCAAGCAATACACCGATCAATATGGCGCCCTTTCCCAACAATGGTGGTTTGGGCCAATGGATATTGTGGGCTGGATTGATGATCAATACAAAACAACACAACGCCATAAGCCCAGCCAATAGTAGCGGAAAGGCCTTGGCACCAACCGGCTCATACGTAAACGGAATGTATAAATTCCACATCTGAAAGATGATGAGCGCACATACGCCCAGCCATATTATGGAAAAGATACGATCACTCATCCCACCAAACCCCTTATGCTTCTTACCATGTTAGTAATATCAGGAAAGTCAGTTATTAATTCACATCTTGGATCAGACCGAATTCCGCAGCTAGCCTGCGGTAACGGGCCATGCGAACATTAATCTCAGCATCAAGTTCAGATCCAGTCTTTGCATAAGGGAACATACCAAACTGTTGACGCAACTCGTCAAAGCGGGGATCAGCCATCATTGTATCAAAGCTTTCTACCCACCATTGATAATCGGCGTCACTGACCTCGGGGCCTACATAAAAACCACGCATAATCGGCCAGCTGATATTATAGCCCTGCTCCTTGGCAGTTGGTATCTGACTGAACGGGGCTGACAAACGCTTGTCAGCCATAACCGCCAGAACCCGTAATTTTTCACCTTCAAGCATACCTTGAACCTCGGAAATATCGCCCGAGTAAACCTGGATATGCCCGCCAAGTAGGGCCGTCTGTGCTTCACCGCCCCCCTCGAAGGGCACATATCGCATTGCCCGGTAATCGATACCAGCCTCGCGGGCAATCAGCGCAGTCTTCATCCAGTCTTGGCTACCCACGGTACCACCAGCACCAAAGACAACTACCGTCGGTTCCACCAATAGCGCATCAATTAATTCGCCAAGATTGTTGTATGGCGAGTCGGTACGTACTGCCAACATTCCATAATCCATACCCTCGGCAGCCACCCAACGTACATTGTCCTCGTTATATCGCCCGAATTTACCCTGGGCAAGGTTCAGCAATGATCCGCCTGAAAAAGCAACAATCAAGTTGCCGTCTTTCGCTCGCTTGGTAACAATAGTGTTGTAAGCAACGGCACCTATGCCTCCCGGCTTGTAGGTCACACGCATTGGCTTGGATAACAACCCCGACTCAATAAAACCTTTTTGCGCCAGTTTGCAGGTCAAATCAAAACCGCCGCCAGGTTTGGTCGGTGCAATACATTCAGGCCGACTTGGACCAGTATTTACGACATTGACCCCATCTTTGGTGTCGCAACCAGCAAGTATGGCAAATATTATTACAGTGCTTAGAATACGATTAAACATATTGTTTTACTTTTAGAATCAATTGTATGCAGTAAAAAGAGTCAAATACCATCCGCCAAGTGCACTAAATCTCACAACACTATTAAAAAAATGATAAAGAGAAATGATTATGGCAAATAAAAATACAGAAAAAGGCTTAGGTTCAAAAGGACTTAGAGCTTATTCACCTGGAGCAGAGGTTAAGTATATTGGTATTAGAGCTGGTTCATCTAAAACTTTCTATTTGAATGAGGTACTTGACCAAATGCTACTTATGGCACTTCAGAAAGAATACAGGAATGAACAAGAGTTAGAAGCACTGCTTAAGTTATCCGGGCATATTAATGCCTTGAGATTATCCTTTAAATTAACGGCTACTAAAGAAGATATGGCGCGGTACTATATGATGGCTCAGAAGAATCGGTATGATAAAAAATTTGGGCTTAGTAAACCTGATGCTGCGGCAAGATTTTTGACGGGCAAGCAACCGAGAGCAGTATCAAGAATTCGACCAGGTGAATTTAAAGCTAAGCCTGATACGCCTTATTATCCACGACCAGGTTCCAGTAGGGGTAAAGTTAAGGTAATTATGAGCGGAGCAGTCAATACCGTTAGAACATTCGATAAATTTATAAGAGCATTGTTCAGCCTACAACCTGGCAAGGGTCGTAAGGCACATATGCCAAGCCTGGAACGCACTATTACCAAGACATTTGATGTGTAGTGTACGCTGACGTAATTCGCTAACTAATATTATTTTCCATATTTGAGACTATTCGTTCCGTGAGAGAAATAATTCTCCACACAACAAATAAGAGGAACCAAATTATGGAACTTATAACATTAAATCCAAATACCTATAAAAAGGTAAGAGGTAAAGTAAGAACAAAGGCCGAGCTGATTACTGAGATACAGGGTAGAACTGATGGCACTGGCGAAAAGAAAGAAACCCAACCATTTACTAAAGTTGTTGACGAGATTACTGGTGAAGAACAATGGGTTTATGAAATTCGCTATGGCAATCAAATCATAAAATCCTTTTTAGTACAGCCAAATAATCTTGATGATGAAGGTAATCTTGATCTGACAGATGACCAGATAGCAGAATATAGAAGAGCAGTAAAAGCTGAGATACCTAAATATGCTCAACAAATCTGGAAACAGAAGATGGCTTTTGCTGAACGAAATAGAAAGAATGCTCGGGGCAAGAATAAAACATCGCCAGTAGTATCGACAGAAGGTGTCTGATCTGATGGCCAGACGAGCTTTTGACTATTATTCCACGCCAGAATGGTGCTACAAAGAATTACCGATTCAATGGGAATTATTTGAATCTGCTCACGAGCCCTGTTCTGGTGATGGTCGAATCGTTAGATTTCTCGAATCAAAAGGAATTAATACAACCTCATCTGAAATCAGAGAGGGGAGGAATTATTTAGATTGGACTGGTTATACAGATTTAATATTAAGCAATCCTCCCTATAATCAAGCAAAAGAGTTTATAGAGCACTCCTTAGTACGAGCACACACGGTAATTATGTTGCTAAGGCTTGGTTTTTTATCTTCTCAGAAACGCTATCCATTTAATACTATTAACCCAATTACAGGGTTATACACTCTGTCACGTAGACCACACTTTATTAATGGTAAATCAGATTATTCTGATTATGCTTGGTTCTGTTGGGATAAAACCAATAGAACTTCAACAGGTTTTAACTGGGTAGTATAGTCCATTTGACTTGTGAACCAAGATCTAACATCATTAACTGACAACCAAATCATATCGTTCCGCATATTGGAGACTAACGATATGAAACTAACTTCCGATTACAAAAAGGGCAGTAGCCCCTTCAGATACACAGACTTTAAAATACCTAACGGGAAACGCGTACAACGTTCCACAGGAATACCTTTTAATAATAAAAAAGCAGCAGAACACGAGGCACGGGTACTATATGTACAATTATCAACGCAAGTTGATAGAGAAAAAACGCTTGGTTCAAAACTACTATCAACAGTAATTCCAGAATACATTACTACTCAAAATTCCAATGACAATGATATTCGATCATTAAATTGGGCACTCAAAAATCTTGGCGATATACCTATTGGTAAAATTAAGCGTGAACATTTTATTAAACTCCAACAAATAGGCATGAAATCAATTAGCCCAGAAACAGGAAAAACTGTTTTACCCCAAACTGTAAATAGAAAAATCAGGCCACTTAGAGCATTACTTAATAAATCAGTTAAATGGGAATATATTGAATTCTGCCCATTTTATGATGAATTAGACGTAGTACCGGCTAAGGTACGGATTCCATATACTCCAGAGGAGCAAATGAAGATAATCCAAGCCTGTAGTGCGACCAACAATGCTCACTATCAAGATTTTTTCACTGTACTTATACACACTGGTAAAAGATTTGATTCTGTCAGAAGTATGAAGAAATCTGATATTTATAACGATGGTGAATACTGGATACTGCCTACACAAAAGAATAATACTCATAATGAGAAAGTATATTTCGCTGATACAACACGAAAGATAATCCAACGCAATATAACTAAAAGCCTATCTGAATACGTTTTCTATAATCCACTTTCAAAACGTGGTGATATGGGTACTTGTGTAAAAGCTTGGACTACAATTCGTAGATACGCAGGGGTTTATAAAGACTGGCATACTTGTAAAACTACGGCTATGACCAAAGCCATTGATGAAGGTATGACTGATCAACAACTAATGGCACACTTTAGCCACGAGGATATCCGATCTGTTAAACACTACTCAAATTCAAACGCAGCAACTAAAAAAGCGTGGGCTAATAAAGTTGTTTCAGGTATTTAAGGCGATCAACCAACAATCATTGACTTGGATCAATTTCAGATTCCAAGAATAATGTTATTGTTAAATAAGTTTTTAAAACCATTGGAGACTTGTATGTATAAAAATATAACCTCACTTTTCTTTATCTTGTCTTTAACCTTGTCCTTTAATGTGTTTGCTATTGATGAATGCACATTAGATGGAAGTCCAGAGTCTCAAGCTTGTGTGGCTCAGATGCTAAACGAAGATAGTGAAGAACAAATGATGGGACTTATAGCTTTAGGTGCTGTGAGTTTTGGAGTTTATCACTTTGCTACGAGAGATAAAGATGAGGAAGAAAAGCAAGAATTATTATCAAACTTCCTATCTGGGAATGGTTTAGAGCTTTATAAGAAAAACAACTTTGGTGTTTATTATTACAAACAAAATAAGTTTGAACATCTCTCTATAAATTCTCATGGTGGGTATTTTAAGGAATTTGCACACCCGACAACTCAGATCTTGTCAATACAATATAAGCTACATTAAAGATAAATTATTCGTTTCTAGGTTCGAGTTCTTTACTAATTTGAGTGTGTTTTAAGAT
>PBRL01000078.1 GCA_002725925.1 Chloroflexota bacterium
GGGTGGAAGTGATTTTGATAAAGGTTCTGCCATTCAACAAACAACAGATGGTGGATATATCATTACAGGATGGACAAATTCTTTTGGAAATGGCAATGATGATGCTTGGTTAATTAAAGTTGAAAATCCATTAGTTGAAATAGACGAATCATTTATACCAAATGTCTTTGCTCTACATCAGAACTACCCCAACCCATTCAATCCATTCACAACCGTTCGCTACGACCTACCGGAAGATGCAATGGTAAATATTACCATCTACAATATGATAGGCAGACAGGTCAGAACACTTATCAGCAATCACCAGTCAGCAGGGTACAAATCAGTGCAATGGAATGCTACCAATGATGCTGGGTCCCCAGTTAGTGCCGGTATTTATTTGTACATGATACAGACGGGAGAGTTCAGGCAAACCAAGAAGATGGTATTACTCAAATAGATTTACCCTTTTCACAACATCAAGCCCCGCTTTTAGCGGGGTTTTTTGTTTGTGGGGATAGGTATTATTCCATAAACATTATCACATATAATTGATATTATATTGTATATGCAAAACAGTGTATATGGAGCAGTTTGTTATATGTTTGAATATGATTAGACTTGGTCATAAATGAAACAGGTATCCGTTATATTGCCTTTTTTCATTGTTGATTTTCATCAGATAGCAGCATAACCATGCAGGGTATTTCACGCAGGGTATTTTTAAAATCAGCCGGGATACTGAGCTTTATGGTACTGCCCGGCGCAGGCCGCATCCAGGCCCGACCCTTTTTCCTGGATGAACCGCAGGACTACACCGGCCGCATCTGTTACAATGAGAATCCCCTGGGTCCCTCTCCGCTAGCACTGCAGGCCCTGCGGGATGAAGCCGCTCTGGCTCATCGTTACCCGGACTGGCTGAATAAGAATGTAGAATCAGCTGTAGCAGATCATCTGGGACTGGATGCCGAGCAGGTTTGTGTCGGCGCCGGGGCCACGGAAATGATCCAGAAGGTGGCCGATGCTTTTGTTGGTCCCGGTGATGAAGTTATTCTGGCGCAACCGTCTTACAACCAAATCGCTACGGAGGCCATAGCCAATGGCGGGGCCGCGGTCTATGTCCCCGTGGATGAAAATCATATTATTGACCTGACAGCTATCCTGGCCGCCATTACCGATAATACAAAACTAATCTTTCTTGTAAATCCCAACAATCCTTTGGGAAAGTTCATTCATAAAGATGACATGGCTTCCTTTATGGATCAAATCCCGGAGGGGATCGCTGTGTGTGTTGACGAGGCTTACAACGAATATGTTGAGAACGAAGATTATGAGAGCTCTATTCCTTATATCAGCGAGGGTTTTCCAGTCATCGTAGTCCGGACCTTCTCTAAAGTGTTTGGTCTGGCTGGGGCCAGGATTGGATACACACTGGCGTCCGCAGACATCACGGAACAGATAGAGGATGTGCAGCTCCGTGCCACCGTGTCCCGTCCAGCCCATGCTGCCGCGATCTCAGCGCTGAACGATTCGGAACATGTAAATGCCACCCTGAACCTCAATGCTGCATCAAAAACTATGCTATATAACGGATTTACCAATCTAGGATTGGAGTATATACCTTCTGAGACGAACTTTATGATGGTGGATTGCGGTGTGGAGGCAGAGCCGGTTGTAGAAGCACTTGCTGAACTGGGTTTCAATGTGCGAACCGGATGGGATATGCCCCAGCATATCCGCGTATCCACGGGTCTGCTGGGAGAAATGGAAGGCTTCCTGGCTGCCCTGGGTACAGTCATGGGCACAACAAGTACCCCGCTGGGGACTCCCCCAGCTGCTCCCGGTATTAAAAGTGTATATCCAAATCCTTTCAATCATGAGTGCCGCATCCATATCACAACCCGGAGAACGGAAAAAGTGTCGCTGGTGATCTATGACGCCCAGGGGCGCAGGGTGCGCACCCTGGTAAATAAAAAACTGAATCCCGGTGCTCACAATTTTTCATGGGATGGCAAGAATACCCTGGGCCAGGCTGTTGTTTCCGGGGTATATATGCTCAACATGATCCAGGGTGAATTTGCATCGACCCGCTCGATTCAATTATTAAAATAAACCGGGGAAATATTTAATCTGCTATAAATATTCCTGCCAGAACTCCAGCATTTTATTGTACAGGTGAATCTTTGCCGGATCATCAGCAATGCCGTGCTTGCGCATGGGATAGAACATCATATCAAACATAATATTTTCTTTTACCAGTTCATCGATAAAGTGCCAGGAGTTTTGCGGATGGACATTATCGTCATAGGTGCCATGGACCAGCAGCAGGCGCCCGTGGAGGTTTTTCGCTGTTTTAACGAAGGATGTTTTTTCATAGCCCTCCGGGTTATCCTGGGGCCGCTTCATGGTGAATTCCGCCCACTTGGTGTCGTAATAGTGCCAGTCGGTGACCGGTGCTACAGAGATGCCGGCCTTGAATTCCCGGGTGTTGGTCATGGAATTCAAGGTAAAGCTGCCGCCGCCGCTCCAGCCCCAGATGCCCACCCGGTTTGGATCCATGTAGGGCTGTGACTTCAGCCAGCGGATCCCATCCACAATATCAACAATTTCCCGGGGTCCGGAGGCCATTTTAAGGAGCCTGTTTTCCAGTTTTTTACTGATGGCGGTGGCGCTGCGATGATCAAACTTTACCACCAGATAACCCCTGTTCAGCAGCATATTATCAAAGAAAAGAGATAACCCCTGCCAGCGGTCAAATACGGTGGGAGCGGAGGGGCCGCCGTAAATGTTAAAAATCAGGGGATATTTTTTCCCGGGGTTGAAATCTTTGGGCTTCAGGATCTGGGCCGGCATGGGAAAACCGTCTGTTGTGGGAATCGTGAATAGTTCTGGTGTCTGCAGTTGAAGTTCTTCCAACAGTTCCGGGCGCGGCTCTGCGATCACGGTTAATCGTTCCCCGTCCCTGCTGTAAAGTGCGAGCGCCGGCAGGGTGTTAATATTGGAATAAGTGTCAAAGTAATATTTTCCATCAGGGCTGAAGCTGACCTTATGCACACCCTCTTCCCGGGTAATGCGCTGCAGCCCGCTGCCGTCAAGGCCGATACGGTACAGGTGGCGTTCAATGGAAGATTTTTCCAAAGAAGTAAAATACACCTGACTATGCTCTTCATCGATATTAACCACCGATTGCCGGAGCCAGAAAGGGCCTCCCGACGACCGCAGCGCCCAGGACCCCTTGGTGACCTGGCCTACCAGGCTGCCATCCTCATTGAATTGATACAGGTGAGCATAGCCGTCCCGCTCGGACTGCCACAGGAAATTACCAGACTCCAGGAAATAGAGATCATCATTAATGTTGACCCAGCCTGTATCGGTTTCGGTTAAGACTTTGCCGAGGTTTTTCCCGGTATTCCTGTCTATGTAAAACAGGTTTAACTCGGTCTGGGCCCGGTTCATGGTCTGTACACTGAACCATTGGTTATCCTGGTGCCATTTTACGCGGCAGATATACTCATAAGGTTCCAATTTGATCCATTTGATTTGGGGGCTGTCGATTTCCATAAGGCCCACTTTTACAACTGGATTGTCTGTCCCCGCCTTGGGGTAGCGCTGGGTGATCAGCCGCGGTACTACGGGTTTGAAATCCACATAATGCATCTTGGTTACCGCTGATTCATCCGTCTGCAAAAATACCAGCGCCCTGGAATCTTCCGACCACCAGTAGCCAATGTCCCGGCGGCCAAAGATCTCTTCCCAGTATACCCAGGAAACTGTGCCGTTCAGGATTGTATCCGATCCGTCGCTGGTCAGCCGTTTTTCCCGGTTCGCTGCCAGGTCGTGGATGTAAAGATCATTTTCCCTGACAAAAGCCAGCCTGGAACCGTCCGGGGAAAAACGGGGCGCTTTTTCAGCTGTTTCTGTCTGGGTTACCCGCCTGAACTCCGATGCCGCCAGGTCCAGGAGAAATATATCTTTCTTGTACAGGTATACAGCATAATTCCCATAAGGGTCAAAGGAGAGCGGCCACTCCAGGTATTCAGTAGAATCTTCTTTTCCGAGGTATTCCTGCAGGCTGGCTACTGCTTTTTCCCGGTCCACCGCCGGGCCAAGCTCAGACTGTGTTTGGGGGTCAAGCTTAAGAAAGGTTCTTTCTTTTTTCTCTAGACGAATATCAAACAGGATTGCTGTATTGTCCTCCAGCCACTGGTATTTATGTACGGCGGCTATGGCTTTTGCCGTATCAGAATAGATCCATTCAACGGTAATCCGGTTATCATCTGCGGAATCGCCGCAGGCACAGATAAACAGGAGCAGGGTCAGTAAGGATAATATCAGATAACGCATGGCTAATCGTTCTATTGTAGTGTTTTCAAGCCATCGTTATTTCCTGTCATTTCCCAGCGCACCAGTTCTACAGGGATATTTCCGGCATCATTAAAGATCTGGAAAAATTCTTTCATCACAAATGGCTTCCCTTTTTCTTCCAGCTGTTCTGACCATTCCGTAAGGAGTCTCTCAATCAAATATTTCCCGGTGATATAACAGGTGCCGTACCCGGGCTGGCGCAGGTACAGGTGCTGTTCAAACTGCAGTAAATGGGGCTCCCGCTTCATCCAGCCCCGGGGAGTCCATTTTACATGCACCTGGCCTGCTTCCGCCATGGTCATTTCATTGGCGTGGGCGTAGAGGGACCCCAGCCCGCGGGCGGCACGCTGGGCGATCATGATCCAGACAATTTCCCTGGATCGGGGGCTGTCCTCATAAAGTCCGGCGTGCATGAACATTTCTTCCACACCGGTGGCAATGCCCTCATTCTTGGAGTCAAAAATATTGTATAGCAGCGGCCCTCGCCGGATGGGACTTTCGTGGGGTTCGTCCCGTATCTGGGCCAGGTCGAACCAGTGGATAAAATGGCAGTAAAGGGGTACAGGGTCATAGTGCATGCCGATCAAAAAGAAATTGCGCTTATCCTCGGGAACGAATTCCCCCATGTGCTCCCGCAGTGCCGGTTCCATGTTGGGTTTGATGGGCATGATTTCTTTTTCTTTTAGGAAATTCATAAAGCGCTGCACACCGTTCTCCGTGAGCCGGGCAAATTCTTCCGGTGTATTGGCAGCTTTCATAGGCGGCAGGTCCCGGTTGCGGTGTTCCTCCAGCTTTAAGGAAGACCAGGCCCGATCCAGTTCCCGCTGCAAAAGCTGCACCTCTTCCTCCCAGGTCAGGGGCAGAAGGTGAACATTCTGCTGGTACCAGGTATAGTTCTCTTTCCCGATCCCCGAGGGGCCGGTTTTATCCGAAGCCTGCTTTTCCAGCCAGCCAATGAAATCTACTGTGGCTTTTTGTGCATCCTTTAATGCGGCGGTGAGTTCCGGCTGGGGATTAAAACTCATAATATTTTCGGCGATCTGGTCCAGGTCCCTGGTTTGTCCTTTAATATTTTCAATGCCGGCGATCCACAGGTCACGGGCGTTGCCGGTGAGGTTTTCCCGGGCCTGCTCAAGCAGCGGCGGGATAACCTTCAGGTCTTTGGATAAGCGGTTTTCCTCATCTCTGCTGATAGGAAACTGATAAGTCCAGAACTCCAGTGTGCCATGATTGGTGGGGCCTTCGTGGGCCGGGACATCGCTTTGATCCATCCAGACTGTCTGGTAATAGGCGGGATCCCGCACCCAGGGCTTAAGGACTCGATAGTTAAAGTCATAGCCGTTCATTTCCGCCCGTACGATATGCCAGTCCACTTGGCAGGAGGTGGACCAGTCACCAATCTTGATCTTGTTCAGACGCTTTTCCAGTCCCTGGAAAATCTGGTGATCCTTTGCGAAACGTTCGGGAGTATAATCCGGTGCGCCGTTCAATAAAGGCGGATCTTCGAACTCACGCCAGTCGCTGAATAACTGGACCAGTTCCTGGTAGCCGGCAGGGGGAGCGGGATTCTGCTGTGCCTGCATGGAAGCGCTGCCCAGGATCATAGTGAAACAGATTGCACCGGCTGTATATGGTGTAGCTGCCATGGTACCCTCTCCTTGTTGCTGTTTGATTTCATTTACCTGCTTGAGTCTGTCTCCGGTTCGAGGAAAACATGGGTGAAATTAGTATATCCGGGTTAATAAAGTTCAAAAACTATTTCCACCAGCCACAGTCATACCCGGATTGCCCATCCCATCTTTATAGTATTTTTACACTCCCCAGACGGCGGTAGATTTCAGATATGATTTACTGCCGGACACACTGAAAAATGAATTTCCTGCTTGACAGGCTGATCCATACCGCTTTTGATATTATCCAGTTTTTGATCATTATCCGTGTGATCCTGAGCTGGGTGCCCCACGATCCCTACAGCCAGTGGGTGCGCCTGTTGAACGATGCTACTGAACCGGTCCTGAAGCCTGTCCGGCAGGCGGTCCCGATTACGTCCATGGGCGTGGATTTTTCTCCCATTGTGGCTTTCATCCTGCTGGGTTTCTTAAAGAAAGTACTCCTTGCGGTGATTTGATATGGTTCCGATCCAGCCCCTTTCTGTGAAACCAATCATACTATTTAAGATTTAATCCCGGACTTACATTGCAAATTTCACTTAGATTTTCCAGTTCAATTTTCAACGAATATAAAAAATAGTTCTTTTCCATTTGCTTTTATTATTGGGGCCGTAGCTCAGTTGGGAGAGCGCAGCGTTCGCAATGCTGAGGTCAGGAGTTCGATCCTCCTCGGCTCCACTCAAATAAATACCATTTTTCTCTGTCGAGAAGCCCCGTTTAGCGATGGGGCTTCTTCTTTTATATCTACTTACCATTATAATATTGGCTTTATCAAGAATATTCATACATATTCATATATATATGTAAATGGGGACACAAAAAGTGGGGACACACCAGCTACAAAACTTTAACTGGTTAAATGAACTGGTGTGCAAAAAAAACCTTAAAATTCTACCAACGTGCACATCAATTCAAAAATCTCAACCTGCTTTTCCTAACCCAGAAGAGACATACCCGGGGGTGGGGTCAACTAATAAACCCCACACAC
>PBRL01000068.1 GCA_002725925.1 Chloroflexota bacterium
AGGAGCTAAAACGCGTCTTTGATGTGAATACAATTGGATCTTTAAGGGTTAGTGCGGCTTTTATAGGCAATGTGATAGCTAGTGATCAAAAGAAAATTATCAGCCTTGGAGGTGGCATGGGAACCCTAACGATTGGTAGTATGTTTGGGGGGCATTATTTTATGAAAATGAGCAAGGCTGCTCATTTGAGCGCAATGGGAACACTGCAAGCAGATCTTGATGATACAGGCATTATTGTTACCATGATTTCACCAGGCCGCGTCGATACCCAACTAATGCGTGATTCGGGCTGGACCGGAAAAGCAATCAGCGCCGAGAAGAGCGCAGGCCTGGTTATGGCTTTGATCGCAAGACTAGAGCCAGAAATGAAGGGTAGGTTGGTTATGTATAATGGAACGATCATTCCATGGTAAAAACGAAAAAAAAAGAAAAGATTAGTGACGGCTTGGTAGAAGAGTTCTACAACAATGGCCAACTAAAAAGAAGAGGCAATAGAAAAAACGGAAAAGAAAACGGTCTCTGGGAAGCATTCTATGAACACGGTCAGTTGTCACAAAGAGGAAGACTTATAGAGGGGAAACAAGAAGGACCCTTTGAATACTATTATAATTATGGCCAATTATTTAATAGAGGAAGCTTCAAAAATGACGAACAAGAAGGTCTCTGGGAATATTTTGATGAAGAAGGACGCTTATCTTATAGGAGAAACTACAAAAAGGGGATAAAACAGGGCATTTGGGAAGAGTTTGACGAAGGTGGAACCCTAACCAGAACCGAAGAGTATAAAGACGGGGTTCTGCAAAAATAGACAAAGTTGTCACTGCAATTATCGGGGTCGTTATAGATCTTAAAGGACTGGTTGCCGTATAGTTATAAAGCAGTTATTGGGGCTTAAAACTCGGTAGCAATCTTAGCAAGGTGCCCACTATTGAGACATAAAGTAGGTTCTAGTTGTCTGTTGTCTTTTCTCTACCTATCTTTGTATTGATAATTGAATACGCGTGCAACAGGTTTTAATTATATTTAAAAAAGGGAAGAATTATGAAACTAATCCAAAAATTAACTGCGCTATCTCTAATGATAGCTATAGCGTCATTTGCTTTACCGCCTAATCTTTATGCTCAAGACGGAGCTTTGGCGATTGAAGAAATTATTGTTACTTCTCGTAAAAGAGAGGAAACCTTGATGGAAGCACCTGTCACTGTTACAGCTTTTGGTTCACAAGCAATTGAAGAAATGGCACTTGATGAATTACCAGACTTCGTTAACTTCACGCCAGGCTTTCATTACTCCGAACATTCTGTGGGTAGAGGTGGTCGGTTTAATCGACGTTTACTCTTTAGAGGTATGAATCCACGAACCGATCGACAAACACGGCAAGGCGCCACAGTCTTTATTGACGGCGCTCCAATTCTGGGTTCAGAGATTGGTAGTACTGATAATTATGAACGAATAGAAATTATTAAAGGACCTCAAAGTGCTTACTTTGGACGTTCAACTTTCTCTGGTGCTATCAATGCTGTAACTAAAACTCCAGGCGATGAATGGAAAAGGAGGATTAGTGTTGAGGCTGCTAAATTTGGAACCACGAATATTTCAGGTCAAATAGAAGGACCAATAAGCGATACTCTGTCAATGCGATTAAGCGCTCGAAGTTATGATACTGATGGTGAATTTGATAATGCTAGCGATCCGGGTACGACTCTAGGAGCAGAATCCACAACTGACGTTTCCTTGTCTTTATTTGCTCAACCTAGTGATAAATTATCAGTAAAACTTCGCTTACACTCCTGGGTTGATGATGACGGCCCTTCAGTTGGTGTTTTTGTTACTAACCCTGAACACCCAGGACTGTTTAACTGTAGTCCTGGCGGCTCTCCTGCCGGAGGCGGTGGTATGTGGGTTTGTGGCGATGTCCCATTCTTAGGCACTTCTCTGGTTGGAATGGATACAATTTTAACTTCTACATTGCAGGAGAAATATTTTAGTTCGGCGATGGTTGATTCATATGATCGCGTATTTCAACCAAAACATTCTATGGGATTAGAGAGACACGCTCAGGAAGCTAGTTTAGTCATAGACTACGAGATGGATAATGGAATGACGCTATCAGCTCGTACTGCTGCTCATAAGAATGAATATAGTAGTTTAGAGGATTTTGATCGCCGAGTTACCGCTGGCAAGTTAGGCAACTATTTGGGGTTTATGGCATCAGCTGACACCTATAACATGAGCCTAACCAAGAACAAGGATTCTAGCAGTGAGATTAGACTGACGTCTGCTGCTGATAGCCGAATAAATTGGATGGTTGGCGCTAGTTACACTTCGATTGAAGCTAGATTAGTAGGTTATAGTATTCTCTGGGGTGGATCACCTAACCCTAACCAGAGTATCAGCACTTTTGATCCAGAGACCAGGGCTATATTTGCCTCAGTTGGTTATGATATCAGCGATACTTTATCATTAAGTGTTGAAGCACGCAGGCAAGAGGATAAGGTCATTGAAGGCACTGTTGGTAGCGAACCACTGCAGAATACATTTAAAAGCACCACACCTCGTGTTATCTTGGATTACAAGCCCAGAGAAGGCACAACTTTTTATGCTATTTATGCGGAAGGCGTTAACCCAGGTCAGTTTAATGCTGGTCTATTGAATAGAACTCAGGCTGAATTGGATCAGATAGCTTCACAAGGCGGTGGTGGAATCAGTGTAGATGAAGAAGAAATCACCAATATAGAGTTTGGAGTTAAGACTCGATTTTTGGATGACCGCGCACAGATAACAGCGGCTGTATATTTCTCAGACTGGGAAAATGCTATCGCACCAGAGATTATACAGATTACCAATGCTGCCGGTAATGGTGAAAACATTCAAGTAAACTCTAATGGCGGTCAGGCAGACCTCTCAGGTCTTGAGGTTGAGGGAACGTATTTACTGTCTGATAAGTGGACAATTGATATGACATATTCGTTGAATAAGTCAGAGATTAATGACTTTGAAAGCCCTGATGCAAACAACCTTTTTGGAAGTCGAACCATTGATGGAATGGGCAATAGTTTTTCTCGTTATCCAGAGAAAAGCAGTACATTATCAGCGATCTACGCAGATACTTTGGCGTCTGGGCGTAACCTTTTTGCAAGAGCTGACTATATTCGTCAGGGCAAAACGTGGATGACTAATGCTAACGTTACCAGCACTCCTGCTTACTCAATATTTAATCTAAGAGTGGGTGTGGAGTCTGATTTATGGCGGGTTGAAGTTTATGCAAACAACTTGTTTGATAAAGAAGGTTACTCCAATCTTCAGCTTTTCCCTGATCTATCAGGTCTAAGTGGTCCTTTCATTAGAGGATTCATGGCTGGAATGATTCAGCAGAGGTCATATGGAATTCGTACTACGTTTGATTTCTAACTTCGCAAGGGCGCATCATCATTCCCCTGGTGTGCCCTTATTGATTAGCCAGTCAGTCTAATATTCTAGAAATCGATAGATTTCTTAGGGGGTGGTTCTGTTGAACTGTGGTTAAAAGGATCCTGTAAAAAATTTTAATTAAAAAAACTCTATATGAAACACCGTAGTTACAAAGGTAAACTTCTTTATCTCACCGATGGTCAAGGTGAGATGGGCCGAGAGACATTTCACGTAACCATTCAACCCGACGGCACGCGCACTATGCGTGCAACCTGTGAAATGGATGATGACCGTCTAATTCGTGATGTGATTCTTACTGTCAATAAGGAGTGGTATCCGTTGGATGCATTCGTCCGCCTAAGCATAGAAGAAAAACTCGTTGGCAGCACATGGTATTGTTTCACAGATCACTCAGCCGAATGTGAAGGGTTTACTGCAAAGGAAGGCCGCTTTACTGAGCATTTTGATTCGGAAAATCGAATCCGATTTTTTGGGGCTCATCCGCTCCACGGTGACGCATGGGGCTTGGCTATATGGAAACGAGACAAAGACAAGGACTCCTCTGAACTTGGAATGTGTTTCGCTTCTTCTCATCTGCCGAATGGCGGCTCTGGCCCTAAGCTTGAGCCAGCAGACAATTCATTCACACAGCATAAATATATCGGCATGGAAGAGATCACCGTCCCAGCCGGTACTTTTCAGACAGAACATTTTCAGTTCCTTGTGGATGGTTATCCGCCTATTGATATCTGGGCTATTGGTGAAGACTACGTGCCAGCACGACTTCGATGGGACTATCTTAAACAAACATATACCTTGGTCACGCTGAGTGGCGACATTCAATAGTAAACAAATACTGCATGCCACTATTTATTGTTACACAGTTAATGGGTTTCGAGTTGTTGCTCTGTTACTTTCCAGAATACTTTCTTTTAGAGGTATATAAGTTGAGTTAGGAAATATTATGACTAAAATCAAACAATTCTCAGCTTTACAGGTCGGCATTGTCTGGCAACGTTTAAGTGGTCTTTTAGACGAAACTGCTCATGTATTTGTTCGAACCTCTTTCTCATCTGTGGTACGTGATAATTGGGATTTTGCCGTTTGCCTGATGGATTCTAAAGGTAGATTGTTTGCTCAGTCTTCTCGCAGTATCCCTTCGTTTATAGGCTCTATGCCTCGCACTCTAAAGATTATATTGAAACGCTTTCCTAAAGAGTCCCTAAGTCCTGGTGATGTGGTGATATCCAATGACGCCTACCACGGTACAGGCCATCTCAATGATATTACAATGATTCGCCCCATTTTCCGCGATGGAAAGTTGATCGCTTTTATAGGGAGTGTGTTTCATAGTGTTGATATCGGTGGAGCACCATCCGTTACAGCCAGGGATTCTTTTGAAGAAGGGTTGACTATACCTGTTTCAAAAATATTGGTTAAAGGCGTCAGAAACGAGGACGTGATTGCCTTTATGATGGAGAATCTTAGGGCTCCTGAGGAAACATTTGGTGATATTGGCGCTCAATTTTCTGCCTATGAGATAGGTATCCAAAGACTAATAAAAATCCTAGATGATGAACAAATCGATGATTTAGATATGTTAGTAGAAGAAATTCTTGGACGATCTGAGACTGCCATGCGCAATGCTATAGCCGCTGTTCCTGATGGAATGTACAGCGATGAAATTATGCTGGATGGATTTGAAGAACCCTTAAAAATTCGCTGTGAAGTATGTATTTCCGGAAGTGATCTCAGCGTGGATTTCTCTGGTACATCTGAGCAGATTAACCGGCCGGTGAATTCAGTTCTAAATTATACCGTGGCTTACTCGGCCTACGCCATTAAATGTGCTTTCAACCCCAACACACCTAATAACGAAGGATCCTTCCGACCAATTACTATTACCGCACCGGAAGGCTCTTTACTAAATCCATTGAGACCTGCACCTGTATGGGCTAGGCATTTGACTGGGCATTATTTACCGCCGGTTATTTTTAGCGCCCTCGCTAAATTGATACCTGATCGCATTATTGCAGATTGTGGTTCGCCAGTATGGAATGTCTATTTTGCAGGAAAATTGGACGATGGTCAGCGGTTTATAAAAATGTTTTTTATGAATGGCGGCCATGGTGCCCGTCCTCATGAAGATGGCCCACCCTGTCTGAGTTTTCCGAGTAATATTGCGACAGTTCCAGTGGAGCAATTTGAGAATAGTGTTCCTATTTTGATTACTGAAAAAAGTTTAATTCCAGATTCTGGAGGTGCAGGTGAATTTCGAGGTGGTCAATCTCAACGCCTTTCTTTCAAAATGATCTCTAAAGATCCAGTAACAATGACCATTCGCCATGAGCGAGTTAAATATCCTCCAAGAGGCTTATTGGGTGGCAGAGCTGGTTCCCCTGGTTGCGATTATGTCAATGGGGAGCGTATTCCTGCCAAGAGTCGTATGGACTTAAAAAACAATGATGTGGTCACCTTCGACACAGCAGGTGGTGGAGGTATAGGTTCTCCGGAAAAGCGCTCTGAAGAGAAAATCATTCAAGATTTAGAGTCTGGTGCGGTAACAAAAGAAGCTGCGGAGCGTGATTATGCTTATAAAACGAAGGAGAGCCTTTAGATGTCTGATGGGTACCGATTGGGAGTTGACATAGGCGGCACGTTTACCGACTTAGTTATGGTTGATTTGCACAATGGAAAGCTCCTTGATGAGAAGGTATTGACCACTCCAGACGATCCCTCTCTGGGGGTCATTGAAGGAGTGAAAAAAATCCTTGAGGCTAACAATATTCACGCTTCAAAGTTGAAGCATATTATTCATGGCACCACGTTGGTTGCCAATGCCATTATTGAGCGCCGCGGCTCCAAGGTGGCCTTAATAACCTCACAGGGATTTCGTGATATACAAGAGATGGGCACGGAGTCACGTTACGATACTTATGATTTATTTATGAAAATGCCAGCACCATTAGTGACTCGCCGCTGGCGCTTCGAGGTTCCCGAGCGAATTGGCCCTGATGGACAGGTTATAACAATATTAGATGAATCTAAGGTCATTGATGTGGCACGGGCTATTGCCTCTAGTGATGTTGACGCTGTCGCTGTTTCTTTGCTTCATAGCTATCAAAATCCAAATCATGAAAGGCGCATTCGCGAGATTTTGCAACATGAGTCACCAGATATTATTGTTTGCATCTCTAGTGATATCATGCCGGAAATTGGCGAGTACGAGCGTACCTCCACTACCATCTGTAATGCCTATGTGTTGCCAACTTTTACCCGTTACTTGGCACGATTAACCAACCGTTTTCACAAAATGGGTGTCAATAAAGACCTATATTTAATGCTTTCTGATGGTGGAACGGTACACGAATCAACAGCAGCAATTTATCCAATTAGGTTGGTTCAGTCAGGTCCGGCTGGAGGAGCGCAAGCAGCTGTTGCGATTAACAAAATTACTGATAATAAGGATAATCAGGGCAATATTCTTTGTTTCGATATGGGCGGCACGACAGCAAAAGCTTGCCTGGTGGAAGATGGAAAGCCTATGCATGCGAATGAATTTGAAGTTGCACGGATTTTTAGAGGCAAAAAAGGCAGTGGTATACCACTCAAAATTCCTGTAATAGAGATGATAGAAATTGGTGCGGGCGGAGGCTCCATTGCACGTTTAGATAATTTAGGCCTCATTCAGGTAGGTCCAGAAAGTGCTGGTGCTGACCCTGGTCCTGCTTGTTACGGCTTAGGTGGGCAAAAGGCTACAGTCACCGATGCTGATCTTATTCTTGGTTACCTTGCTGCGGATAACTTTTTGGGTGGTGATATACAGCTTGATATTGAAGCATCAAAAACAGCGGTTAAAAACACTATTGCAAAACCCCTAGGCCTATCGGTAGTTGATGCAGCTTGGGCTATACATGAGACGGTCAATGAGAGTATGGGACAGGCTGCAGCCATTCATGCTCTTGAAAAAGCTAAACGCATTACTGACTACTCAATGATTCCTATTGGTGGCGCGGGTCCGGTGCACGCCTGCAATATTGCGCTCAAACTGAATTTATCACTACTTATTTGCCCTCCAAGCGCTGGTGTTGCGTCTGCTTTAGGTTTTCTTGTGTCTCCCACCTCCTTTACAACTCTGCAAGGCGGTGTGATTCCTTTGAGTCGACTGAATTTTGAAGCTGTAAATAGACAAATTTTGAGCATGGAGGAACAAGGCCGGAAGTTAAATACAGAGGCAAGAGAGAGCACAGGTGGAGTCAATGTCGAGATTCTTGCCTCCATGCGCTATATTGGTCAGGGTTATAACGTAGAAGTCGGAATTTCTAAAAAAGTATTAATATCGAAAAATATTGCTGCAATACAACAACTGTTTGAAGCCGTTTATCTCACTCAATTTGGACGAATAGAGCCCCATATGGCGGTTGAAATCGTGTCATGGCGTGTGGTGGTTTCAGGACCTACGCCGGAGATTGATTTAGCTGTAGCACGGACTGGAGCGCACTCTGATGATTTTAGCAAAGGGCACAGGCGGATCTATTTTGGCCCCAAAACTGATTTTATCTCTACACCGGTTTATGAGCGGTCTAAGATCGAGGTGGGACGTGAATTTGAAGGACCTGCTATCTTTGAAGAGCGTGAGTCCACGATTGTGGTGCCACCTGGATCGCATTCTTTCGTTGATAAAGCCTTAAATCTTATTATCAATCTGCCCGTCAAAAGTGGGACTGAATTAAGTTGATGATTGAGCAGCCTACTATTGAATCCAAAACCGTTGCTGAAATGCTAGCACAAGCGTTTTATGATAATAATGTCACTCATATCTATGGGGTTCCTGGTGGTGGAAGCAGTTTACCCTTGATAGAAGCTGCCGCTCAACTGGGCATCAAATTTATACTCACTAGAACGGAGTGTGGGGCGATGATAATGGCCTCAGCAACGGCAGAACTGACTGGTTCCATAGGTGTTGCCTTAACAACCAAAGGTCCAGGGGTTGCTAGTGCCGCTAATGGCGTTGCTTGCGCATCGCTTGATCGTGCTCCTGTTGTTTTAGTGACTGATGGGTTTACTGAGCAACAGTCAAGTTTTATCACTCATCAGTTTTTTGACCAAAAAGCTTTGTTAGCACCGGTTACTAAGGGCCATAGCAAGCTGGAAGGCAATCAGGTGATGAGCGAGATAAATAGACTTATTAGTTTGGCTATGACTGCCCCCTGTGGTCCTGTGCATATTGAGTTAACCGGCGCTACAGCAAAGAAAGAGATGATAGAGCCACAGACTCAAGTGATAAGATCAGATTATCATTCGGTTATAGATAATTTAGACGCTCTTAGTAATGCATATGAGCTCATTATTAAGGCTTCTCGGCCGTTGATTGTGGTTGGTTTAGAGGCGCGCAGTAGTGAGAATACAGAGATGACGCGCCAGTTAATTGATCGCAGTGGCTATCCGGTCTTAACCACTTATAAGGCGAAAGGCGTTATCTCCGACCATCATCTGCAGTATGCAGGCATATTTACCGGCGGCATAGCGGAGTCAGTTTGCATATCTCAGGCAGACCTAATAATTTTAATTGGTGTAGACCCTGTGGAATTTGTATTGCAAAAGTGGCGCTATGAGGTTCCGATTATTGACATTTCAGTGGTTGAATACCCTGTCCATTATATGAAACCAGATGTAGGTCTTTATGGTCCTATCAGTATTAATTTAAGTGCCCTGTTGGACAATATCTCAGTATGGAGTTCGGATTGGAAATTACATGCTATAGAGAGGTTACGCCACGACATGCATGATGCCTTGCAATGCAAAGCAGACCAGGGCATAGGACCACAGGACATAGTTGAGGTTGCGCTGGAGTCTGCCTTGGCGACACAAGCTGTAAACCAACAGAAAAAACTGCCACTGATTACCGTTGACGCTGGTGCTCATATGTTTTCGGTGATGGCTTTCTGGTCCTGTGATCAGCCTTTTGATGCGCTCATATCAAATGGCCTAGCTACGATGGCGTACGCGTTGCCTGCGGCTATCGCTGCTGCTTTGAAAGCTCCTGATCGAATGGCTGTGGCTTTTACCGGTGATGGGGGCTTGCTAATGTGTCTTGGTGAATTAAGCACTGCAGTTGAGCAGGCCGTGCCTATTATTGTTATTGTATTTAATGACCAGTCACTATCGTTAATAGATATCAAGCAACAAGCCTCAGGTTTACCAAGCCGAGGAATGCGCTGGGAGACACCAAACTTCAGTCAGGTCATGGAGGGTCTGGGCGGCCAAGGGTACCAAGTGAAAAACCTACAGCAGTACCGAAAGGCGCTAGATGAGGCATTGGAGGCTGGCAAGCCTGCACTCATTGACGTATTGTTTAACCCAGAAGGATATGGTCCGCAATTAAAAGCACTGCGAGGCTGATAGAGAAATACAGACAATAGAAATAACCATGTTTTTAAGAGATAGAGATAATGAATATTGATAGTGACTCTGCAAGTAGTTTTCAACTGCCACCAGAGGTGTTGGAAATTTGTGAGCTTGCTGAAGGCATTGTCAGCAAAGAACTTATGCCTCTGGAAACTGAGTTTCTGACTTCACCAAATCATGCTTTTGGCATTAAAGAAACGCTTAATCTGCAGGCAGTATTTGGCCAGGACACTCTTGATCATTTAATGAAAATAGCCAAGGACACTGAGTTATGGACTTTAATGATTCCTGAGGAATTCGGCGGTGCTGGGCTCTCTATGTTGAGTAAGGTGGCTATTTTAGAGCGGTTTTATTACACGGCTGTACCTTTTCCTTTTGCTAACGTGCCCAATATTCTCTATGACTGTAAAGGCGAACAGATTGAAAAATATTTAAACCCAGTGATGAGTGGAGAAAAAACCACCTGTTTTGCACAAACTGAACCAAATGCAGGATCAGATCCTGGTGGGATGATGAAAACCAAGGCGGTTAAAGATGGGGATGACTGGATTATAAATGGCACCAAAATGTGGATTTCCATGGCCGCTGAATGTGATGTCATGATGGTTCAAGTTGTCACAGATGACGAAAAACGTCAGCGTGGTGGTATTACTATGTTCCTTGTCGAACGCAACAATCCAGGTGTTAAAGTAGAAGAACCAGGAATCAAGACCTGGCTTGGACCACGAGCGTCTCAATACATTGTTCATTTTGATGATTGCAGAGTTTCTGGAGATGCCATTTTAGGTGGTGTTGGTAATGGGTTTCGACTAGGCCAACGATGGTTAACTATACATGACCGTTTGCTTAGAGGTCCGTTCGCCTTGGGTAAAATGCAGCGCGCACTTGATATGTGTATTTCATGGTCTAAACAGCGACATACATTTGGTAAACCCCTTGCAAAACGTCAGGCTATTCAATGGAAATTGGTGGATATGTATACCGACATTCAATCATTGCGCGCACTAACATATCAGATGGCTGCTCGTTATGATCAAGGCGAAGATATTAGAGTGGAAGCTGGTTTGATTAAATTAACATCAATGGACTGGGGGACTCGTTGTTTGGATCATGGCATCCAAATCCATGGAGCAATGGGTGAGTCGCTCGAATTGCCCTTGACATTATTTTATCGTTATCTTAGGCATGGCCAGATTGGTGGAGGGACTAGTGAGATACAACGAATGCAGATTGCCCGAAAATTACTCAAAGATTAACGGGCATGCAAAAAATAAAATAATGAAAAAAAATAATACAAGCAGGCAACAAAACTAATAGGTAAGAATATGAATGATTTTAAACATGTAACTGCAACTGAAGAGCAATATGGTTCACCTGCTTATGCTTGGTATGTTGTCATAATCTTATTATTTGCCTATGTCACCTCATTTCTTGACCGTACTATTCTAACTTTACTAGTAGAACCAATTCGAGAAACTCTCAATATTACCGACTTGCAATTAAGTCTTCTTCATGGGTTTGCTTTCGCGGTATTTTATGTTTCTCTTGGTGTTCCTATAGCACGATTTGCTGACTCACATAATCGTGTGAAATTAATTTCTGCAGGTGTTTTGGTCTGGAGTGTTATGACTGCATTTTGTGGATTAGCGAGAAACTTTACTCATATGTTTTTAGCCAGAGTTGGTGTAGGTATAGGAGAAGCAACGCTTTCTCCAGCAGCTTACTCAATAATCAGTGATTATTTTCCAGTTGAAAAACGTCCAAGAGCATTTAGTGTTTACCAGACTGGAATTTATGTAGGTATGGGTTTAGCGATGATCATAGGAGGCTATGTTATTGCAGTAGTGCCCTCTATCAATATGCCATTTTATGGTCCTATGGAACCTTGGCAAGTCGTGTTTCTATTGGTTGGTTTACCAGGATTATTAGTATTTTTATTATTAAGGACAATTCGAGAGCCTGAACGAAAAGGTATGATGGTCGATGCTGAAGGCAATACAACTATTTCATTTAGAGAAGTATTATCTTTTATAGGCGCCAGACGAGGAGCTTATGGTTATGTAATTGGTGGTGTGGCTGCTAAGAGCTTAGCGTTCTATGGTGTAGCGGCTTGGTTACCAACATACTTTATTCGAACTTTTGGTTGGGATGCTCAAACTATTGGTCTTTGGTATGGTCTTGCTAGTATTATTTTTGGCGTGATCGGTATTAATACTGGTTCAAGTGTAAGTGTTTGGCTTCGAAATCGAGGATACAATGATGCTAATGTACGCATTTGCTTAGGTGCTGAAGCCTGCTTGATACCTATAGGTATACTCGCTTCTTTAATGCCAACACCAGAATTATCGATGATTTTTTATTGCGGGTTCATTTTCTTTGCTAGTTTCTCAGTAGGATGTCAAGCAGCTGCTCTTCAAGAGATAACACCTAATCAACTTCGCGCTCAGGTCTCAGCTATTTATCTTTTTTGCACTAACATGGTCGGCATTGGTTTTGGGCCAACATTCATAGCGTTTTTTACAGATGTAGTATTCAAAAATGATGCTTTAGTTGGCTACTCTATGTCTATTGCTGTGGCTGTTGCATGTCCTATAGGAGTATTTTTATTTTGGCGGGGTTTAAAGCCTTATCGCAAATGTTTAGATTTAGCTAAACAAAATTATGCTTCTCCAAGTTCACATTGAGATAGTATAAATGTATAAAGGAAGAATAATGAATGCCTATCAAATCTATATTAATGGCCAATGGTGTGACTCATCTTCTGGAAAGTCATTTGATAGTCTGAATCCTTATACAGGAGAATCTTGGGCATCTATACCTCAATGTAATGCCTCTGATGTTGATGCTGCTGTAGAAGCAGCTAACACGGCATTTATGAGTGAAGCATGGCGAGACCTAACCGCTACCGCTCGTGGAAAAATGGTTAAAAAATTCGGTCAAGTTTTGTTAGATAATGCTGAAAAACTAGCAACTATTGAGGTGCGTGATAATGGGAAACTTTATACCGAAGTCATCAATCAATGTCGTTATATGACTGAATGGTTTGGGTATTTTGGCGGACTTGCTGACAAAGTAGAAGGAGCCGTTCCGCCGATTGATAAGCCCAAAGTACTCAATTATACGCGATATGAGCCTCTAGGAGTTTGTGCCTGCATAACACCATGGAATTCGCCACTATTATTGTTGGCATGGAAGTTAGCACCAGCCTTAGCGGCAGGCAATACAGTAGTTATTAAACCATCTGAATACACCTCTGCTTCAACCTTAGAGCTTGCGAAACTATCAGAATTGGCCGGATTCCCACCAGGTGTGATTAATGTGGTGACTGGCTATTCCGCAGAGGTTGGAGAGCCCTTAGTATCTCATAAGAAAGTTAGAAAAGTTGCCTTCACTGGCGGAGAAGAAGGTGGACGAAATGTTAATATTTCTGCTGCTGCAGATTTTAAAAAAGTCACATTAGAATTGGGAGGCAAATCAGCCAATATTGTTTTCGATGATGCAGATTTAGATCAAGCGGTTGATGGTGCTATTTCTGGTATCTTTGCCGCCAGTGGACAAACCTGTATTGCTGGGTCCAGGCTTTTACTTCAAGATACAATTCATGATGAATTTCTTGAACGCTTGATTGATATATCTAGAATCGCAAAACTTGGCGACCCAATGTCTCAAGATACTCAAATTGCCCCTATTGCCAATGAGCTCCAATACAAAAAAATATTGAAATATATAGATATAGCTAAAACCGAAGGAGCAGAATGTGTCTTGGGTGGAGACACTGCTTCTGTTGAGGGCAAGCATAAAGGATTATTTGTTTTGCCAACAATATTTGCAAACGTTGATAACAGTATGAGAATTGCCCAAGAAGAAGTATTTGGACCAGTCCTTTCAGTAATTCGATTTAAAGATGAAGATCAGGCAATTTCTATTGCCAATGATGTTGATTATGGGTTAGCGGCAGGGGTTGGACAAAAAGTCTTAATCGAGCTATAAACGTATCAGAACAATTACAGGCGGGAACAGTTTGGGTGAATACCTATAGATCTACAAGTTACACATCACCATTCGGTGGTTATAAATCAAGTGGTTTAGGAAGAGAAAATGGTCAACAGGCAATTAAAGAATACCTTCAGGTGAAGAGTGTATGGCTGCACACAGGTGAGGCCACTAAGAATCCTTACGCTCGACGTTAAGCGAGATAAGGATAGTCGAGAACTTAAAAGAAAGAAGCAGCCAAGAGGAAATACTTTATAGGAGACGCTAATGAATACTACTAAACTAAAAAAAAGCATAGTAACTGCTATGTTTCTAGCTTTAGGGCTGACTAATTTATCCTGCTCTAAAACTGCCTCAGAGTATGGTGAGCTTTCGGGCATAGTCAATGGGACTGATGTTGATGTGCTGCCTGTAGTTTATGCATATAACACTGATAAAGATGTGGGCTACACCGTATTTGTTGTTGATGGTGAATATCGCGCTAATCACATGATTAGCGGCAACTATGATGTGACATTAAGGCCGGCTATTGGCCAACTAAAAAGTTTTAGCTCTCAAACTGTTAGTTTTTTCATCGACAAAGGCGATCATGCGGAGGCTGATTTTACTATTACGGATATAGAAACGGTGTCCAATTATGTTGGTGGAATGGATTACCCTGATGCACAGACTCTTCCCTATGACGAGATATATCCGCCGGGTCCTGGACGAGATATTTTCGAAAGAACCTGTCATGGTTGCCATACAGCTAATTTTTATTCTTATAATGCCGTAAGGTCTTATTCTGGTGGACGAGCTCCAAAAAATAAGGATGCCTGGGCTATAACAGTTGACCGCATGCATAAAGGCGCCGCTTTCGGTGTCCAAGGCAAGGCTTCCATGTTTGACCCAAAATATTTACCGCCTGAAGATCGAGATATATTAGTTGATTATCTCGCAGATAATTTCAGTGCTGAGGCGCCACCCAAGGTGATACAACTAGAGGTGGAACCCGAACTGGACTTGTCTGCACTAAAGTCTGCCATGTTTGTTGAGTATATTTATCGAGAGCCAGAGGGTAAATATTCAGTAGATCCTTGGCCTCACCAGGTAGATTTTGACCTTGATGGAAATGTTTGGTTAGCTTATACCGCTTGTTGTATTGTCAAATTTGATCCTCGTACAGGTGAACAAACTGTGTTTGAAGATCATGGTGGTGGTCATGGTATTGCAGTTGATCAAACTGATGGTTCAGTTTGGTATTCGGGTGACGTAGTGCGTCATTTAGATCCTGAAACCGGTCTTGTTGATCACTGGAAGGCGCCAGGGAACCTCTTCTTAGGAAGTAATACGCAGATTTTTGACTCTAAAGGAAATCTTTGGTTGTCCCTTCTAGGGGCCGGAGCTCTAGGTAAATGGGAGCGAGAAACAGACACTATCAAATACTGGAACGTCCCTGTTATACGCAGTCGACCCTACGGCATTGTTATGGACCATAATGACAAAGTCTGGTTTGCTGATTACCATAATAATGGCGTGACTCGATTTGATCCTGATACGGAAGAATTTAAACACTTTAATCTCATTAAGACTGACAATGTAACGGCTATTAGACGTTTAGGCGCTGACTCAAAAAATATGATTTGGGCAGGTACCTGGGGTAATTTGGCATTTAACAATTCAAGTTTGTACAAATTGAATCCAGAAACTGAAGAAGTTACAGAGTATCCATCAGGCATTCCCTATGGTGCTATTTATAATGCTGAAGCTGACAACCAAGATAATATTTGGATAGCTCCAGACAACTATGTTTCGAAATTTGATCAAGCGACTAATACATTTACCCACTACCCAATACCTACTCGATCTGACAGTTTAAAAACTACCATAACCAGAGATGGCGGTGTCTGGTTTATCTATCGTAATGCTGGGAAATATGCTGGTTACGGTGGCAGCGCAGTGGTCTTATATCCAGATATGAATAAGATCAAAACCTTGGCTGCATTCCATGACGAAAATAGCGCTGGATATGCACTTAGTGGGTATCAGGGACCGCCGTCTCCTAAAGCTAAAGGCGTCGATCGCCACGTTGCTCTAGGCGCTCAGAACGCGGATGAATATAAAATATTTGCTTTGGCAAATGGGTTGATAGAGAAAGAAGGTCAAACTTTAACAGAGGAAAACCCGGAATGAATAACTTATTCAGGTGGTTGTATCAAAAAAATTGATGGTCCAATATTGGATAGTGCGTGACTAAAATCTATACACCCTTAAAACTCAGGCCTACTATAAGTTATAGGAGTAGCAAGCCTAGGGTCTCTAGTAGGCAGATGGGGAGATATTATGATGATTAGATCATTGAGCAATGGCCTTGAAATACTGATTTTTTTAAATAAGCGAAACAGCGCTAGCGCAAGCGAACTATCTCAGAAATTGGGCATACCAAGGGCCACAGTATATAGAATACTAAACACATTGGAAGAAAAGGGTTTTGTATACAAACACCCAGATAATCATCGCTACTATATGACACCAAAAGTGAAAGCCTTGAGTGATGGCTATAGAGACGGTGATCAACTTGCCATTCTAAGCAGACCGTATTTACTGAACATCACGGAGACTTTGCGATGGCCAGTTGCTCTTGCCTGCATATCGGGGGTGGAGCTAATTTTACGTGACAATACAGACAAGATTAGTCCCTTAGCAATAGAACATTTTAGTAACGGTTATCCTGTTCCTATCCTTGGATGTGCGTCCGGACCATGTATTTTGGCTCATCTCAGCCTCGCCAAACAGCGCGATATTCTAAATGTCTTACATGACACTGGTCATTTACGAGAGCAAACCAATGAATCGGTGGAGGAAATAATAGGGTCACTGAAAACAATAAGAAAGCAGGGCTACTCCATGCATAGCCGGCAGAGAAATAAATCCTATGTTGGATATACGCGAATCTCTGATTTGACATCCCTTTCGGTGCCAATTATTAAAAAAAATAAACAGAGTATAGGTGCAATAACCATTCGCTATGCAACTCCTGCAGTAACTAAAGAAAAAGCTCTGCAAGACTTTTTGCCAGTAATGGTGAAAACGGCGTCGTCTATTATTGAGCGAGTAGTGGCTAATCAAACGGCTGAACAAGAAAATATCGTTCTAAATTAAAGTGCGCCACTCTTTGTGATCTGCGTTGGGGTCACGAACTATGGTAAAGTAATCCTGCCTGATCTTGTCGGTGATTGGCCCGACATTACCATCACCCAAGCTCAAATGATCAATGGATGTAACTGGAATAATTTCTTGTCCCGTACCGCATAAAAAGGCTTCATCTGCAAAGTATAGTTCGCTGCGATCGATGCTACGTTGCTCAACTTGATTTCCTGTTGTTTCTTGATAGCAAGTGATAACAGTATCCCGAGTGATGCCCTCTAAAATATTGCTTGAGCATGAAGGGGTAATCAGTTTTCCATCACGAACCATAAAAAAGCAGGCGATGGGCGCCTCAGATACATAGTCATCTGGAGTGAGCATTAAAGCACCATCATAGCCATCCAATTTTGCCTGATGTACGGCTAATCGAGCGTTATGATAATTCGCTGTTGCTTTGATTCTGGGTGGGCTTGCATTATCAGATAGTCGCCTCCATGAGCTTACCCCTAGACTCATTCCATGTTCAGCAAATACCGCTTTTTTTCTAGGCATTGCCGCCGCGGTAAACCCGACAGGACCTGTGGTCGCTAACAATCCTTGACCTTCAATATAAACTAGAAGCTTGATGTAGACATCAGAGTCAGGTTTGTTTGCTCTTATCAAATTTATTAAACAGTCAGTCAAGTATTGGTTGTCATAGGTATCCTCAAATCGCATCACCTTCATACCCACTTTTAGCCGTTTTAAATGTTCTTCTACACGGAATAGGGAGAACTGATTGGTATCTGGCACATGGTAGGCACGCAACCCCTCAAAAACAGTTGTGGCGTAGGTCACAGCGAGAGATAAGGGATGTATGTGAGCATCTGTAAATGGCATGAGCTCTCCATTCATCATAATAATGTCACTTTTCCACACTAGCTCAGCCTCTATTACTCCCGAACGATGCCATTAGTTAGCTTAGTTCCAAGGTGTCGGTGGTAACTATCGTGCTTAATTTCTGCATGTTTTCCAGGCTACGCTGATGATCTTTATCATTGGCAGCGATACAGCAATCAGAGATTATAGTTACCACAAAATCTCGGTCATGAGCCTCTCTTGCAGTTGACTCAACTACCATATCAGTGGCTACTCCAATCAAGAATAGCTCTTTAATACCCATAGTTTTGAGTGTCAGATTCAATGCCGTGCCATAGAAGGCACCGACTCGATGTTTGGTGATAATCAACTCATCTGGAAATGGGGCCACTTCAGATAAAAATTCGGTGCCCCAGCTATCTAACTTAAAGGCTCCAAAGTTATGGGCTTGTCCCATGAGCGGAGAGGTTTTTGGCTGTTCTGCATAGCTGGCTGAGAAACCTACACGAATATGTAGCACGGGAAAACCAGCTTGCCTAAATTTCGACTGAGTTTGTGCTGCTCGCAGAAGGCATTTGTGAGTTTGATTAAATGCGGCATACCCTTTGCTTGCTACCTTACCTTCTGGGTGTACGATATCATTTTCAAAATCGAGACAAAGAAGTGCTTTCATAGAGTATTTTTCTTGATTGAATGTGGTTTTTAGAGCGGTTATTGATACCTGTAAATTGCACAATTTCTATCCTAATCATAAGAGTAAGCGTTATAAGAGCAAGTTCAAAAGAATGCTTGCCTCAATAATGGACAAAATCTGGATCCATCGATTGCCCACTACTGAGACATTTTTGGTATTGCGGTTGATTATCGCAGAGGTTAGTTAATCCTAGAGTATTAAACAAAATAGGTCTATTTTGATCTTTGATGTGCCTTAAAAAACTATTATAGGAGTCTATGTGGATGAATAAGATGCTACGATCGTTGCTCGTGTCAGTGTGGATATTTGCAGGATTGTTTACTAGTCAGATATACAGCGATGAAACTAGATTAGGACGAGTGCCCGGAACTGCGGTAATGTTTGGCAGTGTTTCAGGGCCAAATACATTCACTGCAGCCAAGGTATATGCTAAAAATTTAGACAAAAATATGCTTTATATGGTGTATACCAATAAGGGGCAATATCGGATGCCTAATCTGATGGTTGGCGCTTATGAGATTTGGTCAGAGCATGAGGCACTGCGCTCAGAGCACAGTTGGGTGAGAGTTGAGGCACGCACCAAAATAGCTGCTGATTTTACTCTCAAAACAGGTCCAGCGGATCCATTGACATTAAAAACTCGAAATGCGAAAACGGGCAATGCGGTCTCCTACGATGAACTGTATCCGCCCGGAGCTGGACGAGATATAGCCGAGAGAACCTGTATGTCCTGTCATGGCCAACTGTTTTTGCCAGCTTTCAAAATGAATAAGGCGGGGTGGAACACGATGATAGGCTTGATGCTAGACCCCAACGCAAGGCGCGGTGCAATGATTCAAGAGGGATCTGGTGTAGGGAGCATAACTGATGAGGAAAGAGATCTGTTAGCAGATTATCTGGCAGATAATTTTGGTCCTGACAGCCAGGATCGAATATTGATTTCTGAGGCTGAATACCCTCTGGATGAAGCTGAATTGTCAAAAGGTTTATTTGTAGAATTTATGCTGCCCTTGGCTCCCAATACTGATCTTTCGCTTAGATCAAAAGCGGAAGCCGGCAAGCATAGAGTTCTGGAGCCTCACATCGATAACAGCGGTAATATTTGGGGCACCAATAGCTTTATTGGCGTCAGCAAGCTAGATCCGAGGACCGCTGAGTATTCTCATTATCCTTTTGGGATCGATAGAGTTAATGGAAATCCCTACATTCAAGCGCACGGAATGACTATTGATTCAAGAGATAATATATTTTGGATCGAATTTTACGGAAAGCACGTGGGTCGCCTGAATCCGAGAACTGGTCAGATGGACCGCTTCCCTATGGACCCAGAAGGAAAGATATACAACATTCAGGGACACACTCCAGACTTGGACTCTAAAGAGAATGTTTGGTTTACAGTGATTACTGGTAATAAGATGGGCGTTTGGGATCGCAAAACAGAAAAAATCAGTTTGTATGAGATCCCCACGCCTAATTCATTTCCATACGGCATTGATGTTGATCAACAGGATAATGTTTATTTCGCTGAGTTATTTGGTTGTAAAGTGGGCGTCATCAACGCAAACACCAAGCAGTTTAAAGAATACCCGGCACTTGCCAGTCCCTGCTCTATGAATCGGGTTATGGTGGATAAAGAAGGTATTGTCTGGTACTCATTGGTCCGCTCTGGATTGCTTGGGCGCTTAGATCCCAAGACTGGCAAACAAAAAGAATATCCAGTTTTACCTTTCCGCGAAGATAGGACAGTGCCCTTGTCCAATCCCTACGGAATTATAGCGGATCATAAAAATAAAGTTTGGTTCGGAGATCAAGGCCTCGGCGGCGCACTGATTAGATTTGACCCGGACACAGAAAAGTTTTCTTACTATCCCTTGCCTAGGAAAACAGATAACCCCAATATCGATATTTCAGGCAAAGGCGCAATTATTTATACCAGCCGATCTAGTCGCCAAGCGGCTATTGGTATTTTTTATCCCGACGTTACGCAGATGACGTCCTATGCGGTTTTTCGTTAGTGAAACAAGCGCACGTTGTCTCAGTTTTGTGTACAACAGAGTTGTTACTTTATGAATGATTTTTGTGAATTCAGATGTGGGTTTAAGCTGCTGTTTGGTGCTTTAATTGGCGCCGGTCACAACTAGCTCTAAAGTCATTTTTCTGTCCCAGTCTACCAACCCTCCTGTGATGACTATAATCTGACCATGTAAGCAAGAGCATGTAGCCAGCAACAATTCAATCCGTCCTGTTTTTGGTTGTTGCCGAGGTATCAATAAACTGGCCTCTATGCCAAGTTCCCTCTTTAGTGCTGTTGTCAGTATGGGTCAGTATGCCGTGTCCTTGAGGCATGCCATCCTCCCACTCGCCGTAGAAAACATCTCCATTAACCTGGACAAATGTTCCGATTCCGTGAGGCTTGCCTGCCCACCAATCACCGTGATAGATGCCACCACCGGGATAGACGAAAGTTCCTCTACCTTGTTTGTTTCCGTGATCATAATCGCCTATATAAGTGCCGCCATCGTTGTACATAACCGTACCATGACCATGTTCTCGATTATCATGCTCTCCGACATATTTGCCACCAGGAGAATAGGCGTAGGAGCCCAATAGTTGCTCCTCGTCACCAGTCCAATCAATGGCATATTTGGCATTATTTAAAAAAGTGTAGGTGCCATAACCGTGAGGACGATCATTGGCATAGTGACCAGTGACAACCCCTCCATTGTAACGAATCTCTGTCCCCTTACCGTGTCTTTTTCCCTCTTTCCATTGTCCAGTGTACTCAGAACCATCACCATAACGCATTGTGCCAACACCACTAACGCAATCACCGACAACACAGGTATCGTCTGCACAATAAACAGATGATGCCATCAGAACTGCTGTAACTGAGATAAATTGTTTTAAACGCATGTACATTATTTTATCCTCATGATGTATTATTTTTTAGATTCTAAACGCCTCAAACTTAAAATTTCTAAAGTTTCCTCATGGCTTTCACGAGTGATGTTGTAGTAGGAAAAGAAATAAAAACAGAGCAGGCCAAAAACTAAAACACCGGGCCCGTATACCAGTCCAAGATTAAAGATGACATCGTTTGGTATATCTTGGGGCCTGACATTTTCTGTCGTAGGAAATGATATCAACGAAAGCGCTAATCCTGCTAGGAAATGCCCCACTCCTGATGTAGCTTTCATAGCAAAGGTAACAAAAGAGAAAATTAAACCCTCTTGGCGCTTCCCATTTTGTAACTCTTGATTGTCTGCAATATCTGCCATGATTGATCCCATCCCTACAATCATAGTTGCCATACCAAAACCTGTTGTGATTTGACAAAAAATCAAGACGGGAAATAATAATGGACTTTCATTTTCTGGAAATAAACCAATGAGACGTAGGGTAGTTGGCATCACAAAAGATGTTAGTAAAATTATTAATCCTAAATACATTGTTCCTTTCTTGTCCAACCAATCCATAATGTATTTAATAAATGGTATAGACAGAACAGTTGATGCAAAGAAAGCGTAAAACAGATATCCCATCTTGGATGTTTCCAGTGCCCAGAAATAAGTATTCATATGAAGCACAAGTGCACGCTGCAAGCCACTTAACACATAAAAACTAATAGCAACAAGAAATACAGAAAGGAATGCACGGTTCTTTAAAACATTGCCAAGCTCTTTATAAAAGTATTTAAAAGAATCATAGAAACTGCCTTTAAACACAGTTCCTTCGCTATTGCTTGTATGTAAAAAAGGAATTTGTGATTGTGTGCCCCGCGTTGCTATAAGCATTGTAATAATCGATACAATAGCAAAAGTTAATGCGAAAGCAGGATAAGCCTCAGGGTTGAGCTGTCCTTGAGGATACGCATCAGTTGATTTAAAAAAAATCATAAAGCCAACCATTGATAAAATCATGGCGGCAAAAAATGAAAACATATTTCTAATAGCTACAAGAGCTGTACGATCACGATAATTTTCAGTCAACTCAGCTCCCAAAGCATAATAAGGCACAAGGAAAAAAGTCATTAAAATGCGTAAACTAATTGCGAAAAATGTCAGCCACATGAAAAGGCTTGTTCCGGACAGGCTGCCTGGTGGACTAAAAAGCAAATAGAAAGCCAAGCCAAAAGGAATAGCAGACGCATACATCAATGGATGGCGGCGACCAAGCTTTGAATGAAAATTATCTGAAAAAGCACCAATAACAGGATCTGTAATCCCATCAAACACCAACGCTATAAGAAGAGCGGTGCCCGCCAAAACAGGGTTCAAGTTTAAAACTTGAACATAATAAAATAACAAGAAGAACTCTAAAGAATTTGACTTAATAGCTTCCGAAACTTGCCCAGTTCCAAAAGCAAGCTTAACAGGAAAACTAATTTTTCGATCACGAATAATCTTTTATCTAGTCATTTATTACCAAGTTAAGATCTAGAATAGATTGATTAAGTGAAAAAATAAATAGATTTAAAGAGCTCCTTCACTCTCTGCTACATCACCACCATACTTAGAATACAGTCGACCGTAGATACGTTTTACAAGTTGCTGACGTTCTTCATCTAATTTTTCCTGTAGTAGTTCTGATGGCTTTCCTGTTTGAAGATCAGCCAAAGATAATTTGTTATTTTCTGACAAAATTTCTTCAAGATGAGCAAGACGATCTTTAACAACCCAAAGCTCTGCTCCTAATTCAAGCACTATGCTAATAAGGTGATCAACAAGTTCATTCTCAAAATAGATTGGGTAGCCACGGTCGTAGCCTGGCAGATCTTTTACATATTCAAGTCCGTTATTTTTTTTGTTAGTCATGTTATTCCTCTTTTAGTTTTCAGGTTTAGTGCCTATCCGACCAATAAGCAAGCCTTTGCTAGGGTCGTATGGGAACATCTCAAAGCCAGTATCGTCCATCACCTCTTCGACATTGGAGCGGACATATTCAGGGATATAAGGCTCAACATTATCCAGCGCATCCATTTCACCAAAAAACATACCGTAAACATCTTGTTTATTAGCTGAAGGAAAATCAAAAATTGTAAAACTGCCTCCAGGCCTAAGCACGCGCAAGGCTTCTGCGATAACTTTCTTTGCCATTGAAACCGGCAGTTCGTGGAACAACAAGGTAGCGGTGACGATATCGAAGCTGTTGTCCTCAAAATCGAGTTCTTCTGCATGCATTTGCTTGAAGTGGATGTCCACATTCTGTTCAGCGGCACGAAGATGAGCATAACGCACCATAGCGGCGCTGACATCAATACCCCAAGCTTCGGCATCCGGGTAAATGTTCTTCAGGGCTGTGATAGTCCCACCCGCACTGCAGCCGAGATCAAGGATGCGACTTACTTGCCCATCTTTAGGGGCACCAGCGGTGCTGGCTAGGCCTTTATGGGCTGCGTCGTTATCAGCAGAACCACCCATAAAAACCTTTAAACCATAGTCGTAAATAAAGCCAGCGAGCGGTTCGTTGACATAACCACCAGGCTGAAGGTGAATTTCTCTTTTGGTGTAGTCCGCCACAGCATAGTCCGGGTCATAACTGACTGAGCCAGGGCCAATTTTCTCAGCATCATCCAGGGCTTGTAGTAATTCATTTTTTTTCATATTAAAAGAATTTAGAATACATTCCCAAAAGGATTCTTGAAGGGAACGTTTTACTCGGTAATAGGTTTTTAACACGCTATCTTTCATGAGCAACTCTTGAGCTTCTGCTGAACTTTTAGGATCGGTTTCCATACTCTTTCCAGCATCTTGCAACAACGATCGGCTATACTCTCCAATTGGTTTTTGCTGTGCATGCATCAATAGATTACGAGCATCTTCTATAAAACCTACATAGGCTTCATCTCTGCGTGATGAGAGCGAGGGAAAAATACCTGCTGTTTTTCCACGCTCGTAAATAGTTTGGTTAATGGTCATATCATCCTCCTCTAATATAAAATAATGTAAATAATTTAGTCTTAGGACATTAGATTATTGCAAACGTGTGCATTACTCATTGATCTAAATCAATTTGATGATGTTTAGAGCATATTTTTTTAACCCTTAGCTTAAGAGCCATGCACACGTTTGCAATCATCTACAAGAAATTATACCCTGTTTTTTTTACAAAAAATAAATCTGTGTTGTTGAAAAAGCTGTTCACTAAATGAGCTCAGTAAAGAAAGATATGAATATAATTTCGATAATATTACGCTCTCTAGGCTACCTATTAATTGCTTCGATAGTTATATCAAGCACTTATTTAATCTTAATGAGCGGCGTTTACCACACACCTACAACGTTTTTATCATCTTCAAATTATGTGTCTCCCGCAAATAAAATTCTAATTGTTGGGGGAACTCGAGGTGCAGGGCTTGAAATCGCTAGAAAACTACTAGATCGTGGTGAGGATGTGACTGCAATGGTTCGATCCACTTCAAATGTTGAAAAATTAAACCAACTTGGGGTTAAGCAAGTGATCGCTGACGCCCTTATTAAAGAACAGGTCCAAGCAATCTTTTCTCAAAACAGCTATGGTACAGTAATATCAGCACTGGGCACTTCAGCTAAAGATTTACCCTCACGACAGAATTTCATTCAATCAATGATCTACGGCCAAGTAAAGATGGACCCAAATAAGCGCCCTGACTTTATTGGTAATCGCAATATTATAGACTCAGCAAAAACATTTGGAGCAAACCGCTTTATTTTAATTACTGTCATTGGAACTGGACAATCACATGATGCTTTACCATTGCCCGCTCGTCGAGGTCATAACGAAGTTATCCCACTAAAAGCAAAGGCTGAAAATCATCTGCGTGATAGTGGTCTTGCTTTTACTATTATTCGTCCCGGTGGGTTTAGCAATGGTCAATCTTCGGGTAAGGCAAAACTGACTGAAGATCATTTGGCTTTTAGCTATATTGCTAGAGTAGATGTTGCTAATTTAGCCATTGAAGCATTAGGCAATGATGAATCCATAGGTAAAACATTTAATGCTTATGACTCTGATATGCTACATCTATATCGGATATTTATGGACTAATTTTGCTCAAAATACTTTATTAAGAACAGCCACATCGTATTAACAATGATTATGAAAATAAAACTAGCAACTTTTTGTACACTTATACTATTAGTATCAGTCTGTATTTCTACAGACATAGAAAGCTCTGATAACAACATATATCTGCAAACTGTTATCAAAAAGGCAGTTGAGAATCAATCAAGACCTGAAAAAGATAGACAGCGTGACATTGACAGAAGGCCATTTGAAGTCATGCTCTTTTCGGGCATTAAATCTGGTGATGTGGTTGCTGATATCGGCTCAGCAGGTGGCTATTATACAAGAATTCTAAGTGATATTGTTGGGCCAAATGGTCATGTCTATGGTTTTAATGGCAAAGAATTTGCTCGTATTTTTAAAAGCGGGAATCCAACAGATCCAATAGCTGAAGAACGTGACAATGTATCTAGTGTTATGGGTACATTCAATTCTCCTGTCTTTTCTGAACCACTTGATGTCGCTATTATTATTCTGATCTATCATGACACACATTTATCACAGCTTAATATCAATTCAGAAGCTATGAATAATGCTTTGTTTGATGCGCTTAAACCAGGCGGCACTCTTATAGTTGTTGATCATAAAGCTGAAGCGGGATCTGGTTTACGTGATGTAGATAAATTTCATCGCATAGACCAACTTCTTGTTAAGCAAGAAGTTGAAAGTGCGGGGTTTCTTTTTATTGCTGAAAGTGACGTTTTAAATCACCCCAGTGATATGCACAATACCATGGTTATGATGCCTGCTATACGAGGGAAATCGGATCGTTTCATATTCAAATTCATAAAACCAGAGTAATCCTTTTATCAGGAAACCTAGATTTGCCTAGTTGTGTCACGAGGTACTATAACCGCTTGCAGATCAGTGCTTTTTGGAGGAAGCTGAGGATCATAAATACGCTTAAGTAGGCAATCAATGGATTCATCGATCAAGTCTTCACGTGGTAACTGAACAGTCGTTAAACGATTCATCCCCCAGGAAGACATTGGAGTATCTCCAAAACCAATGACCGCAATGTCCTTTGGTATCTCAAGATTATAATCTACACGTGCTCCGTCCATAATGCCCAGCGCAGTTAAATCTGAAGAACATATTACAAGTTCAGGTTTTATTTTTACGATATCTGCCATGGCGTTTCGTCCCTCGTCATGACCTAATAGGCCTGTAAGATCGGCAACAATTTCACCTTTATGTTCTTTTTCTAGAACTTTGCTAAAAGCCTTGGTTCTTTGGACGCCTGCTTTAAATTTCTTATCACCCCTTATAAGGACAAAACGCCTATATCCAAGATCTAAAGCAAAATTAGCCAAGCTCTCCCCAATCGCATTGTGATCTATGCTTACATTACAAACACTGATTCTTTTTGCTGAAAAACCTACTAAAACTAGAGGTGTATTTTTTTTATTACATGCTGTAACTATAGCCCTAGATGGCAAGGCAGAGAGCATGATTATTCCATCTACCTGATACTGCAATAGAAACTCAATGGAAGCATTAATGTCACTATTTTTATTAATGGTTGCCAAAATAGTTTGGTAATTTTCTTTTTGTAATTTTTCACTGTAACTATTTAAAGTGCTGGCATAGAAAGGGTTATGCCAATCAGCTATAATTAGTCCAATTAATTGGGTTTTTTGCGTAACAAGACTGCGAGCCATGACATTGGGCCGATAACCAAGTTTATCAGCTGCTACAATTACTTTTTTTCTAGTCTCTGATGAGACGCAGGCATTTGGAGTGAATGTTCGTGATACAGTTGATCGAGATACGCCCGCTAGTTCAGCAACATTAAAGGAAGTAGTCCTGCTCTTCTTTTTTATCATCAGCTTATAATTCGCCTGAATCGTAATTGTAGATTTTATCTATTGCTTCTCATCAGGTATGAGCTTTGAAAAAACTTTTAACCAAGTATCAGGCTCGAGTGTTTTATCATCAAAAGCTTCGAAGGTTTTATTCTTTGCATCCTGATTGGTAAGAGCCTCGATACAGATTGCAGCAAAATTACCACGACCTGTCATACCTCCATTTAATGCTCTATCGCCTTGTTGCAATCGTATGCTAACGATTCCAGCTTCGGTATTGGTTAAGCCACCCGCACGGACAATGGTATGAGAAATACTGCTTGCACGCAGATAATCTTCACCTTTTAGTTTCCAGGTCAAAACATTACCAAATCTATTGAGAGGGTTATCCTTCTGGGTGACGCCTGAAGACGACATTAGAACAATTTGATCAACCGTGCCTGCTGCCTCGGCTACATCAACCAGATTCTTAATTCCGCCATAATCAATATGCTCAGGACTATTTGGACCCTCAAACTTTGTCGATCCTAGACCAGAAATAATTTTCGTTACACCCGCCATAATTGGCTCTAAGGTCTTTAGGTCTTTTACATCGGCTTCTACCCAGTTGTAATCATCACTGACCTTTTCAATTGCGCGTTCTCTATTGCTGGTCATCGCAATAAAATTTCTACCTTCCGCTTTCAAATATTTAAGAACATAAACCCCTGTTCTTCCAGAAGCACCAGCAACGAGAATAAGTTCATTGTCATTTATATCATCACTGTTGATAGCCAATGAAGGCGTTCCACTCATCATAAGCGTCATAAACAAACCAAATACAATGCTTACAATTCTCATGGGAATTTAGCCAACGTTTAACTAGTGTTTGCTATTAAATGACTAAGAATGGTTCAGCTTGTCTAATTTACTAAAAACGGAAGCGACCACTCACACCCACTTGACGCAATGTTGGGTTTAAAGCGCTTGATGTTGTTAACTGGGAATTAAAATCTGTTCCAAATTGTTGTGCAAAGATTGGAGAATCTTCATCCAACAGATTCCGAACCCAGAAAATCAGATCAAACTTTCCTGATTCAACGCCAACACTTAGGTTCATCACCGTACGATCAGGCACGAAGCCAACATTCATTTCATCCATAAACTGTTTAGAGCGATAAACGGCATCAAGCCTAACAAAACCATTCATATCATTGAATGCTGATTCAGGTAGCGACTGCCTATACTCAACAGCTAAATGAGCAGTATTTTTGCTAGAACGTTTCGGCATTTTTTTACTCATATCAGGGTAGCTTTTACCGTTAACAGGTGATGTTATGCAATTTATTGGCAATGTTGGATAAACACTGGAGCCTCCATCTAACATCTTGCTACAGAAAGCATTGCCGCCAGTCCAAAGAGTGCCATCAGCAAACTCAGCATTTGCATAACCATAACCACCAGTGATTAATATTTGATCAATTGGACTATAAACAAAATCAACCTCAAAGCCAGTAACATCCAATCCTTCTGAGTTAGCTGTTGTTGTTAAGTAATTAGATACTATCTGTCTAAACTGTGCGTCCGTCCAGTCAATAACAAAAGCAGCACCATTAATCTGTAACCTGCCGTTAAGCCATGAAGTTTTAGCCCCCACTTCATAAGTCCAATTCTCTTCGGGCTCAAAAAATGGATCTGCTGTAATAGGAAGATTGGGATTGATTCCACCAGATCGAGTGCCGTGAGAGGCAGAAGCATAAAACATACGGTCTTCCGATGCCCGATAGCTTAAAGTGAATCTGGGATCCCAATAATCATGCTTAACTTCATTATAAGCAGGAACACCTGCTGCTACATAGGATGCTAGCGAGAAGAAAAAATCATCCTTCGTATCTAAGTTGTCACGATCATCCTCAGTCCAACGCAATTCTGTTGTTATGGTAATTTGATCTGTAATATCATATTGCACCGAACCAAACAGTGCACGCTGTGTCACTTCATTTTCAGAAGAAGTTAGATAATTATTTGGATTGCTTCCCTCCCACCAAATTACTCCAGCACTCCCTGGGTCTAAAGATGGTTGAGCAAGCACTGGGTGGCTAACACCCATAACCCCATTGAAGAAGGCGATGGGAAAGCCAAACATAGGATGGAATGCTGTTGGAAAATATAGGTGTTCAGCAGTAAGAAAAATAAGTTCATTAGCAGCCAAACCTGATGCTTCAAGCGCAGCACTCACATCAATATTAAAGCCTGATGACGTAGTGCTATCAGATTTAAAATAATACACACCCGCAGACCATCGGAGTCTTTGATCTGAGTTGGATTCTATTCTAATTTCTTGAGATTTATATACCTGTTCAAGATTCTGTGATCCAAGATAAGTGTCGGCTAAAAATAATCCTCCAATTGGTATAGTGGGTGCCGGGAACCCTGGATCCGATGACAATAACGGTGGAGTGCCAATAGGACCCAAATTAGCCATACGGCCATAAAGAGGACCACCATAAAAATATGATTGAGCTGCAGCAACAGTAGTCCAACCATAATGTTCGGCACCCCTATAACCACGATCAAGGTCCATATTTCCATGGCTATCATTGTCTGAATAAGAGGTAATTGATGTAACGGTATAATCATCATAATTAAAATCCATTTTTAATGTTACACGTGTTGAGCTACTCTCATCTGAGTAAGCATCAGGGGACATAGCAAATGTATCTGTTTCTGCTCCATGTACCTCACCACAATGATAGTAAGGAGCTCCTTTATCATATCCGCTTGCTGGATTGTCATACTCGCCACAATTATTGGGGTCAATTGAAAGTGGCATTTGGTCAACATTTCCCTGAGTATGAAACAAACTGAAAACAATATCAGCAAAATCATTTGGAGTGTATCTGAGTGTTCCCATAACGCTTTCATGATCGTGACCACCAAGCTCACCACTCGGAGGCATTGGTTCCAACCAGTCCATGCTGGATGTCTCGCCCATTGGCCTATTGTCATAGGTACTACCACCTTCATCAAGATCCACCGCAAGCCTTCCAGAAAGTTTACCTTGGATAATTGGCCCAGCAATAGAAGCACCAATTTGGAGAAGATTGTCGAAATCCATAGTCGTTGAAACTGATCCTTTCAACTCATCGCCTGGTTTATTGGTTACATAATTAATCGCACCAGCAAAAGAATTACGACCATACAGAGCGCTTTGTGGACCCTTAATAACCTCAACACGCTCTAAATCAAGCATGCCCACATTTTGGGCGCTTCGACCTTAAATAAATGCGCCATCCACAAAAATACTGACATTGTTATCAAAACCACGAGTATCAATCATACCCATACCACGTATTACGGGAACATGCAGACGACTACTCTCGCTGCTACTAAAAGTCATATTTGAGGTAAAATTTGCTAAATCATCAACATTTCTTATAGCTGCTTTATCTAACTGATCAGAAGAAAAAGCAGAAATAGAAAGCGGCACCTGCTGTAAATTCTCAGAACGATATCTCGCTGTAACGGTAATCTCTTCAATTGTAATTGCTGCCGTCAAAGCATCTATTTTAAATATACCCACTATAATCAGGATGCTTAGAATAATTTTCTTATTCATTTTTGAATTACCCCCATTGTTGCTATTTGTAATATTACAGTAGGATATATTGCATACGTGTGCAATATTTTTTATTAAAAATATTATTTAAACGCTCTAGATAAATATGCTTACATCTCCTTTATTACAAAGCAAACACGATTTATACTGGTAAGCAGTATTCGAGGCATCGTTGTCTTGATAGTTTAAAAAAGAAGGAGCTGTCGTGAGTGACACGGGGTTAGGTTTCTCTAATAAAAAATTTATAGCCTTAATCGTTGTTTTTGCTTGCTGTATATTACTGTTTGAGTTTGTAGGAGATTTAGGCGGTGGTTTGATCAAAAATCAGGCTGTAGATACTACCAGTAAACACAACAACAGCAGGCTGGAAGATAGAATATCTCCTGTATTCACATTGAAAAAAAACCAACAACAAACATCTGAAATCGTTACTACTAAAATCGTTCCTGCCCCATTAGCCACTGTAATGAATGGCGAAGAAGCATATAACTCCGCCTGTTTTATCTGTCACACAACTGGAGCAGGGGGCGCTCCTTTCATAGGCGTTCCGATTGCTTGGGAGGCTCGTATGGAGCAAGGCACTGAGACTCTCATGAAACACGCCATTGAAGGCTATAGGAGTGATAGTGGAATTATGCCCGCAAAAGGTGGGCGTCTTGATCTTTCTGATCAAGAAGTTAAAAATGCCGTTGTTTACCTGCTTCAGTAATTCTAAAGATCAATGACCACAGCTATGATCTACTATTCTGGAGATTTGAGAACTGAAAGTTTTCCATTTTTATAGTTTCCTCTTGTCTTTAATTGACCGTTTTCGTGGTAAGTTTCAAAGAGACCGTCTAGTATTCCGTTCTTAATATTTCCCCTTCTCTCCAATTGACCGCTTTCGTAGTAACTCTCCCAAAGACCGTCCCATATGTTGTTTTTGAAATTTCCTCTTAACTCTAGTTGACCGTTTTCACGGAAAGACTTATAAGTACCATGAAAGTCTCCATTTTTTGTGTATGTTATAGCCCTTAGTTGGCCGTTTTCATAGTAAGTTTCAGAAAGACCATGTTGTTCTCCGTTTTTGTAGTTTATTCTCCAACTTAATTGACCACCCTCATAGAAGAACTCACAAAGACCTTCCCTCAAACCGTTTTTGAAGTCTCCTTTTGTTATTAATTGACCATTTTCATCGTAACTCACCCAGAGCCCTTCTCGTTTACCATCTTTGAAGCTTCCACGCTCTTCTAACTGACCATTTTCATAGAAACCCTCATGAAGGCCTTCCCACAAACCGTTTTTGAAGTTTGTTACAGTCTTCAATTGACCGTTTTCATGGAAAGACTCATAAGGACCGTCAGGAGGAAGGCCTTGGGAATGAGAATAAAAACTCAGAAGAACCAGAAAGAGAATAGTGAGAAGTTTTTTCATTATTCGATTAGTTCTCCGTTTTTTCACTCTTTAGTTTCAGTTAGTCTACCTTCTTCTTCAAAATAACCCCATTATTACAATTAAGATACTTATAATAATTTTATTATTTATTTCTTAATTGCCCCATCGTGGTTATTGTAATATTACAGTAGGATATAGCACATACGCGTACAATTTTTTTTATAAAAAATTTTATTTAAGTCCTTAAGCAAACCAAGAGCGAACACCAAAAACGACTACCGCCAGCACAAACTTCGAAACTTCCTTTTTAGAATTCCAGTTCAAACCGATATAGCTACTCTGGAATGGGCACACCTTGTGGGTTTTTATAAGAACCCCTTTTTTGTTATAGCTAAAAAAGAATAGACAAGACAATGGTTTTAAAATACCTCACAATACCGATACATTAA